>PFFW01000127.1:0-242 GCA_002781745.1 Rhodospirillales bacterium CG15_BIG_FIL_POST_REV_8_21_14_020_66_15
CCTGCTGTCGCCGGAGGACCTGTTGCGGCTGATGCTGCAGGACCTGGGCGCGGTGTCGAAAGACGAGGTCCAGCGCGGCCGGCTGACCGGGGCGGGCCGGGCGGAGCTGCAGGCGCGGCTCGACGAGTTCCTGCTGCAGCTGCGGTCTTACAAGGACGGCGCGGTGCTGATCGTGGACGAGGCGCACAGCCTGCCGCCGTCGACGGTCGACCTGATCGTGTCGCTGGCCTCGATCGAGTCGA
>PFFW01000127.1:379-22644 GCA_002781745.1 Rhodospirillales bacterium CG15_BIG_FIL_POST_REV_8_21_14_020_66_15
CGCCTGGGGCGTTGTACCGGGCGGCGCCTCGGACAGCAGGACGCCCTCGGCGGCGATGCGCTCGTGAAGGCCGCGGTTTTCGGCCGGGTAGACGACGTCGACACCGCCGCCCAGCACCGCCGCCGTGCCGGTGGCCAGTGCGCCCTCGTGCGCCGCGGCGTCGATGCCGCGCGCCAGCCCCGAGGCGACCATCAGGCCGCCGGCGCCCAGGTCGGTCGCGATCTTCCGGGCGAACCGTCGCCCGTTGACCGAGGCGTTTCGCGCGCCGACCACGCCGATGGTCTTCTTGGCCATCAGGTCGAGCCGCCCGGTCGCATAGAGGATCGGCGGCGGATCGTGGATATGGGCGAGCAGGGGCGGGTAGGCGGGCTCGCCCCAGGCGATCGCCACGGCGCCGGCGCGGCGGGCCGCCGCCAGTTCCCGTTCGGCCTCGACCGCGGCGGCGATGCGCAATCCGGCGGCACGCCCGCCCCGGCGCGCCAGATGCGGCAGTGCGTCCAACGCCCTCGCCGCCGTGCCGAAACGGTTCAACAGGCGAAAGAAGGTGCCCGGACCCACGTTGGCCGAGCGGATCAGGCGCAGCCAGGCGATCCGTTCTTCGTCCGAGAGTGTCCGATGGCGGTCTGCCGCCGATGTGTCCGGCATGTCTGCCCCCTGGATGTCGGAGAGAGATTATCCGAGGGCGGCTTCATGAAAAAGGGAAAATAAAATAGCTAATTTCTCTTATTGGTTGTTTTGCCCAAAATCCAGGCGGGAATTAGTGCCGTCAGGAACACCACGGCCACGACCATGAACGAATCCTGGAAGCCGAGCGTCGTCGCCTGGGCGTGGACCACCTTGGACAGGAAGTTGAGGGCGCCCGCCGTCTGGTGCGCGTCCGGCACGCCGCTTTCGGCGAGCACGCGCCCGACTTTCTCGATGAATTCCATGCTTAGGGGATTGCCCGACGTCTGCGTGGCCGCCATCGCATCGGCGTGGAATGCCGTCCGCTGTTCGGTGATGACGACGAAGATCAGCGTGCCGAAGGCGCCGCCCAACTGGCGCACGAAGTTGTAGGTGGCCGCGCCGGCGTTGATCTTGTCGTCGGGTACGGCGCGGAGCGCCGTCGCCCCCATGTTGGGCATGACCAGACCCAGCGCCACGCGCGACAGCATGGTATAGAGCACCATCATGAGGAACGCCGTGTTGACGTCCGAGTGCGCGATGAACCAGGTGGCGATGGCGAAGATAACGATGCCGGAAAAGATCGGATAATGGGCGGGCAGGCGGTCGCTCAAGCGGCCGCTGATGGGCGTGATCATGAACAGGACGACGCCTGCCGGCACCAGCACCAGACCCGCCGCAGTGGCGGTGAAACCCTGTACAGTCTGGGTGAACACGGGGATCGCGTAGTTGGTGGAGAAGTTGCCCGCCCCGAACAGGAAGGCGATGAGCATGGCCGCGGCATAAGCCGGGTTCTTGAACAGGGTAACGTCGAGGATGGGGCTGTCCGAATGCGTCTGGTGCCACAGGAACACGGCCCCCGCCGTCAAGCCGCCGGCCAATAGCCCCACCACCTCGTTGGAGTGCCAGCCCCAGCGCTGCCCGTTGGCGAGCCCGGACATGACGCAGACGCTGAAGGTGCAGACGAGCGCCAAGCCGGTCCAGTCGAGACGCGGCAGCGGCCCCTTGTGCTTTTCCTGGGGCATGAAGCTGAGCCCCAGCAGGAAGGCGATGAAGGCGAGCGGCAGGGGCACCAGGAAAATGTGCCGCCAGGTCAGGGCATCGAGCGTCAAGCCCCCGACGATGGGGCCGAAACTGGGCGCCAGGGTCACGCCCACGCTGTACATGCTGACCGCGAAGCCGCGTTTCTCCACCGGGAACACGGACACGATGGTCGACAGCACCAGGGGCTGAACGACGCCGGCGGCGAACCCTTGCAGAAGCCGCCCGGCGATCAACGTGTCGATGTTGGGCGCCCAGGCGGACAAGACGCCGCCGGCGGCGAACACGATGAGCGTCATGGCATAGGTGTTGCGCTGGCCCAGATGGGCGACGACCCAGACGCTGAGGAGTTGGCTTGCGACCATGGTGGTGATGAAGGCGGTCGACGTCCACTGGGCGATGGTCTGGCCGATACCGAAGGCGCCCATGATCGAGGGCACGGCGACGTTGACCACCGTTGCGGCCAGGATCATGGAAACCGCGCCGAGCAAGCCGGACAGGGTTACCGACCAGCGGCGGAAGGAACTGATGGAGCCGGGGTCGATCGACGTGGCGGAGGATTTACTGGTCAACGTCGATCTTGATCTCGACCATCATGCCCGGCCGCAACAGGCGGTCCTGCTGGTCGATGGCGATCCGCACCGGCAGACGCTGCGTGATCTTGGTGAAGTTGCCGCTGGGATTGGGGCTGGGCAGCAGCGCGAATTCCGCCGTGGTGGCGTTGCCGATGACCTTGATTCGGCCCGTGAATTTCCTGTCCGGATAGGCGTCGACGGAAACCTGGACGAGGTCCCCGACCTTGGTCTTGCGGATGTCCGTTTCCTTGATGTTGGCGTCGATCCAGATGACCTCAGGATCGTGAATGAGGGCCAGGCGTTGCCCGGGCGTGACGTATTCGCCGACTTCGACGAAGGTCTTGTCGACGACGCCCTTGATGGCGCTGCGGATGGTGCGGTCGGACAGGTCCAGACGCTGTTCGTCCAACTTGGCCTGCAACTCCGATTCACGATGGGTATACACGGCGACGGCGCTGTCCAGCACCGCAAGGCGCCCGCGTTCGGCCTCGACCTCGGCGGTCTTGGCCTCGGCCGCATGCAGGTCGGCGACGGCGATGCGGTACTCGCGCTCCAGCTTCTTCAGTTCCGATTCCGCCTGGTCAAGCTGACGGCGCGACACGACACGCGTCTGGAACAGGGACTTGGACCGCTCGTGCTCGCGCCGCGCGAGTTCCAGCTGAGGCTCCAGGGACGACACGGTAACCTGGGCCGATGCCAAGCGGGCCTGTTCGGACTTCAGCTTCGACGCCGTTTCCTTGTCGACCAGGTTCTTCTCCGCCAGGGTCCTGTCCTTTTCCGCGCGCAGGCTCATGATCTGGGCTTCCAACTCGCGTACCTTCAGCGCCGATTCACGGGCATCGATGCTCATCAGGATCGTGCCCGGTTGAATGCCGTCACCCTCGGACACGCTGATCGCCGTGACCCAGCCGGCGACCCTCGACGAGACCGTGATCAGGTCGCCGCCGATGCGGGCATCGACTTCGTGGATGTTGGTCACGCGGTCATGAATCTCAAGTCCGCCGAACAGCGTGCCCAGGACGCCGATGACCAGGGCGATGACGAAACGGCGTTTGCGGGCCTTCAGGCGGCGGGCGTTTTCTGCGGCTGCTTCTGAAACGGATGACGCATCGGCGTCGGACCTCGGATCAATATCCGTGGTGTCGGGCATGGACTTTTCCTCTACTCCTCGGCGACGGGGCCAATTTAACAGGAATTGTATACAATTGGAAAGTAGGCCATTCGCCATGAATTGGTGCGCCAACGGAGGCATCGCAACCGCCGAACCGCCGGTCGTGGCGCGATTCAAGAATTCGGACTCGCTCCCGGTTGGCTTGTATATAGTCGGATGCAGTATCTCTTGGGCAGCGCTATGCGGACGCAATTCACCACTTCACTCGTCAGGATCGCAATCCTCGCCGCGGCCTGCGCTTTGGGCGGATTTCTCGCGGAACAGTACGCCTTGCGGTCGGCGGCGACGGATTCGCGCCTGCAGACGGCGGAAGATATCGGCAAGCTGCGCTCCCGCATGGAAAGCCTGCTCAACGCCGACATCCAGTTGATCCGGGGGCTGATAAGCTACGTCAAGGCGCGCCCGGATCTGGACCAGAAGGAGTTTTCGGCCGTCGCCGCCGACCTGCTTGGATCGGCGGGCGGGCGCGTCCGTAACCTGGGGCTCGCCAGGGACCTGGTCATCAGCCATGTCTATCCCGTGACCGGGAACGAGAAGGCAATCGGCCTCGACTACCGGAAGACGCCCGCGCAGTGGCCCCAGGTCGAACGGGCCATCCGGGACAACGCCGTCGTCATCGCCGGGCCGCTGAACCTTGTCCAGGGCGGCGTCGGCATCATAGCCCGGTTTCCCGTGTATATCGATCCGGGGGACCGGACGCGGCCGACGCTGTGGGGTCTCGTGTCGACGGTGATCGATTTCGATTCCTTCGTTCGGGACACCGGCTTGCCGGAATACCGGGAACGCTACCGTCTGGCGTTGATCGGGCGAAACGGCCTTGGCCGCGACGGCGAGGTTTTTTGGGGCGAAGCGTCGGTGCTGGGGGCCGATCCCGTATACCTGGACGTCAACCTGGTGTCGGGCACCTGGGCGATCGCCGCCGAGCCGGCCAACGGCTGGCCCAGGCGGTCGGGCCTGTTGTGGGTGAACGTCGCCGGCGCCCTGGCGCTGTTCGCCCTCGGCGCCGCGGTCATCTATGCGAACATGCGCTACGACCTGGAGACGGAACGGACGACGGCGCTGCTGCAGCGGGCGCGGCTGGAAGCCGAGGCGGCCAAGGACGCGGCCCAGCAGGCCAACCGCGCCAAGTCGGAGTTCCTCACCGCCATGAGCCATGAACTGCGCACGCCGCTGAACGCGATCCTGGGGTTCTCGGACATCCTCTACAATCAGTATTTCGGCCCTCCGGGCTCGGGGAAGTATCGCGAGTACGCCCACGACATCCATTCCAGCGCCAAGCACCTTCTCGAACTCGTCAACGACGTCCTCGACATCTCCGCCATCGAGGCCGGAAAGACGGCGTTGGAGGTCGAAACCGTCGACGTCGGCAAGCTGATCGCCGAAAGCGTGCTTACCGTGCGAGAACGCGCCGCGGAGAAAGGCATCAGCCTGACCGTCGAGGCGTCCGACGGACTGCCGCCTATTCTTGCCGACCGGCGGGCGATCAAGCAGGTCCTGCTGAACCTCCTGTCCAACGCCGTCAAGTTCACGCCCGAGGGCGGCGACGTGCGGGTCGTCCCGAGCGCCGCCGGGAACGTCCTGGAAATCGCCGTCGCCGACACCGGCGTCGGCATTGCGCCCGACCGCCTGCCCCATATCATGAACCCGTTCACCGAAGAATCCCGCAATCCCTACACCTCGGACCGGGGATGGGGACTCGGCCTGTCGATCTCCAAATCGCTGATCGACCTGCACGACGGCGAGGTCATTATTCAAAGCCGGTTGGGACACGGCACGACGGTCACGGTGCGTCTGCTCCTGGATCATCCGTCGGCCGCGGAGGGCGGAGACGGGAGCGGCTTGAGCTTTTCTTGGGGGCAGGAATACTGAAATCTGGCGATGGGAAGCTCCAGGGTGTCTGTATACAACAAAATTAAAAAAATAAGTTTCAGTTGATCATAAAACACAATTGTAAATTTATACTAAAATAAATTATTTACTTAAAAATGATTTGGTTTTAAATTTATTAATATACAAAAATATAGTTGAATTGTTTTTATGTGTATATTATATTTATAAAATCATCTCGACGCCGAACGCGGGCAGCGGAAATTGTTCTTTGCCGGACGGGCGGCGGGATTTTCTCGCCGACACGGGCTCGACAATACACTCCTCCATCTATCGGAGGCCCTTCCGGGTGCAGGGCCGTCGGTTGCCCCTTGGCGCGTCGGGTCTCAATCGCTTTTTACAGGAGCAAGACATGAAACTGCCGAAATCAACCATGCCCTTTCTGTTAGGCGCGGGAGTGGGGGCGATCGTTCTCGCCTTCCTGGCCTTCGGCAACGACTGGGTGGTCTACGCGGACGCCAGCAAGGACGATGTTCAAGACGCCTGGATCAACGCACAGGCGGCCGTCTGCGCTGCCCGCGCCACCGAGCACGTGAAGACAATGGCCAGCGCGCCGGACTTGCAGGGGTATCAATCCGACGCCCGCACGGCCCGCGCCGATCTGGCGGCGGACTTCGCGGTCGCCCTGCCGGGGCAGGACGCGCCGGAATCCATGGTGGTTTCGGCCTGCGCGCAGATGCTGAACAAGAGCCTGTAGGGAAGGTGCCGGCGCCGGGTTAGGCGCCAGGCGGCCCGTCGCCCGATCCGCGTTTCTGTCCGATCTTGCTTTCCGTGCCGGAAATCAGGCGCCGGATGTTGGCCTTGTGGCGGGCGACGGCGAGCACCGCCAGCCCGCCCGCCATCCAGGCCATGGCCGGCCCGACCATCCAGAAGGCATAGAACGGTGCCGCGGCAAGCGCTCCGAGGGCGGCCAGGGACGAATAGCGGAAAATTCCGGCGACCAGCAGCCAGGTCGCGCAGGCCGCGAGACCGACCATGAAGTCGACCGCCAGCAGCACGCCCAGCGTGGTCGCCACGCCCTTGCCGCCCTTGAACTTCAGCCAGATCGGGAAGTTGTGGCCGACGACGCCGGCGAACCCGGCGATCATCCCGGCTTCGGCCCCCCACAGATACGCCGCAGCGAGCGCCGCCGCGGCCCCCTTGCCGGAATCGCAGATCAGGGTCAGGAAGGCGAGGGCCTTGTTCCCCGTGCGCAGCACGTTGGTGGCGCCGATGTTGCCCGAGCCCACCTGGCGGATGTCGCCCAGGCCAGCCATGCGCGTGAACACCAGGCCGAAGGGGACGGATCCCAGGAGATAGCCGCAGAGCACGGCCAGGGCGAACGCGAGGTGGGTGTCAAGGTCGCCGGCCACGACGTCAGGCCCCGTGGGTGTGGACCGTGCGTCCGTCGATCACGGTGCGCAGGACCAGGCCCTGGACGGGCCGCCCGTCGAAGGGCGAATTCTTGGATTTCGATTTCAGCACATCGGCGTCGACCTTCCAGCTCCGGTCAGGGTCGAACAGCACCATGTCCGCGGAGCCGCCCGGTTTCAGGCGTCCCGCCTCCAGCCCCATGAGGGCCGCCGGCGCCCGGGTCACGAGGTCGAGGGCCCGCAGCAGCGTAAGGTGGCCGTTGTGGTACAGTTCGAGCGTGATCGGCAGCAGGGTTTCCAGGCCGACGCCGCCCGACGCCGCCTGGGCGAAGGGCAGGCGCTTGGATTCCTCGTCCTGCGGCGTGTGGTCGGAGGCGATGCAGTCGATGACCCCGTCGGCGATCGCCCGCACCATGGCTTGGCGGTCGTCCTCGTCGCGCAGCGGCGGGGCCAGCTTGGCGAAGGTGCGGTAGTCTCCGATGGCGTGCTCGTTCAGCGCGAAATAGGGCGGTGCCGTGTCGCAGGTGATGGCCAGGCCCCGCGCCTTGGCGCGGCGGATCACCTCGATGCTTTCCGAGGTCGACACATTGGCGAAGTGCAGGCGGCCGCCGGTCATCTCGACCAGGCGGATGTCGCGTTCGACGATGATGATCTCCGCCTCGCGCGGAATGCCGGCCAGGCCCAGGCGGGTCGAATTCTCGCCCAGGTTCATGACGCCGCCGCCGGCGAGCGACGGGTCCTCCGGTTGGTGGCAGATCAAAAGCCCGAAGGTCGCGGCGTAGCCGAGCGCCTGTCGCAGGACCAGGGGGTCGGCGATCGAGCGGCTGCCGTCGGTGAAGGCCACGGCGCCGGAATCGCGCAACAATTTCAATTCGGCGATCTCCTTGCCGGCCAGGTCCTTGGTCACGGCGCCGTAGGGATAGACCTTGGTCAGGCCCTGCATGCGCGCCCGGCGGGCGACGAACTCGACGACCGACATGTCGTCGATGCAAGGTTCCGTGTCGGGCAGGCAGAGGAGGGTCGTCACGCCGCCCGCCGTCGCCGAGCGTCCGGCAGTCGCCAGGGTTTCCTTCTGCTCGGCCCCCGGCTCGCCCAGATGGGCGCGGATATCGACGAGGCCCGGCGCCAGGCAGGCGCCCTCGCAGTCAACGACCCTGGCGCCCTCGGGCACGCCGGCGTCGAACAGCCCCGGCCCGGCGGCGGCGATCTTCTCGCCGTCGGTCAGGACTCCGCCCGTCCCGTCCCAGCCTTCTGCCGGATCCAGGATGCGCGCGTTGACGTAGGCCACACGGCCCAGGGGTTCGTCCAGTTTTACCGCCATCTCTCAGGTTCGGCTTTCGTCACAAATTGGTTTCGGCCAAGGGTTCCAGGTTGTGGGCCAGGATTTCCAGTGCCGCCATGCGCACGGCGACGCCCATCTCCACCTGCTCGCGGATGACCGAGCGGTAGAAGTCGTCGGCGACCTCGGAATCGATCTCGACGCCGCGGTTCATGGGCCCCGGATGCATGATCAGGGCGTCGGGCTTGGCGTGGGCCAGCATCTCGTAGTCGAGCCCGAAATAGGTGAAGTACTCGCGCACCGAGGGGAAATAGTTCGACTTCATGCGTTCCTGCTGCAGGCGCAGCATCATCACGATATCGCAGTCCTGCAGGCCCTCGGCCATGTCGTGGAACACTTCCACGCCCAGGCGTTCGGCCGCATAGGGGATCAGCGTCTTGGGCGCGATCAGGCGCACGCGGGCCCCCATCGTCGTCAGCAGGTGGATGTTGGAGCGTGCGACGCGCGAATGCAGGATGTCGCCGCAGATGGCGACCTGCAGCCCCGCCAGTCGGCCGAGCCGCCGGCGGATGGTCAGCGCGTCCAGGAGCGCCTGCGTCGGGTGTTCGTGGCTGCCGTCGCCGGCATTGATCACGGCGCAGTTGACCTTTTCCGACAGAAGCTTCACGGCCCCCGAGTCCGCGTGGCGCACCACCAGCACGTCCGGGTGCATGGCGTTCAGCGTCATCGCCGTGTCGACCAGGGTTTCGCCCTTCTTGATGGAACTGCCCGAGATCGACATGTTGATGACGTCGCCGCCGAGCCGCTTGCCCGCCAATTCGAAGGAGGTCCGGGTTCGGGTCGATGCCTCGAAGAACAGGTTGATGACCGTGCGCCCGCTGAGAACCGACTTTTTCTTGTTCGTCTGGCGGTTCTGTTCGACGTAGGTTTCGGAACGGTCCAAAAGAAAGGTGATTTCCGCCGGTGTCAGACCTTCGATACCGAGCAAATGGCGATGGGGAAATTCAGTTGTTGCCGTGTCGCCGGAAATCATGGGGCCGGAATATAGGCCGGAGTGCCAGGCGGGTCACGTAAAATTGCGGGCCTTGGAGGTCGCGCGCCGTTGGTGGCATGATGGCGGTACCGCGCGGGGCGGACGAATGAATAAACACAAGGGGTTTGCGGCGTGACTTCCCGGGATTCGAGAGCAGGGGCGGGGCCGGGCGAGCCCGGCGTGGCCGAGGTTCTGGACCGCCTGCACGACGGCGTTGCCGTTTTCGATTCGGAAGACAACCTGATTTTCGCCAATCAGATGTGCCGCGACCTGTTCGACCAGATCGCCGACAGTTTTCAGCCGGGCATCCCGTTCGCGGCGCTGATGGGCGCCGCCGGCGCCAAGAAGATGATCGCCGACGCCTTCGTCGGTCCGGGCGAGATCGATTTCGCCGACGGCCGCACGGTGCTGCTGCGCGAATCCAGGATGCCGTCGGGCGGCGTCGTGCGCACCTTCACGGACCTGACGGAATACCGCCTGGCCGAACAGCAGATCGCCTACATGGCCAGCCACGACGAGGTCACGGGCCTGCCCAACCGGTCGCTGTTCATGGACCGCCTGAACGTGTCGCTGCGCCAGGCGGCGCGCGAGAAGACCCGCATCGGCGTGCTGTTCGTCGACCTGGACGGATTCAAGGCCGTCAACGACCGCCTGGGCCACGAGGCGGGGGACATGATCCTGCACCAGGTCGCCGTGCGCCTGGTCGCCCGGGTCCGCGCATCGGACACGGTGGCACGCTACGGCGGCGACGAGTTCACGGTGATCCTGAACCAGATTTCCAACGCCCAGGACGTCGGCCGCGTGGCCCAGTCCATCGTCGACGAACTGACCCGGCCGTTCACGGCCAAGCGGGAGACCGTGATGATCGGCGCCAGCGTCGGCGTCGCGCTTTACCCCGAGCATGCGGAGACCGCGGAAGCCCTGATCCGCCTTGCCGACAAGGCCATGTACGAGGTCAAGCGTTCGGGAAAACGGGGCTATCGCCTCACTGCGGCGACCGCCCGCTGACCGCGATCAGCGGGCGTCGAGCGCGCCCTGCAATATATAAGCCGCCGCCAGCTTGTCGATGACCTGACCGCGCCGGGCGCGGGTCATGTCGACGTCGCCGACCAGCATCCGTTCGATCGCCGCCGTGGACAGCCGCTCGTCCCAGAAGGCGATGGGCAGGTCGCGCCTTTCCAGAAGGTTGGCGGCGAATTGCCGGGTCGACTGACAGCGCGGTCCCTCGGAGCCGTCCATGCTGACCGGCAGGCCGATGACAAGGCCCTTGACGTCTTCGGCGTCGACGATGCGCAGAAGTTCCGCCGCGTCGGCGGTGAATTTGGTGCGCCTGATCGTGTCGTAGGGCGTGGCGATGGTGCGTCCGACGTCCGACAGCGCCATGCCGATCGTCCTGGTGCCCAGGTCGAGACCCAGGACGCGGCCTCGCGAATCCAGCGCCGCCTTCAGGTCCGCCAGGGTCATGACCGCCATGCCGTCGTCCTCCGCGATACCCGCGATCCCTTGGCGGCGCCCGGGAAACCTGCGCGGGAAAAGTTATGTGGTGCTAACTTGTTGATAGAGGTACCATATATCGCCTTGAAGGGGCATAAGTTTGCGATGGCGCGGGGGGTCCGCGGGCTGGTTGGGGCGGTTCGGCGATGGGACGGTCAGTGCAGTTCGTCAATCCGATCCTGAGGGGCGGGCGGGGGCGTGTGCGCCGTCGTCGCGGCTTTTATCTGTGTGTGGCCACCCTGGCGGCCGTTCTGGCCGGGGCGGCGCGCGCAGAGGCGCAGGACAAGCAGGACATCACCTTCCTGGGCCACAGCGTGACACCGCGCGCGGGCACCTACGTGGCGACCAAGGATCTGAACGTCCGCGCGGAGCCCGATACCAATGGAAAGAAGATCGCGGCCGTCCGCGAAGGGGAGCGCCTGACCGTCGTCGGCAGGGCCAAGGGCAGTTGGCTGGCCGTGCGCGCCGACGGCAAGGACCTGGGCTTCGTCTACGGGCCCGTGCTGATGCCGCTGGTCGATGCGGTGGTGAAGACGCCGCTGACCGGCACGGCGCCGATGGGCGGCGGATCGTGCGCCTACCGTGTCGCGTTCGAGGGCGAGAGCCCGATCGAAGGCCAGATGTTCAATTCCGTCGACTACCGCGCCATGCTGGAATGCCGCCGCGAGGGCAAGTCCTTCGCCTTCGGCATGCCGTTGTTCATCACCGAGGGGCCCTACAACGGGGGAACCAAGTCGGTCCACCAGATCGGGATGGACGTGCTTGAACTGGCCCAGGAGTATGAGCGGGTGTTCTCCACCAACCTGCTGTACGACGCCGAAAAGGGCGAGGTCCGCCTCGACAGCGGCAGCGTCGACAAGTACCTGAGCGGCGGGAAGAAACCGGCGGCCCCTGCGGCGGATGTCGCCTCGGCCCTGGCGGCCGCCATCGGCTTGGCGGTCCAGTCCTGGTCGTCGGCCTTCTGGACGGACCTTGCGAAAGCCCTGCGCGGTCCCGGCGGATAATCCGCGCGGCTGCGATGCGTGACTCTTCCGCATCGCCGGGACCCTGTCTTATCGCCGTTCTGATTGCTCCGGCGCGCCCGCGGGGCCGGAATTGTGCGGATTTTCTGCGTTTACAGCGATTCACGGGAATGGACATTCATTCTCTGCTGGGAAAAAACGAATAAAAATTAGGCAATTAAAATTATATGCAATTAATTTATGCAAAATGATGTTGCGTTTTTACCGCCCAAGCGTCGAAAATTTGCACTAATTTATTGTTATAAAACAATAAATTAAATTTTCTGTTTCTGGCATCCAATTTGCTAACACCAGAACCTGTGGGGTGTATGCCTCGGGTAAACTGTGAAAAAGGATCAAGAAAATGGCATCAGTGGTGCGGCTTTTGAGTGCCCTCGGCTTTGTGGCGGCTGCGGCTTTGGCCCTGCCGGCGCAGGCCGAAGAATTTAAGTTCCCCGGGACCTTCTCGGCCAACGCGGGCCTGGTGACGGAATACCGCTTCCGCGGGCTCGACCAGTCCAACAAGAACCCGGCCATCCAGGGCGGCATCGACTGGTCCGTCGACACGGGTGTCGGCGGCACGTCCGTCTACCTCGGCACCTGGGGCTCCAACGTGGACTTCGGTTCCACGACGGCCACCGGCGCCAGCGCCGAAATGGATTTCTATGGCGGCGTGTCCGGTTCGTTCAACAACATCGGCTGGGATGTCGGGCTCATCTACTACGCGTATCCCGGCGCCGCGAGCTCGCTGAACTACGACTTCTGGGAAGCCTCCCTGGGGCTCAGCTACGACATCATGGACGGCCTGTCGGTCGGGGCGAAATACGCCTATTCGCCGGAATTCTTCGCCGACAGCGGCGCCGCCCACTGGATCGAGGGCAATGTGTCCTACGCGGTGCCGGTGAAGGTGCTGGCCGGGATTACGCTGGACGCGTCCATCGGCTACCAGAAGATCGAGAAGAACGCCACCTTCGCCCAGCCCGACTACGTGACTTGGTCCGTCGGCGCCTCGCTGGGCATCACCGAGAACGTGTCCATCGGCGTCCACTACATCGACACGGACATCAGCTCGGGCGACACCAACGCGACCCCCGCGTTGGCGGACGGAACCGTTGTCGCTTCGCTGACCGCGTCCTTCTAAGGCGACTGCCGTCTGACGCCTGATCCGGCGGCCGCGGGCGGCAGCCCGCCGCCCCCGCCGGTCGAACAAAGGCCGCAAGCCGCCCCCTGCCGGGTTACGGGCCGGCAGGGGGTGCTTGCGTTTTTTGTCTCTGTCCTTTGTCTCCGCGCCCGTCACGCTGCGTCGAGGCCCGCGCTCGGGGCAATCGGCCCAACGGGCGGCGGCGCTTGCCGCACACCGGCGTCGATGGTAATTTCCGCGCCCGCGCCGCGGTGTTCGAAGCGCCCCGGTCTCCGACCAACCTTGTTCCTGGACCAGCCATGTCACTAGATAAGAACGACGTCCGCCGGGTCGCCTTCCTGGCCCGAATCCGGGTCGACGAGGACGACCTGGAGCCCGTCGCCCGCGACCTGAACAACATCATCGGCTGGGTCGAACAACTGGCCGAGGTCGACACGGACGGCGTCGAGCCCTTGACCGGCGTGACCGGCATGACGCTGAAGAGGCGCGACGACGTGGTGACCGACGGCGGCGACCCGGACAAGGTGCTGCGCAACGCGCCCGACCGCGTGGGCGATTTCTACGCCGTTCCCAAGGTGGTCGAATGATGTCGGACCTCAACAGCCTGACCATCGCCGAGGCTGCGGCGGCCCTGGACAAGGGCGGCTGCTCCGCCGCGGAACTGGCCGACGCCTCCCTGGCCGCCGCCGAGGCGGCATCGGGCCTCAACGCCTTCATCACCCTGACGCCGGACATCGCCAGGGAGCGCGCGGCGGCATCGGACGCGCGCCGGGCCAAGGGCGCGGCCATGGGACCGCTCGACGGCGTGCCGGTCGCGATCAAGGACCTGTTCTGCACCGAAGGCGTTCCGACCACCGCCGCC
This sequence comes from Rhodospirillales bacterium CG15_BIG_FIL_POST_REV_8_21_14_020_66_15, assembly GCA_002781745.1. Lineage (GTDB taxonomy): Bacteria > Pseudomonadota > Alphaproteobacteria > Rhodospirillales > Casp-alpha2 > UBA1479. The sequence goes on from PFFW01000127.1 coordinate 13,879, forward strand.
TCGCACATCCTGGACGGCTTCGTGCCGCCCTATGAATCGACGGTCACCCGCAACCTGATCGACGCCGGCGCCGTGATGATCGGCAAGACCAACCTGGACGAATTCGCCATGGGCTCGTCCAACATGACCAGTTACCACGGTCCGGTGAAGAACCCGTGGACGGGACCGGGTGGCGAGGACCTGGTGCCCGGCGGCTCGTCCGGCGGCTCGGCCACGGCCGTGGCGGCACGCCTCTGCCCCGCCTCCATCGGGACCGACACCGGCGGCTCGATACGCCAGCCGGCATCGCTGTGCGGCATCGTCGGGTTGAAGCCGACCTACGGGCGCTGCTCGCGCTGGGGCATCGTCGCCTTCGCCTCGTCGCTGGACCAGGCCGGGCCCTTCGCGCGCACGGTCGAGGACGCGGCCATCCTGCTGGGCGCCATGGCCGGGCATGACCCCAAGGATTCGACCTCGGCCCCCCGCGAGGTGCCCGACTTCCGCGCGGCGGTCACGGGTGGGGTCAAGGGCCTCAAGGTCGGCATTCCCCGCGAATACACCATGGACGGCATGCCGGCCGAGATCCAGGCCCTGTGGGACCAGGGGGCGCAGTGGCTGAAGGGCCAGGGGGCCGAGATCAGGGAGGTCTCGCTGCCGCATACGAAATACGCGCTTCCCGCCTATTACATCGTCGCCCCGGCCGAGGCCTCAAGCAATCTGGCGCGCTACGACGGCGTGCGCTACGGCCTGCGCGTCGATGGCGAGACGCTGGACGACATGTACGCCAACACGCGGGGGCAGGGTTTCGGGGCCGAGGTCCGCCGCCGCGTGCTGATCGGCACCTACGTGCTGTCGGCGGGCTACTACGACGCCTATTACGTGAAGGCGCAGAAGGTCCGAACCCGCATCCTGGAGGACTTCACCAGGGCCTTCGCGGACGTCGACGTGCTGCTGACCCCGACCGCGCCCAACGCGGCCTTCCCCGTCGGCGCCAAGATGGACGACCCGATCGCCATGTATCTGAACGACGTGTTCACCGTGCCCGCCAACCTGGCCGGCTTGCCCGGCATCAGCGTGCCCGCCGGGCTCGACACCGACGGCCTGCCGCTCGGCCTGCAACTGGTCGGACGTCCCTTCGACGAGGAAACGGTGCTGCGCGCGGCCCAGGCGATCGAGACTGCGGCCGGGTTCGCGGCCCTGCCGAAATACCTGGGAGGGCAGGCGTGATGACCTACCTCATCCACGGCGACACGGGCGACTGGGAAGTCGTCATCGGGCTTGAGGTTCATGCCCAGGTCTCGTCCCAGGCCAAGCTGTTTTCCGGCTCGCCCACGGCCTTCGGGGCCGGGCCCAATTCCCAGGTCTCGCTGGTCGACGCCGCCATGCCCGGCATGCTGCCGGTGATCAACGGCTATTGCGTCGAACAGGCGGTGAAGACGGGCCTGGGCCTCAACGCCCGGATCAACAAGGTCAGCGTGTTCGAGCGCAAGAACTACTTCTACGCCGACCTGCCGCAGGGCTATCAGATTTCCCAGTATCAGCATCCCGTGGTCGGCGAGGGCGTGGTGACGGTGGACCTCGCCGACGGCACCACCCGCGACATCGGCATCGAGCGCCTGCACATGGAGCAGGACGCCGGCAAGTCGATGCACGACCAGGACCCCAAGCGGTCGTTCATCGATCTCAACCGGGCCGGCGTGTGCCTGATGGAGATCGTGACCAAGCCGGACATCCGGTCGCCCGAGGAAGCGGGAGCCTTCGTGCGGAAGCTTCGTTCCATTCTCCGTTACCTGGGAACCTGTGACGGCAACATGGAGCAGGGCTCCATGCGCGCCGACGTCAACGTTTCCGTGCGCCTTGTGGGCGAGGAGGGCTACCGCACCCGCGCCGAGGTCAAGAACGTGAACAGCGTGCGCTTCATCATGCAGGCCATCGAGATCGAGGCCCGGCGCCAGGTCGAAGTGCACGAAAGCGGCGGCGAGGTCGTCCAGGAAACCCGCCTGATGGACCCGGTGAAAGGCGAGACCCGTCCCATGCGGGTGAAGGAGTTCGCCCACGACTACCGCTATTTCCCGGACCCGGACCTGCTGCCGCTGGAACTCGACGACGCGTTCATCGAGGGCATCCGCGCCTCGCTGCCGGAACTTCCGGACGCCAAGAAGGCTCGCTTCATGGCCGACATGGGGTTGAGCGCCAAGGACGCGACGACCCTGGTCGCCGACCGGGAAAGTGCCGAGTATTTCGAGGCCGTGGCGGCGAGGCACGACGCCAAGAAGGCCGCCAACTGGGTGACGAACGATCTGTTCGGCGCGCTCAACAAGGCCGGGCTCGCCATCGCCGACAGCCCCATTTTGGCCGATCACCTGTCCAAGCTTCTGACCCTCATGGACGACGGAACGATCTCCGGCAAGATCGCCAAGGACGTGTTCGAGATCATGTGGGAGACCTCGGACGATCCGGAAAAGATCGTCGCCGACAAGGGCCTCAAGCAGATCACCGACACCGGCGCCATCGAGGTGGCCGTCGACGAGATCATCGCCGCCAACCCGGGCCAGGCCGACGCGGTGCGCGGCGGCAACGACAAGGCCATCGGCTGGTTCGTCGGCCAGGTCATGAAGGCGACCCAGGGCAAGGCCAACCCGCAGCAGGTGAACCAGCTTTTGAAGGCGAAGCTGAAGGGGTAACGGCGTCCGTCTTCGGCGCGGCCGGCGCCGTTCCGCCCCCGGGCAAGACGGAGAGAAAGGGAGAGTATCGTGGTCAAGGCTGCGGTCATTCACGAGAAGGGCGGGCCCGAGGTATTTCGCTTCGAGGATGTCGAGGTGGGGGAACCGGGACCGGGTGAAGTCCGCCTGCGGCATACGGCGATCGGCGTCAATTTCGCCGATACCTATCATCGGGGCGGCGTCTCCCACCCCTGGGCGGTCGACCGGCTGCCGTGTGTCCTGGGTTTCGAGGCGGTCGGCGTGGTGACGCGGCTGGGCGCCGGCGTCACCGGATTCGCGGTCGGCGACAAGGCCGTCTACGGCCTGCCGCCCCTGGGCGCCTATGCGGAGGAAAGGCTCTATCCGGCGGCGTCCCTGCTGCGGGTGCCCGCCGCATTGGGCGCGGCGGGGATCGGCGATACCGATCTGGCGGGCGTCTTCATGCGCGGCCTTACCGCCTATTACCTGTTGCACAAGACCTGTGCGGTCGGGCCGGGCGACTGGATCCTGATCCATGCGGCGGCGGGCGGCATGGGGCATCTGCTGGTGCCGTGGGCCAAGCATCTGGGGGCCAACGTGGTGGCGACCGCCGGATCGCCGGAAAAACTGCGGATCGTCACCGAGCTGGGCGCCGACCGGGTGGTCGGCTATCGGGACGACTTCGCCAAGGTCTGCCGCGAGGCGACCGGTGGAAAAGGCGTGCGCGTGGTTTATGAATCGATCGGCAAGGACACCATCGAGCGGTCGCTCGACAGTCTTGCGAACATGGGCGTTTGCGCCGTCTATGGCCATGCCTCGGGGCCCATACCGCCCGTCGATATCATCCGCGATCTCGGCGCGCGCGGGTCGCTTTTCATCACCCGGCCCGCCGTCATGCATTACATGGCGGAACGCGAAGCCCTGGAGGAGGCGGCCGCCGGTCTTTTCGCGGCGCTTGAGAAAGGCGTCGTCGCAAGCAACGTGACGCGGACCTACCCCCTCAGCCAGGCGGCCGAGGCCCATCGCGCCCTGGAAGGCCGCGAGACGACGGGATCGACGGTGTTGCTGCCCTAGTGTGGTGGTTTTGAAGTTCGTTTCGGAGAGCGCTCCGGATAATGTGACGAACTTCAAAACCACCACACTAGGCTTTCCCTTCAATCATGACCGACCTTAGCATCCGTCCCTTCCGCCCCGGCGACCATCCCCGGGTCCGTGACATCTTCATCGACTGGAACCGCCACATCACCCAGCCGGGAATGGAGGACCTGTTCGCGTCATACATCCAGATGGCGCTGGACGAAGAGATCGACCATATCTCCGAATACTACGGCCGGCCCGGCTTCGGCTTCTGGGTGGCGGAGATCGACGGCACGGTGGCCGGCATGGTTGGCCTGGAACGCCTGGAAGACGGCGAGGCCGAGGTCAGGCGCATGTACGTCGCCGCCGAGTTCCGCCGCCGCGGTCTCGGCCGCAGGCTCCTGGCCCATGTCGAGGACCGGGCCCGGGATCTGGGCTACGCCCGCATGGTGCTGTCCACGTCGGCCTTGCAGCCGCAGGCCAAGGCCCTTTACGAGGTTTCGGGCTACGACCTGGAACGCGAGGAAGCCTCCAACGTCCAGACCAAGCGCACGGTCGGTTCGGGCCTGACACGCTACTATTTCGCCAAGGACCTTTAGGCCCGCGGTTCGTCCGCCTGAACCTCGGCGACCTTGAGGGTCACCGTGAACACGGTGCCGCCGTCGGGGTTGGGCTCGATGTCGAGTCGGCCGTCATTGACCTGCACCAACTGGCGGCACAACGCCAGGCCCACGCCCATGCCGATCTCGCCCTTGGCGCCGGTCGCCAGGTCGGCGCTGGCGCCCGACAGCACGCGGGTCACCAGTTCCGGGTCCATGCCGATGCCCGAGTCGGCGATGACCACGCGGGCTTCCTTGCCGTCGTGGTCGACCCGGACCGTCACCTCACCGTCCTTGGGCGTGAACTTCAACGCATTGTTCACCAGGTTGCGGATCACCGTGGAGATCTGGTGGCGGTCGACCGTGACCTTCACGGGCGGACCCGGTTCGACGCGGAGCATGACGCCGCGCAGGCTCGCGTCGGCGGAATAGACGCCGGCCGTTTCGCGCGCCAGGCTGCCCAGGTCCGTGACCTCCAGGTGCGTCCGCCGCTGGCCCGTGCGCACCAGGGCCCATTCCAGCAGGTTCTCCAGAACTTCCGAGGCGTTGCGTCCGGCCTCGTACAGCTTTGTTCCGTATTCCTGGACCGTCTTGGGGTCGAATTTCCGGTTCGGGTCCGACAGAAGCTGGGCGTAGATCAGCAGCGGATTGAACAGGTTGCGGATGTCGTGGCCGATGACGGTCAGCAGGACGTCCTTCTGGCTGTTGCTTTCCTCAAGCTCGCCCGTGCGCTGGGCCAATGCTCCCTGGGTACGCTCGCGTTCCGCCATCTCCCGGCGCAGGCGCCGGTTGAAGGCGGCGAGCCACAACCCGGCCAGCAATGCCAGCACGGCCACGACGGAGGCGCCGACGAGCGCCCATCCCGCCCAAGGGGGCAGCTTCTCCTTGCCGTTCCGCCGGTAGATGAAGTCGTCGAGCGCCATGTCCTCGGGCAGCAGGCCCAGGCCCGCGTAGTGGTGGGCGATGCGCTCCCAGCGCGCCGGATTGATGAAGCCGACCGGCACCACGTCGGCCAGGATCAGGTTCGCGGACTGGCGCGCCTCGAACAGCAGGTTGTCGCGCGACTTCCGCTTGCTGTAGTCGGACAGGATCAGGTCGACGATCTCCTCCTGATGGGCCATGGCGTAACGCCATCCGTCCAGCGATGCCTCCAGGAACGCCTTGACCGTCTTCGGATCCTTGTCGATCACCTTCTGCGTGGTGAACAGGTTGTCGCCGTAGAAGTCGACACCTCCGTCGATGGGGCGGAACAGGCGGACGGAGCCGACCTCCTTGGCGTACTGGTAGGGCTCATCCGTGGCATAGATGCTCATGGCATCGACGCGACCGGATTTCAGATCCTCTATGTCGAAGGTGTGGTCGACGAAGTGCATCTGCCTGATGTCGAGCCCTTCGGCGGCGAAATAGGCCATCAACTCCGTCTCGTGCGGCGCGATCATGATCTTGCCGCGCGCGAGTTGGTGGATGTTGTGGATCTCGCTGCGCGCGTCGAGCATCAGGGTCAGCGGCGAATGCTGGTAGATCACGGCCAGCACGACCACGGGATCGCCAGCCGCCCGCATCATCAGAAGGTCGGTGGTGCCGACGCCGAACTCGGCCTTGCCGGCGGCGACCGCCTCCATGGGCTTGCCGCCCGGCATGGCGGGCAGGATCGTCACGTCCAGGCCGCGGTCGCGGTAGAAGCCCTTGGCCTGGGCGGCGTAGTACCCGGCGAACTGGAACTGGTGCGCCCATTTGAGCTGCAGGGTGACCTTGGTCAGCTCGCGCGTCTTGTTCTCGGCCGCGGCAGGCAGTGCCGTGCCAAGAAATCCCGCAAAGAGGCCTGCCAGCAAAACGGTGAGGATAAACAGGCGGGATCGCGGCCGCTTACTCCTGTGTTCCGCGTCAAAGACTGTCATGTTCCGCGATCGTCATCGGGTTGAGGGCGGCGATGCGCCGCCGGCGGGAATTCATCATGCATCTTGCCGGGCCTGCAACGGCTTTCGGACGGTCAGCGTGCAAAATTGAGCATAAACGCACAAGAGGTCTAAAATAACCGTTTCATTATTGGGAGCGCGCCCGTGTTCGACGTCGAAGAGGACACTGCGCCGGCGGCCGAGGCCGAGGAGCTGACGGACGATGCGCTGTATTGTGCGCGTTGCGGGTATCTGGTGACGCGCCGGCGCTGGGCGTTCTCGCCCTCGGGCGGGCACGAGCGGGTCTGCGCCAATCCGGCGGGCCGCCTGTTCAAGGTCGTCAGCTTCCTGGAGGCTCCCGGAGCCGCCGACCACGGGCCGCCGATCGAGGATTTCACCTGGTTCCAGGGCTATGCCTGGAATTTCGCCCATTGCCGCGGCTGTTCCGACCACCTGGGCTGGCGCTATACCAGCGACCAGGACCCGCCCCTGTTCTGGGGCCTGATCAAGGACCGCCTTTCCAGCCTGCCGAAATAGGAGCCGTCCATGCCCGAGCCGACCGTTTCCATCACCTACTGCACGCGCTGTCGATGGCTTCTTCGGGCGAGTTGGATGGCGCAGGAACTGCTGACGACCTTCGAGGACGATCTGGCGGGCGTGACCCTGGTGCCCGACGACGTGGGCGGCCGCTTCATCGTGCGGGTCGGCGAGACGGTCGTGTGGGACCGCAAGCGCGACGGCGGGTTTCCCGATATCAAGGTCCTGAAGCAGCGGGTCCGCGACCTCGCCGCGCCCGACCGGAACCTGGGCCATTCCGACGGTTCGTAGGACGCGGAACGGGGCCCCGAGGCCGGACCGGCGGAGCGCGTTCCGGACGACGGGGAAACGTGTCATAATCGATCCATGACAACGGCGCTCAAGGGTATCCTGTTCGACCTTGAAGGCGTCCTCTACCAGGGCGGCGCAGCCGTTCCCGGTGCGGCCGAAGCGCTGGGTCGGATCCGGTCCGAAGGCCTTGCCACCCGTTTCCTTACCAATACCACCCTGCGCCCCAGCGGCGCCGTATGGCGGCGCCTTCGCGACATGGGGATGCCCGTCGACGCGGACCAGATCGTGACCCCCGCCATGGCCGCCGTCTCGCACCTGCGCGCCCGCGGTCTGCGGCGTGTACATCTGGCGGCGGAGCAGGCGCTGGCGGAGGACTTCAGGGAATTCGATCTGGTCACCCGGTCGCCGGAGGCCGTGGTCATGGGGGACCTGGACGCGGGATTCGACCGCAGGCGGCTTTCCGAGCTGACCGCCATGCTGCTCGACGGGGCGGAGCTGATCGCCCTGCACAAGAACCGGCTGTGGCGCCCGGGTGGCGAGCTGATCATCGACCTGGGACCCTATGTCGCGGCCCTGGAGTATGCGGCGGGGGTCGAGGCCGTCGTCCTGGGCAAACCGTCGCGGGACTTTTTCATGCGCGTGCTGGACGACATGCGGCTTGTCCCCGATGCGGCCGTGATGGTCGGTGACGACATCGATTCCGACGTCGCCGGCGCCCAGGCGGCGGGGCTTCGCGCGGTGCAGGTCATGACCGGAAAGTACGATCCGCGAACGGCGGACCGCGCCGTGCCCGACGCGCTGATCGCCAGCGTCGCCGATCTGCCGGACGCCATCGCCGCTTGGACCTAGAACCCTTTGTTGCTACCGTCCGCACCGTAAGAAGAAACGGCGAAGGAGACCTTCCATGGACCTGGTGATCCGCGGTGCCGACATCTACGACGGCCGGGGCGGCCGACCCTTTCGGGGCGATGTGGGCGTCGTGGGCGACCGCGTCGTCGCCGTCGGCCGGGTCGATGACAGGGGGGCGGAGGAGATCGACGCCGGCGGCTTGGCCCTGATGCCGGGCATCATCGACAGCCACACGCATTTCGATGCCCAGATCACCTGGGACCCCTGGTGCACGCCGTCGCCGGCCCTGGGCGTGACCAGCGTGCTGATCGGCAACTGCGGCTTCACCATCGCGCCCTGCCGCGCGGCGGACCGCGACCTCGTCATGAAGAACCTGGTGCAGGTCGAGGGCATGTCGCTGGACGTTCTGCGGTCCGGAATCCAATGGGATTTCGAGACCTTCCCCCAATATCTGGACATGCTGGAGGCCCGCGGCACGGCCCTGAACGTCGCGGCCTTCCTGGGCCATTCGTCGATCCGCACCTACGTCATGGGCGCCGCCGCGACGCAGCGCGCCGCCAACGACGACGAGATCGGGGAGATGGCCGACCTGGTGCGCGCCGGCATGAAGGCGGGGGCGGTCGGCTTCGCGACATCGACGGCGCCGCAGCACAACGGCTGGGGCGGCGTGCCCATGCCGTCGCGCCTGGCCGACGCGCGCGAACTGGAAACCCTGGTCACGGCCATGGGCGAGGACGGCCGGGGCGTGTTCATGCTGACCAAGGGCAACGTCACCGACGTGCCCTATCTGGAGACCGTCGCCGCCAAGGCGGGCAGGCCGGTGATGATCGCGGCCCTTCTGCACAACCCGACCAACCC
>PFFW01000128.1 GCA_002781745.1 Rhodospirillales bacterium CG15_BIG_FIL_POST_REV_8_21_14_020_66_15
ACGAATACATGGGCATGGTGCGCCAGTGGCAGGAACTGCTGCACGGCGGGCGCTATTCGGAAAGCTACATGGAAAGCCTGCCGGATTTCGTGAAGCTGGCGGAAAGCTTCCACGCCGTCGGCCTGCGCGCGACCAAGGCGGGCGAACTTGACGACGTCATCAAGGAGATGATCGAGATCGACCGCCCGGTGATCGCCGACATCGCCATCGACAAGGCGGAAAACTGCTTCCCCATGATCCCCTCGGGGGCGGCCCACAACGAGATGCTGCTGGGCCCCAACGACAAGGCCGAGAAGCCGATTTCCGAAGAAGGCATGGTGCTGGTCTAAATCCGTTCGCCGCGCCCGGTTGATCGCCTTTGTTGACAACCGGGACAGCGCGGCTAAAACAAGGGCCGCCGCCGTTTCCGCGGCGGCGTTTTCTGGGAGTTCCTTTAACGTGAGCGAGCCTTCCAAGGAAGTGAACCGGCACACCATCGCCGTCCTGGTCGACAACGAGCCGGGCGTGCTGGCCCGCGTCATCGGCCTGTTCTCGGGCCGCGGCTACAACATCGAAAGCCTGACCGTGGCGGAGACCGACCACGTGAAGGGCCTGTCGCGCATCACCGTCGTGACCTCGGGCACGCCCATGATCATCGAACAGATCAAGGCGCAACTCGGCCGCCTGGTGCCGGTGCACAAGGTCGCGGACCTGACACTGGACGGCGCGCATGTGGAGCGCGAACTGGCCCTGGTCAAGGTCGTCGGCAAGGGCGAGAAGCGGGTCGAGAGCCTGCGCATCGCCGACATCTTCCGCGCCCGCGCGGTCGACAGCTCCAACAACTCCTTCGTGTTCGAAATCGTCGGCGCCGCCTCGAAGATCGACGCCTTCATCGACCTGATGCAGCCGCTGGGCCTTACCGAGGTCTCGCGCACCGGGGCGGCCGCCATCTCGCGCGGCGCCAAGCCCATCTGACAACCAGCACTTACGAACGACTGAAACGACTGATCGGAGATTTTTAGAAATGCGTGTCTATTACGATCGCGACGCCGACGTGAACCTCGTGAAATCCAAGAAGGTGGCCATCGTCGGCTACGGCAGCCAGGGCCACGCCCATGCGCTGAACCTGCGGGATTCCGGCGTCAAGGAAGTGGCCGTCGCGCTGCGTCCCGGCTCGGCCAGCGCCAAGACGGCGGAAGGCGACGGCTTCAAGGTCATGGCCGCCGCCGACGCGGCCAAGTGGGCCGACGTCATCATGATCCTGACTCCGGACGAAGGGCAGGCCGACCTCTACAACGACCACCTGAAGGACAACATGCGCGACGGCACCGCGCTGGCCTTCGCCCACGGCCTCAACGTCCACTTCGGCCTGATCGAGCCGCGCAAGGACATGGACGTGTTCATGATCGCGCCGAAGGGCCCGGGCCATACCGTGCGCTCCGAATACCTGCGCGGTGCCGGCGTGCCGTCGCTGGTCGCCGTGCACCAGAACGCCTCGGGCAATGCGCTCGAAGTCGCGCTCAGCTACGCCTCGGGTCTGGGCGCCGGCCGTTCAGGGATCATCGAAACCACCTTCCGCGAGGAATGCGAGACCGACCTGTTCGGCGAGCAGGCAGTTCTCTGCGGCGGTCTGACGTCGCTGATCCGCGCTGGCTACGAAACCCTGGTCGAAGCGGGCTACGCCCCGGAAATGGCCTATTTCGAATGCTGCCACGAGGTCAAGCTGATCGTCGACCTGATCTACGAGGGCGGTCTCGCCGACATGCGCTACTCCGTCTCCAACACGGCGGAATGGGGCGACTACGTCTCCGGCCCGCGCGTCATCGACGAAAGCGTCAAGGAGCGCATGAAAGAAGTCCTCAAGGACATCCAGACCGGCAACTTCGTGAAGAACTGGATGCTCGAATGCCGGGCCGGCCAGCCGCAGTTCAAGGCCGAACGCCGCCTGTGGGGCGAACATCCCATCGAGGAAGTGGGCGCCAAGCTGCGCGGTCTGATGCCCTGGCTGTCCGAGAACAAGCTGGTCGCGACCACCAAGAAGTAGTCTGCGAACCGGTCATTCCCGCGTACGCGGAAATCCAAATCACTCACTGCCTCACTGTCTCTGTGGTTTAAAACCACCGAGGCGGTGAGACGGTGAGTTTTTTATGTCTCCAGCGCCTCTTCCAGCGCTGCGCCGACCACCACCATGTGGGGGATGACGTAGGCGAAGGTGTCCAGCACCTTGAGAAGCGGCGCGCTGTCGCCGATCGGCGGCGGGCCGGGGTCGCGCGCCCTGGCCCTGGCCAGCAATTGCCCGATCAGGGGCCGGCAGGCGGCCGCGAAGGCATGGGTCGCGGCGTCGATTTCCGGCAGGGCCGCGTCGAGCCTGCCCGCCACCCGATGCATGAACCCGGACCAGCGGGCGAAATGCAGGTACATGGTGGGCGTCACGTCGACCGGGGCGCCGTTGATCTCCGCCTTCGGGATGGTGCGGCAGGTATTCGTGATGGCGCCGCGCAGGTCCTCGTCCAGTCCCGCCAGCTTCAGCGGCCGGGGCAGGTCCGGCGGCGGGGCCGGGGGTGTCGCCGCGGCTTCGGAAAAGGGATCGGCGGGCGGCGGCAGGTCGTCCCCCGCGATGAGCGCCCGCGCCGCCCCCACGGCGACCAGGTTCACCGGATTCATGCGGTTGTAGCTGGTCAGCATATGGCCGACCGTCGTCCGCGCATCGGCGTCCAGGCCCGCGTCAGCCAATTCATCGCCGGAAAACGCGGGCAGGGACACCGCGCCCTGGTCCTTGACGATCTTCCACACGGCCGTCCCAGGCCACCCGGCCTCCACGTCGGGGCCGACGGCGGCCCAGATCCAGTCGAGCAGGCCCGGATAGGTCGCCATATGGCGGAAGATCAGGGCCGGCGAGCCGGACCCGGCGGCGGTCATCAGCCGGCGGTAGATGCGGAGCGTGGCCGGATCGGCGTCGGCGAGGGGGATTTCGGGAAAGGACATGCGGCAAGATTAACGGACGGCCGTGCCCGCCGTCACGTCACGGTTGCGTGCATGCGGCTCAGTGCGCGGTGATCCGCGCCACGTCGCGCAGGACGCCGACTTCCAGTTCCATGTCCTTCAGGCGCTGCTTGACCACGTCGCCGATGCTGATCAGGCCGCACAGCCGGCCGTTCTCGACGATGGGCACGTGGCGGAACCGCTGATAGGTCATCAGCGTCATGATCTCCGTCACGTCCGTGTCGGGGCCGCGGGTATGGGCCGGCGTCGTCATCACCTCGCCGAGCGGCGCGCCCAGCACCGCCCCGCCCCGGCGCGCCATATGCCGGATCACGTCCCGTTCGGCGACGATGCCCTGAACGGTGCCCCTGCGGTCGGTGACGACGACGGCCCCGATGGACCGGTCGTCCATCTCCTTCAGGGCGTCCTCGACCCGCGCGTCGGGGTACATGGAAAAGACCTTGGCGCCCTTTTTCTCGAGGATGTCGCGGACGCGCATTGCTGCCTCCCTTGCGACTTGCCGGTCAGTCCGTATTGCCGACCATTATACCGCAAGGGCGGCGAAAAGGCACGGAACGACGGCAACGCCAAACCGCTCCGATTCTTGCCAGCCCTTGACATCGCGGGCGGAACCGACATTTATTCATCGTTAAGCCTGTCCCCGTACTCTTTTGGATCTACGGATGAACCGACAGGCGGCTGGAATTTCGAGATGACGGCGCAGGCAACGACCATCGAACAGCGGATTACCGGCACCCGGCAGGGTGCGGGGCTGTCGGTCGTGCGCGATTTCCTTCCGCTATCCCTGCTGGGGCTTCGACTTATTCGCCCCTGAGCGGCGCAGCGGATACCAGGGACATTTCGGCGCATTCGAAGCAATAAACCGAGTCCATCCCGACCAGGGGACCGCGAACGCTCAGGGGATTGACGAGCAAGCGACCCTGTCAGGCGGGCCGGACCCATATCAAGCCATTCGAGGGCGGCCCTTAAGAGATTTCGGAAGGACCACACCAATGACCACCGTTACCGATCGCGACCCCAACCGGGTCATCATCTTCGACACCACCTTGCGCGACGGCGAACAATCGCCCGGCGCCTCCATGAACCTGGAGGAGAAGCTGCGCATCGCCAAGGTGCTGGAGGACATGGGCGTCGACGTCATCGAAGCGGGATTCCCCATCGCCTCGGACGGCGATTTCGAGGCCGTCTCGGAGATCGCCAAGACCGTCAGGAACTCGACCATCGCCGGTCTGGCCCGCGCCACCCGCATGGATATCGAACGCGCCGGCGAGGCGGTGAAGCACGCCGAGCGGGCGCGCATCCACACCTTCATCGCCACCAGCCCCCTGCACATGCAGTACAAGCTGCAGATGGAGCCGGAGCAGGTGCTGGAGCGCATCACCGAAAGCGTCACCATGGCCCGCAACCTGGTCGAGGATGTGGAATGGTCGGCCGAGGACGGCTCGCGCTCCGAGCACGATTTCCTGTGCCGTTGCGTCGAGGCCGCCATCACGGCCGGCGCCTCCACCATCAACATCCCCGACACCGTGGGCTACGCCGTGCCCGAGGAATACGCTGGCCTGATCAGGATGCTGATCGAACGGGTGCCCAATTCGGATCGGGCGATCTTCTCCGTGCACTGCCACAACGACCTGGGCCTGGCCGTCGCCAATTCCCTGGCCGCGGTGATGGCCGGCGCGCGGCAGGTGGAATGCACCATAAACGGCCTGGGCGAACGGGCGGGCAACTGCTCCATGGAAGAGGTCGTGATGGCCTTGCGCACGCGCCAGGACGCCATGCCGTTCTCGACCAACATCGACACCACGCACATCACCCGCGCCTCGCGCATGGTGTCCTCCGTCACCGGCTTCCCGGTCCAGCCCAACAAGGCCATCGTCGGCGCCAACGCCTTCGCCCATGAATCGGGCATCCACCAGGACGGCATGCTGAAGCACGCCCAGACCTACGAGATCATGACGCCGGAAAGCGTCGGCCTGACCAAGTCCAAGATCGTCCTGGGCAAGCATTCCGGGCGCAACGCCTTCAAG
>PFFW01000004.1:0-273 GCA_002781745.1 Rhodospirillales bacterium CG15_BIG_FIL_POST_REV_8_21_14_020_66_15
GCGAACGTTGCCCGGCCAGTTGTAGGCCATCAGACGTTCCGTGGCCTTGCCCTCGATGATCTTCCACGGCAGGCCCTCGCCCGCCGCCTTGGCGAGGAAGGTCTTGACCAGTTCGGGGATGTCCTCAAGCCGTTCGCGCAGCGGCGGCAGGCGCAGCGGCACGACGTTCAGGCGGTAGAACAGATCCTCGCGGAAGCGGCCCTGGCGGGTCAGCTGGGTCAGGTCCTGGTGGGTCGCGGCGACGATGCGCACGTCGGTCTTGCGCGTCACCCG
>PFFW01000004.1:554-774 GCA_002781745.1 Rhodospirillales bacterium CG15_BIG_FIL_POST_REV_8_21_14_020_66_15
CGGTGCCCGACTCGCCGGTGATCAGCACGGTCAGGTCGGTCGAGATCAGGCGCGCCAGGGTGCGGTAGATTTCCTGCATGGCCGGCGAGCGGCCGACCAGGGGCAGCTTTTCCACACCGGCATGCTCGGCGCTTAACCCAGGCTGCTCGGGCGGCGCTTCCAGGCCGCGGCGCACGATGGAGATCAACTCGTTGATGTCGAACGGCTTGGGCAGGTATTC
>PFFW01000004.1:830-4628 GCA_002781745.1 Rhodospirillales bacterium CG15_BIG_FIL_POST_REV_8_21_14_020_66_15
TCACGACGATGCGCAGTTCGGGGCGGATCTCCTTGATGCGCGGAATCAGGTCGAGGCCGTTCTCGTCGGGCATGACCACGTCGGTGACGACGATGTCGCCTTCGCCGGACGACACCCAGTCCCACAGGGTCGACGCCTGGCCCGTGGTCTTCACGTCGAGCCCGGCGCGGCCCAGCGCCTGGGCGACGACCGTGCGGATCGCCGCGTCGTCGTCGGCGACGAGAACGGTGCGATCGCCGCTCATTTCGTTTCTCCCGGTTCCGCGCCCTCGTGGAATGGCAGCATGACGCGGAATTCCGTGCGGCCCGGGCGGCTTTCGCATTCGACCACGCCGCCGTGATCGCCGACCAGCTTGGCGACCAGGGCGAGGCCCAGGCCGGTGCCGTTCGGCTTGGACGTGACGAAGGGATCGAACAGGTTGGACATCAGGTCCTCGGGCACCCCGGGGCCGTTGTCGATGATGGAGACCTTCATGGGCAGGGCGACCTTCTCCTTGCGGCCGGACAGCGTGAAGCGGACCCCGTGCTGATAGGCGGTGCGCAGTTGGATTTCGCCGCCGACCTCGGGGCACGCGTCGCAGGCGTTTTTCACCAGGTTGAGGAATATCTGCACGAGTTGGTCATGGTCGCCCGGCACCGGCGGCAGCGAGGGGTCGAAGTCGTTGCGGAACCTGATATGCGCGCCGAACCCGGTTTCCGCCAGGCGCTGCACCCGGTCCAGTACCTTGTGGATGTTCACCGGCGTGCGTTCGAAGGGGCCGTAGTCGGTGAATATCTCCATGCGTCCGATCAGGGTCGAGATGCGATCGACTTCCTGGCGGATCAGTTCGGCCAGCGGGCGGTCCTCGTCGGACGCGTTCTGTTCGAGAAGCTGCGCGGCCCCGCGGATGCCTGAAAGCGGGTTGCGCACCTCATGGGCGAGAACCGCGGCCATGGAGGTGATGGAGCGCGCGGCCCCGCGGTGGGTCATCTGGCGGTCGATCATCTCGGTGATGCCGCGGTCCAGCATCATCAGCACGACGTAGCCCGGCGAGTCGGGCAGCGGCGTTGCCTGAACGCTCAGGAAATGGCGGCCCACGCGCGGGCTCTCGATTGCCAGTTCGTGTTCCGATACCTGGGCGTTGGCCTTACGCACCTGCGTGACCAGTCCGTGCAGCGGCGAATCCTCGGGCACGAACTGGGTCAGCGGCCGGCCGATCAGGTAGGCGACGCTCGCACTGAAGAAATGTTCGGCCGCCGCGTTGGCCATGGTGATGCGGTCCTCGGCGTCGATCGTGATGACGGGGGCGGGCAAAAGGTCGAGGATGGTCGCTGAATCGGCCGGGGAGTGCGCGCGTCCGCCCTTGCGCATCCGCGTGACCGTGGTTTCCATCACGCGGCGGCTCGCTCTTCCATCAGCGGGCCGTAGAACGCCGCCAGCTTGCCGCGCACCGCGTCCGGGTCCTCCTGGCGCATGATGTCGGCGCGGAACTCCGCCGATCCGGGCAGGCCCTTGGAGTACCAGCCGATATGCTTGCGCGCGATCTTGACCCCGGCGTGAACGCCGTAGTGGCTGAGGATTTCCTCATAATGCCGCAGGACCATGCCATACTGGACGTCGATCGACGGATCCGGCAGGCGCTCGCCCGTTTTCAGGAAATGCATCACCTGGGCCGGGAACCAGGGCCGGCCGTAGGTGCCGCGCCCGATCAACAGGCCGTCGGCTCCGGACTCCTCCATGCAGCGCTTCGCGTCGTCGACCGTCAGGATATCTCCATTGGCAAAAACAGGGACATCAACGGCTTCCTTCACGTTTCGAATGAATTTCCAGTCGGCCTCTCCCTTGTAAAACTGACAGCGCGTGCGGCCGTGCACGGCGACCGCCTTGACGCCGCAGTCGCGCGCCGCGCGGGCGAGTTCCGGCGCGTTCAGGCTGTCGTGGTCCCAGCCCATGCGCATCTTCAGCGTCACCGGAATCGACACGGCCTTGACGGTGGCCTCCAGTATCCGCGCCGCATGTTTGACGTCGCGCATGAGTGCGGAGCCGGCGTCGCCGTTCACCACCTTCTTCACCGGGCAGCCCATGTTGATGTCGATCAGCGCCGCCCCTCGCGCCTCGTTGAGGCGCGCGGCCTCGGCCACGACCTCGGGCTCGCAGCCCGCAAGCTGCACGGACATGGGGTGTTCCTCGGCGCAGTGCGTCGCCATCTTCATGGTCTTCCGGGCGGCGTGGATCATGGCCCGGCTGGCGATCATCTCGGACACGACCAGACCGACGCCGCAGCTTTTCACCAGTCGGCGGAACGGCATGTCGGTGACGCCCGACATGGGCGCCAGCACCACCGGATCGGCAATCTCGACCCCACCAATCTTCAAGGACATGTCGGATACCCCAAATTCGCGTGCCCATTTATTGGGCAGAACGGGTCGGAATTCAACAAAATGCGCGGGGAAAAGCGTAAATTTTATGCCAGGAGCATGCCGGTCACGAACTTGACCCCGGGATAGGCCAGGGTCACGAAGAGATAGGCCAACAGGACCAGACGCGCCACCTGACGTCCGCGCGCCCCCGTTTTCTGGTGGGCGTAGAGCAACCCGCAGATCACGACGAAGGCGGCGACGGCGAACAACGTCTTGTGGTCCAGATGCAGGATGGGGGCGCCGTGGGTCAGGTTGATGGCCGTTCCCGTGGCCATGCCGAGGGCGAGAACCGCCGCCGATAGCCATAGGAAGCGCACCACGACGCCCTCGCAGTCGAGCACCGACGGCAGGCCCTGGGGTCGGCGGAGCGGCACCTTTCGCTTGAGCGCCCGTTCCTGCAGCAGCGCCGCCAGGGAGGCCGCGGCGGCCACCGTAAGCAGCGCGTAGGTGGCGATGGACACGCCGATGTGGAACCACAGCCAGCCCCCTTCCCCCGGCGCCGCGATCATGGGCGCCGCATGCGATGCGCCGCGGCTGAGGGTCGCAAGCAGGGCGAGAAACGCCATCATGGCGAGGAACAAGGGGGACAGGCGCAGGACGTCGCGGTCGAACACGGCGGCACCCGCGAACACGGCCAGGCTGGCGCTGACCGAGACCCACAGGGCATAGGACAGATCCGTGCGCCAATCGGCGACCGCCGCGGTCGCGGCCACGGTCCACACCACGGGGCCGGCGACGGCGACGGCCATCAGCATCCAGAACCGGGGCGCCGGTTGGGCGGCGTCGCCCTTCCAGGCGGCCAGCAGCGCCGGCAGCAGGGCGACCAGGGCGGCGGTGTTCAGAATGGTGTCGGTGGCCATCTATTCAGTCTCTATCACATGGGGCGGCTAGAACATCGCCCTCCGGACCCGGTTTGACAAGGCCCGGTTTGACGCAATCCGGCGGGCGATACGGCCTATTGGCAAAATCCCCGATTGTTCAGTATGTTCCGCGCGGACTTCCCTTTCCCACCCTGACGGACAAGGCGGCACGGATTCCCATGGCGAATTGCACGGCCATCATCGTCGGCGCCGGGCGCGGCCACCGCTTCGGCGGCCCCCTGCCCAAGCAGTATCGCGACCTGGCGGGCGAACCGGTGCTGCGCCATGCGCTGCGCGCCTTCGCCTCCCACCCCGCCGTGACACAGGTGATCGGCGTCATCCATCCCGACGACCGGGACCTGTTCGAGGCCGCGGCGGCGGGCCTGGACATCGCAGGCCATACGCCGGGCGGCGCCGAGCGGCAGGATTCCGCGCGCAACGGCCTGGAGTTCGCGGCCGGCCTGGCGGGCGGCGCGCCGGACCTGGTGCTGATCCACGACGCGGCCAGGCCCTTCGTGTCGCACTGCCTGATCTCCGGC
>PFFW01000044.1 GCA_002781745.1 Rhodospirillales bacterium CG15_BIG_FIL_POST_REV_8_21_14_020_66_15
GACTGGCGCCGCATCGCCACACGCTTCGACCGCAACATCCAGAACTTCATGGCCGCCGTCGCACTTGCCGCAGCCGTCATCTGGTGGCTGTAATGAGTCCGGACCCTAATGACCCAGGGAGCAACCACACTCCTGACGTCCTGATTGACGTTGTGATTGATGCTCTTTCTCAGACATGTTCGATATGGCGCCGCCGGGCGCTGATGAACGCACGGAAAATTTTCACCGGCGCACTAGCAAACGGCCACGAAAACATCCTGGAGGAGTTAAAATTCCTGCTTTTTGAATTCGGGTACGACGGACTGATGTATCGACTTAATTACGAGTCGCCAGGCGCTCTCGCTGCAATTATCTTGGACGGGCGGCAAGTCAGAAGTGCCTTCAACCAAAATGAATATTTCTCAAATACTGATAGGAGGAGTATTTCTTGCAGAACATTATGTCCAGGCACCAGCACCGTCTGGTTAAGTGATTTAGTACCATAAGATATTGACCAGCTTCCAAGTAATGGGCGGCCCCACTTGTTCGGACAGTCTGGCAGCCTAGTTAAAGTGTATTCCATCGCTTGACGGAGGAGTACAGACATGACGAAGCGACGACGGTTCGAGGAGGCGGCGCTGAGGAGGCTCAGGGATGACCGGTCGTTTCAGGAGATCGCGGCGCGCCACAAGGGTCACCCCACTCAGTTCAGCACTTGGAGCTCATTCGCAAGCCTTCAAGAACTGGTCCGGTGAAAAGCCCACGACCTTGGCCACCTCCAGAAATTCAATGACGTCCAGCCGCCGCTCCCCCGTCTCGTACTTCGAGACGTAGGACTGCGGTTTGCCCAGTTTCGCGGCAACGTCCTGCTGGGTCATGCCTGAGGCCTTCCGTGCTTCAACGAGCAACGTGCAAAACCGTTCATGTTTCTTGGAATGGATGGTTTTCGCCACGGCGTCGATCCTGGTTGACCGACGCTTCCAATAATCCCGCTTTAGAATTATCCCAAATTGGGTTATTGGTGGTTGCACATAGGATCGACAAATTAACGGGGATCCAGCCGGACCGAACCAAGCTCGGGTTACCGAATAGCGTCAGTTCGATCGATCCTTTGCCGGCCGGAGGTCTGCGCCATGCACATCACGCGACAAGTTCTCGGCACTTGGCCTTACTTGATGATCCTCTTCCTGTTGTCCGCATGCGTGAACACCGGGACCAATTCGGGGCCGCATACTGTGTCCCCAGTTCCCCCCGCTCGCACGACGCTGGTTCTGCCTCCCGATGCGGACCGGACGTCTCTTGACCGTCAGACACATTTTCTGGAACGAGGGATGTACCTGACGCAAAACGGACAGGTTCTCGCCCTTCCCGCCAATTACGACAAGACGACCTGGGATCCCCGGATCGAGACCCCGGGCGACGCCAAGGCGCCGAGCCAGTCGCGCGAACGGATCGTCATCGACCTATCCCGCCCGACACCATGACAATGGCCGGAACCCGCGTCTGTCAGGCGGCGCTGGCCGCCGCGTCGGTCCTCTATCTCGGTACCGAAGTGATCTTCAACATGTCGTTGCTGGAGGCCGTCGCCAGTCCTGCGCTCGACCCACGGACGTTCCATGCCGTCGAAGCGTTCGGCCGCCGGGCATCCTCGACGGGGTTCACGCTGGCGGTCATCGGGCTCTTTGTTTCCACCGCCTTCATCGTGCGAGGGAAAGCCAAATGGGCGGCTTTCGTGGCCGCTATTGCCGTCTGCACGATGCCGTTCCTCGTCACGCCTTTCCATCGCGAGACCTTGCTCGCGGTGGGGCTCGGCGCTCTCCTAGTCGCGGCGGCGAGCCGCGCGCCTGCTGTTCGGCCGCACTGGCGTTCGGCCGCGTCCGTGATCGGCTTGACGATCATGGCCTGGCCGGCCTTCTACAACGGCAAGATCGCCGTGACCGAGCATTTCATTGTCGAGCGGTCATCGGGGACGGGCCGGCTCGCGGCGCGGCACATCACCCTTTTGAGGCGCGCCCTGGTGTCCGACGCCGTTCAACTGCATGACGTGGCGCTTGCGGATTTCGGAGGGACGGAACGCCCCGAAGCCAAGGCGTTCCTCGTCATGCTGGGACCTCTCGCCCTCAACGCCGACAGCCTGCTTTCCTGGGCGGAACGTCAAGACAATGTGGCCAAGGTGGCCGACGCCATCGTGCACAGTGAAAATGCCGTCGACATCAAGGCCAGATACCGGGACTACCTCGGAAAGCGGGCCGCTTTCGAGCGCGACGTCTACGCACCCTATGCCGAGGCATCCAAGCAATACATCGAACGCGCCGGCCGGATCGAGACCCAGGCGCGGGACGCGTGGGTACGGCTTCAACAGGACGTGGACGCGGCCTGGGATCGGTATCGACAAGCCAACGACGCTTTCTTCGAGAAGTTCAACGCCGTCGCCCGCGACGGGGTGGCCCAACGCTTGGCGGACTTCGTCGACCGCCGGTCACGGTGCGGCACGAACAGTTGCACGGCATGGCTCGACCGGCGCTACCAAAAAGAGATGTCCCGCGTCGCCAACCCGGCACCGCCTTGGACCTATTTCTGCGACAAGAAGGATCGGGGGCCGTTGGGGGTTTTGGGGGATGTCCTCAAGGGTGGCACGCTCATGGAGATCATCGCCCGGCAATCCCGGACCTACTACAGCTGCGATACCCGGTGGCGGACCGTGGGCGCCCGACTCGCCCTGTGGAAGCGGGACGAATTCATGCAGAATATCAAGAACACCGCAAAGCTTCCCCCGGGGCTCAACGAAGCGGCCTACCGGGCACATTCCAACCTTTCTGCGCATGTGGCAGGCGCGTTGGCGACGAAGCATTCACTCGTGCTGCCCGGCGGCTGGTCTCTCTCGGATCAAAAGGCGTTCTATCGCGCCTTTCTCGCCGCCGCCGACAGGGAGGCCCGGGAGAAGTGGCGCGCCGATACGAAGGAGAGATTTGGTCAAGACGTTCCGAGCGGCCTTTCCATGGATCGCTTGACCCTCACGCCGCCCCTGCAAAAACGGCTCAGGGCAGAGCTTGGCGGCGGCTACGTCGACGGTTTCATGTTTTCCTGGTCCGAAAGGCAATATGCGGAGAAAGTCATCCGTCCGGCCATCGAACGACGCGTCCGCCAAGAAATTGAGGGCTTCAAGACCGACGCCGTTCGATACGAAAACGGCGGCGACCTGGAATCGATCGGCAAGCAGGCGTTCCGGGCGGCGATCATCCCGCCCATCGCCGTCGCCCTGTCGTTGTTTTTTTCACTACTGTCCGCGGTGAAGGTCGGCGGCATGGTCCTGGCACCGCTGACGGGAGCCATCTTCAGGTTTGCCGTTCCAAGCCGCACCAGAGCCGCGGCCGTTTCCGTTATCACGGTCAGCGCAATCTCCCTTCTGCCCCTTGTCCTGTCAAACCGCTACGCGGAATCCCAAGCCTGGAAGATCCTGGCCACCGAAGCGCGCGAAGCCGCCCCCCTTCTCACGGGAATGGCGGAGTACGTCATTCGCGTTCAACCGGTCCTGGCGGTGGCGGGCGCCCCTCTTATGAAGGCCCTCGACCCCTACGGCCTGCGGCCGCACGCCCCTTGAGGAAGGGTCGCCCCTGAGCCGGGAGCGCGAAACGGATGAACCAATGATGGAAGCCCCCAACACCGACGTCGGGCATGGGGAGATCGAGCGCGTCCAGGCTCGATTGGGATTGGTCGCGGACGACACCCGGATCCCAACATCGCTCCCTGAATGCGCCCCGCCTGTCAGATCATCAACCTCGCGTTTTCATGAAGGGATATCGGGGCTTCGGGGCTCGTAGGGGATTTGGGGGTGATTTGGGGGATGAAAAGATTCAATCGGCGGGAAGTGGAATAGTTGATCAGGGGCACCGGCAATAAGAAGAGTTCGGGTTTGGGGTGTTGGGGAAGCCTGGACCGACCCGCACGTGAAGCCGTCCGAGGCCAATTCCCCGGTCATCCTTTATAGAATTATCCTAAAACGGGATATATAATTGGTCCCCACCCAGAACCGCATGCTCCGGGCATCCGACAATCCGCCCAAGCATGAAACAAAACATAGCCGCGACAGAGAGCTGCCTCCATGGAAATTATTCAGTGCCAAGTCTGCGAGAAGGAGACCTATGCCGGTCAATCCAAGTGTCCCCATTGCGACGCGGAACCGTTGACCCCCATCGGCGGGTTCGAGGAGGTCACCGATGAGCCCGGTCTCCCGTTGGGCTACATTGCCTGTGCCCATTGCGGTTTTTTGGTTGAGCCCGCCGCGACCTGTGAATACTGCGGCGCCGACCCGGCCACAGGCGTGTTCAAGGAATGGACCCACAAACGGCCGGTGAAAGTCCCGGGCCCCTATGCCTTTGAGGTGATCCACGCCCCGATGCGGGTGGTCGGCGAGAACTGCAAGGTCAAGGGACTGACGGGCCTTGTCGAGAAGACGAAAAAGGGAGTTTTCGGCGCCGCGCCCGAGACCGAAATGGAACCCGTGACGAAATCCCGCGACGTCTGGAAGCCGACCGGTTATTCCGACCGCGAAATCGACAACGTGGAATTCGCCTGGCGGATCGCGAACCGTCTGAACGGCATCGTGGCGGAGGGCGGCGAGGTCGTTTCCATCAAGATGACGACAAAAGGCGTCTACGATTGGGACGCGAGCGGTAAGAGAGTCGGGTTCGATATGGTCACCACCGGTGGATACGGATACGGCTACTCCCATACCGATGCCGCCGTCATCATCTATCGACGCGGCGAGAACGCAAACCGCGACAAGAATGATTCGACCGATCCTTCGTAAGTCGAAGCCGTCCCGGTCTCAGTCGGGTGAATTTGGGGGCATTACCGAGAAGCCGTCGGCGGTCATCGCGCACCAGTCGGCTCGAACCCGATGAACCTTGGCAGCACGGCATCCGTCAGCCACACCCCGTTCGCCGACCTGTAAAACTCATGGCCGGCCAGGGCCATGTCGGCGGCGAAAACCCGCAGCACGACGGCCTTCCCCCACCGGCCTCCGGCGCGTTCCGCCGTCTCCACATCAGGGCTCAGATGGACGTGATGGCGCGCGCCCTTGGTCAGCCCCTTGGCGAATATGGAGTCGAGATTCCGGACGACCGTGCCATGGAACAGAAGCTCCGGCGGATCGGAAGGGATCAATCCCAGGTCGACGGGCACGCTGTGCCCCTGGACGGCGCGGATTTTCAGGCGATGAAGCCCGAATTCATAACGTCGCTTGTCGTTCGTCTCGACGACCTCGACCAGGTCGTCAAAACCGGCCCTCAGGCCCTGCTTTCTCAATCCCCGGAGCAAGTCCTCGACGCGCACCCAGCCGTGGGGATCGAGCCGCAGGCCGGCGGCCTCGGGCTCGTGACGCAACACACGGGCAAGGAACTTCGAGAGCCGGATCGGGTCGGTGGGTTTCATGGCGTTGGGAGTTACCGGGGGCAGGCGGGTGGCCGCCTGCCCCCGGTAACCTATACCTCGATCGTCCAACCCGGATTAAATTCCGGGTTGGGTTGTTCGGGGATATATCCCCGGGGATTACACACAACCCGGGTGTTGCCGACACGGTAGTCGAGGGTGTCGTGGACGTGCCCGTGGATCCACAGCGCGGGCGCGTGCTCCACCGTCATGAGACCCTCCAGGTTCGACGCGAAGCAGGGGCTCAGAGGCGACCGCCCTGCCCGCTTCTCGAAAGGTGCGTTCGAGCGCGTCGACGGCGCGTGATGGGTGACGGCCACCGTCGCCCCCTCGAAAGGCGTCGCGAGCTGTTCCCGTATCCACGCCCGGGTCTGGCCGAACGCGTCCCGCGTATCCTCGGGCGCGAGCCGACGGATCGCATCCTCATCCAGGCGCCAGCCGATGACCCGGAAGTCGTTCATGCCCAATTCCGCGTGCCACATGGCCGACCATTCGTCATCGGGCCCCGCACGGAAGTCCGTCCACAAGGTGGCGCCCAGGAACCGCGCGCCGCCCAGCGTGACGATATCGTTCTCGAGGAAGTGCAGCCGGGGATGGCTTGCCGCCTCGGCCCGCCACCAGTCCCGCACGTCCTGCCAGCTCCACAGGTCGGGAATCCTGCCGAACAGCGTGCCGTAGGCCTCGTGGTTGCCAAGGATATAGACGACTTCGACGTCCCCTGCCGCCTCCAGGTAGTGGCGGATGAACGGCAGGGCCGTGCGCCCGGTCGACACGTCGCCGGCAAGCACGAGCACGTCCTCCCCTTCCGGCACGATCCGGAAGGCATCGTCGAACTCCAGGTGCAGGTCGCTCATGAATCTGATCTTGGTCATCGTTTCGGTCTCGATCTGGTTATCAGGCATGGTCGTTTCAGGCTCGGTTTTCCGCGCCCTTCTCGGCGGAACGGGGGTTGGAGGGGGATTGGGGGCTCCGCCTACTGCAGAACCCGCCGCTCCCCGCCCCGCGCCAGGGCGCGGGTGACGGCGCGCTTGAGGGTGCGGATGTCCGTTCCGCCCCGGAAGGCCTTGCGCAGGGCCGCCGTGGCCTCCGGCATCAGGTCCGGCAACCCGCCCGTCGGAATGTCCAGTTCCGCCGCCAGGTCGGCCCGGATGCCCTCGATCAGCCGCTCGAAGTGCTCGACCCGCGGCGTTCCCGTCTCGACCACGGTCAGGCGGCTCAACAGGGGCCGTGGCAGGTCCGAGACGTCGTTGGCCGTCAGCACCCAGGAGACATGGGAGAGGTCCGTCGTCTCCAAAAGCGCCTCGTCGAACCAGGCCCGGGACGTCTCCCGCTCCAGCATGGCCAAAAGCGTGTCGGTCATGCGGCCGGCGTGTCGACTCGCCGACGTCTTGTCGATCTCATCGACGACGATGACCGGGTTGGCCACCCGGTGGCGCGCCATGACGACCAGGGGAAACGCCGGCTGGGCGCCCGACCAGCCGCTCGCCGTGCCCTGCAGCATGCGGTTGTCGGAACTGCCCGCCCCCGTGATCTCGGCCACGGCCGTGCCCGCCAGATGGGCCAGGCGGCGGGCGAAGCGGGTCTTGCCCGCCCCGGGCGGCCCGACCAGCAGTAGCGGCCTAAGATGGAACCCGGGATGGCCCGAGAGCGCGTTCAGGCGCAACTGGTCCGCGACGGCGTCGATGGCCTCGGCCAGCCACGGGAATTCGAGGCGCAGGGCCGTCACCAGGGCTCGGCCGTTGACGCCGATCCCGCCCAGGGCCAGCGGTTGGAACAGGGCGAAGTACTGTTGCCGCAGGCGCTCGCTGTCCTTGTTGCCGTTAATGTGCCCGTCACCGGGATTTATCGCGATCACGCGCACCGTCGTCCCGTCGCATTCGCGGTCGGGCCGTTTGGGCTTGGTGTCTTTCGGCCCTTCCGCCTCCGCTGTCGGCGCCGGCCGATCCCGGTCGATCACGGTGACGCCGCCCCAGTCGGGGGAATAATGCGTATAGCAAAGGCGCA
This sequence comes from Rhodospirillales bacterium CG15_BIG_FIL_POST_REV_8_21_14_020_66_15, assembly GCA_002781745.1. Classification (GTDB taxonomy): domain Bacteria; phylum Pseudomonadota; class Alphaproteobacteria; order Rhodospirillales; family Casp-alpha2; genus UBA1479. The sequence continues at coordinate 7,414 of PFFW01000044.1, forward strand.
CCACGTCATTGAGGTCGTCGGCCCGGCAAAGCTTGGACACTTCGCCGAAGCTCCGATCGCGGAGCAGGTGGACCACCCAGTTCCGGACCAGAGGGTCGAGCGCATGCCTCGTCTCCGCATATACCCGGCAGCCGGTCAACACGGAAAAAGCGCCGTCGGCGAGGAGCTGGGCCAGGACCAGACCGGAGGTCGCATAGCCGTCCCGCGCCGCGAGGACGTGGAAGGACGCGCCCACGTCGAGCAGCAAGGCGGTCTCGGGCGTCCCCGGCTTGTCGTAGGCCCGTTGGATCAGCGAGAACCCATAGGCAGCAGCCGCCCCGCGCACCGTCCGGCGGGGATCGAAGTCTTTCAGGGCCTTACCGAGAAAGGTATTAACGTGGGCGCTGCGCTGCACCGCGCCGACCACCAGGGCCAGATCGGAGCGCAACAGGTCGCGCGCCGGCACCTTCCGCCACAGGGACAGCAGTTCCAGATCGCTCATATCGAAGTTCGTCTTCATCGTTCCATTCCAAATACCGGTTGCACGCCGGCCCGCGCCGGCGCGCAATCATCCCGTGGGTCCAGCAGCAATCCGCGCCGGACTTGGGGTCGATCAGGAAATGGAAGACGTCAGAAGGAAGACATCGCCATCACGACGCGGTCCGGCCGGATGTTACCAGCGGCCATGCACCAATCGGTTACGTTGCTTGCGTCGTTCATGCGATATCCTAAATCAGAATAAGGCGCGTTGATATGGGAGTGACGCATATGAGTCAAGTCACATTTACGATGCCCCCGAAACGCGGGGATTATTCTACTGTTCTTCCGCACATACCGCCTCCGGCGAAATGATGCTTCGCCAAAAGGACATCCGGCGTTTGGATCGCTCCCACCAATCGACCGGATTCAGTTCGGCAATTTTTCGTGGGGGAGATTGGGGGGGGCGCATGAACTGCTTTTCAAGCCTGCCTACCCAAAAATAGCTGACATGCACGGATACTCTTAGAGCATCCAGACTTCATGACACTCGAGACGCCTCACTCAAGCCCTCGGAAATGCTTTCTTTCTTCTTCTGCCATATCGGGATCTGCTTCGTCATGGTCGGGCGGTGGTTTTCCTGTCCACCGGGTCACGCGATAGGGCTCCCGCATGGTGGTCCAGTAGCCCCTGTGCGCCGTCCAAGGTACCCACACGGAGGCGACCTCCACGACGTCCGCGAACACATCCCCCCGCCCGTTGAGATTCTTACGCACACTTCCAATGAAATCAGGCTCCCCCTGAACAACGACGGCCGGCCATCCCACAACCTCTGCAAGAGACACCCCGATCTCTATGGCCTCCGGCGACAATCGCACCCCGGACGCCCGGAACACGACTCGGTCCTCGTTGGCCATTACCTCATCCCCCATCACATGAACCCATAAGGCATTGCTCCCATCGGATAATTCAATGACGCGGAATGAACGAACGCCGAGGCTTTTCAAATGTGAATGCTCTAAGAGCGCGTCAGCCTTCTCTTGAGACCAATTCAGTCTTCTGGGTCCAACGGTCATCTTCGCGCCGCACGGCTCTTCCGTGACCTCCATGGACCTGCCATGGATCGCTCCCAACACAGGCAGCTTGATCCTCTGGCTGCCAGCGTCCGGAACCTGCGTGTGCGCATCTCTGTCGAGGCTAGGTTGGCGTTCTGCGGGAAAACAAGTGTCTTCTCTCCCTTCCTCATGCAGATCATCCACCGGTGCCGCCCCTTGTGTGGACCAAGGCTTCCCATGCACCCCTACGTGGGTTGAAGGCCTGCGCGACAACAGGACATAGTTCCCCGGCTCCCACCGCAATAGAGCTTCCCTCCGTCGCTCTTGAAGGCTTCGAGGATCGACACGCACGTCCAAACCTGCGGCCTCCAAGTGGCGATTGGTAATAGCGGCGCATTCTTGTCTGATTTCCCGAGCGGCGGGCTGAACCGGCGGTCGCGACCGGCGCGCGGCGATAGGATCCAAGGCGATGGCCTTGCCCCCGAAACCATGCCTGCTCGATGGATCGACGACCTTCGCCGAGAGCAGGATGTGCATGTGAAAGTTACGTGGGTCGCCGTCATCGTTCGGCGCATGCCATGCGGCGTAAGCGGCCACCTTGAACCTGTCAACCAGCCACCTCACAAACTCGGTTCCCAAGTTCAGTTGGTGCTCGAACGCAAGCTTGTGAGGAAGTGCGGCGATGACCTCACGCATGGCAACCGCATCCTTCCGTGGCGCCGCTTTATAGAGAGCATCGAGGAAAGATTGGGGTTCTTTGAGCGTTCCAGGAGCCCCCTCCGGCAAGAAGACTTCAGCATGCAGCACTCCTGATCGACCGGAGAAGTCATGGGTCCGTCCCGTGCGGCGGTCGACGAATTTGGTTCCCCCGCGATAGGCCGCGGCGGCGACTTCGGACCGGCCTTTCGACCTCTGAATGGCGTAGAGGGAACAATGGAACGTTTCAATTACCCTGGGTGAAGGCATGGAGTTCGCTCCGACATTTTATCCGACAAATTGGATGCACTAAGTGCGTTGTCGGTATCGAAGCTATTGCAAAGGGAGTGACAAAACCGGGGAAAGTAAACGGTCGTTAAGCATAATTTTTTCAGAACATAACAAGAACAATTTCTCGCATATTCTGTACATCTGCGAGACAATACCCTCAGTCAACGTTTCAATAGGTTTTAGAGGAAATCATGCACCCAAGAAAAATTCCGGACCAATTTCACCCTTACGGTTGCCCGAAGGTGTTTCGCAATGAAGTTCAGGTATTTGCAGATGCATTCGAAATCGAGGAGAGGCTGCGCACACGATTATATGAGAGTTGTGAACACACATCTTGGATGTACCTTTCCGATTTAAAGGACCATCAAGATTCGCCGACAGTCGCCCAACTCCTAGAGGAACTGCACTCGTTGAAAAACGCGATGGAGCAGGGAGGTCGGTTGCGTGGTAAAGGCGACCTTATGGATGAGACTGTAAGCGCTTTGGTCGGGGACTATCCCGCCTCAGCATTTGAATTCGTGGACCTACGTGGAACGGGTAGACATATTCCTGTCGTTGGGACTTTGCCTTTCATGGCGAAAGCCATCAAACACGTAAATTCAATGTTCAAAAGCCTGAACATTGGAAACCAGTTTGGCGTGATTAGATATGCGCCCGAAAGTTCGAAAGCGCTCGCTAAACTCGGGTTTCCCATATCAAAGAATGCATCACTTCCCACTATATCATGGGATCTATTACGCGAAACGCTAAAAGGCGAACTTCGGGCAGACTTCAAATCCGTCGTGGTCTTGGCGATCCATCGAGTGGAAGTCACGTTCGGACTGGAGAATGGGAGAAAACCTGGTCGAATCACCGTTGATCGAGGCGTCTCTCCGCGCCCGGAAAGAACACTTGTGAACAGCGTCTACGCGTTGCTGGTTGACCTGAAAATGTGCGGCAAACTAACCTGGGTATCTGCGGACCCAATCCGAAATCTCATTCAGGCGATGATTTCCTATGCGCTCGGCGAATATCAATGCGCCTTAAACCCACCAAGCTATTCTGAGATGATTTCCGACCTATTTACGATAAACCGGCAAATCAGGATTCTTAACGACTCGGTTTTAGACTTAGAAGGCCAGATATTCCATCTTGATCGAGGCGACGTGCGCAAAGAGAAAGGCACCGAATGGTGTTTCGCGAGCCAAACTCAATTATACACTCAGTTTTTCTTGCTTCGTGATTGGCGCCGGGAACTGGAGAGGCGTCGTGACCTGGGTGATTTTCGATCTGTGAACGCTGAATACTTACGGATAAATCAAGGCGAACTCGGCCTTCCAAATTGGCCAAGTCTTGTTGACATATGGCCGCTTCAAAAGAAAAACAATAGCCTTATTGAGGCGGCATGCGACTTTCAAATCAAACGGATACAAAACGAACTCAATCAGCTAAGAAAATCTTCTTAAACCCCATTTGATATCCCCGTTTGCTTCAAGTGTCTGCCTTTATTGTTTGTCTCCATGGGCAGATATTTTCACACGGATTGTGCCGCCGGCAAGGGGAAGAGTGCAATCGCCGACAGGCTGCCCCGACGAAGGTGTCATGTTGATACCGACGCCGGGCCGACAAGCGAACTTCGATTTCAGTCTGCAATGCACCAATTAGCATTGACGTTGGCCCGCACCGCCGCCCGCGAGTACTATCGGCAGCTGCGTGAGCATGAGGAGCTTGACTCCCCACCGCGCCGAAGCCGTAAATGAAAGTCCTTCAGAGACAGGGGGACACCATGCGCGCCGTCATTTACGCCCGCTATTCATCCGATAGCCAACGCGAAGCCTCAATCGAGGATCAGGTGCGTGTCTGCGAGGACTATGCGGAAAAGGTAGGATTGCGGGTCATTGGATACTATTCGGACTATGCTTTCAGCGGCGCGTCTCTCATTCCCCCCGGTATTCAATCCCTCCTCCAAGACTGCAAGGCAGATAAATGTGAGATCGTGCTGGCCGAAGCCCTGGATCGCTTGAGTCGCGACCAAGAAGACGTCGCAAGGGTCCACAAGCAGCTCTCGTTTAACGGCGTCAAGCTAATCACCCTGGCCGAGGGCGAAATCAACGAATTGCACATCGGCATCAAGGGCACCATGAACGCGCTCTTCTTGAAAGATCTGGCCGCCAAGACCCGGCGGGGTCTTAGGGGCCGAGTCGAACAGGGCATGAGCGGAGGGGGCCGCGCCTACGGCTATGATGTGGTTTCCAAGATGACCGCCGAGGGCATGCCAATCCGGGGGGAACGGACCATCAACGCCACCGAAGCCGCCGTCGTAACGACCATATTCGAACGCTACGCCCTCGGCGCTAGCCCCAAGGCAATCGCCCAACAGCTCAATGCAGACGGCGTTCCCGGTCCGCAAGGAAGCGCCTGGGGGCCCAGCACGATCAACGGCAATGCGGCCCGCGGCACGGGAATCCTGAACAATGAGCTCTATGTCGGCCGTTTGGTCTGGAACCGCCTGCGTTACGTCAAGAATCCGGAAACCGGCAAGCGGGTATCCCGTTTGAATCCAGAGATTGAATGGATCACCCATGAGGTGCCTCACCTCCGTGTCGTTCCGGAGAACCTTTGGAACAAGGTCAAGTCGCGGCAAGAAGACGTGAAACGTCCGCGCCAAGTAATCTCCGACCTTCCTTTCTGGGACCGTCGGCGACCGCGTTACCTGTTCTCCGGGTTGATGAGGTGCGGCACCTGCGGCGGCGGGTATTCGAAGATCAGCAAGGATCTGTTCGGCTGTTCGACCGCCCGCAACAAAGGCACCTGTAGCAACCGCTTGAACATCCGCAAGGATGTCCTGGAGGCGACGGTCCTGGACGGGCTCCGCCATCACCTGATGGCCCCGGAACTGTTCGAGGAATTCTGCCGCGAGTTCACGCGGGAACTCAATCGCCTCCGCCTTAAACATCAAGCCTCCAAATCGTCCGCCGAGGCCGAGCTTCAGAAAGTCGAACGCGACATCAGACGTATCATCGAAGCTATCAAGGCAGGCGTTCCTGCCCTGACGATCAAGGATGAACTTACCGATCTGGAAACGCGCAAAGAACGACTTGTCCGCGCCATCCAGGAAGCCCCCGACGAGGAACCCCTACTCCACCCGAACATGGCAACGCTCTATCGCAAGAAAGTTGCCGACCTGACGGAGGCTCTCCACACGAAAGAAGGACCGGGCGAAGCCTTCGATCTGATCCGCTCCCTCGTCGAGGAGATTACGCTCGTGCCCGAGGACGGTGAGCTTAAGGTGGAGCTAAAGGGCGACCTCGCGGGCATTCTGCAACTCTGCTCGACAAGCAAAAGCCCCTCCAGTTTGTCGCCGGAGAGGCTTGAGCAAGTAAAGTTGGTTGCGGGGGCAGGATTTGAACCTGCGACCTTCAGGTTATGAGACTAACGATTATGCGCCCACTAAGCCACTGATGCTTATATATTTTTCAATAATTTTCAATAAGTTATAGATATTTATTCTTTATCTCCTCTTGCCTCACGATAGCAGGAAATCTATGATTTTGGCAAAACGGTGTTGACTTTCGTGTTGACTATTTTGTCGGGAGATCATGGTTATGAGCAAGCGCGTTGCGGCGGAGAGGATTGAGATATCCAACCGGTCATTGGACAAGATCAGGCCGAGCGAGAAACCGCGCATCATCTGGGACAGCAAATTGACCGGGTTTGGCGTCAAGGTGATGCCGAGCGGTGCCATGTCGTTTTTGGTCAACTATCGGGCCGATGGCGGCGGGCGAAAGGCTCCCAACCGACGCATGGTGATCGGACGGCACGGGACGATATCACCAGCCAAAGCGCGGCAAAAGGCCCAGGAAATTCTCGGTGCCGCGGCCGGAGGCAAAGACCCGTCGAGCGCGCGTCAGGAACGCCGCGCCATGCCAACCATCGGCGATATTTTTGAAAACTACATGGCCGCCAATCCGAACCGTAAACCGCGCACCGATGAGCTCTATCGTTATGAGATGGATCGTTATCTGGGCGACTGGCTGAACAAGCCGATCAATGCGATCTCTCGCAGCGATATCCAGGACCGGTTCAATTCGATTTCTCGCCAACATGGCCCCACCCCGGCAAACCGGGTCATGTCCCTGCTCCGCTCCGTCTACCGCAGTCCCTGCGCCGAAGATGAAACGCTTCGCAACCCGGTGGAGGTCTGGCAGGCTGGTGGCGGACGCTTCAACAAAAAGCCCCGGCGCAAAATCGACACCCCGGCGGATATCCTGCCAAAATGGCAAAAGGGATTTGAGGCTGTCCAAAACGACGTGATCCGCGACGCTATTTTTGCCGGGCTGTACACGGGAATGCGCTTGCGAGAGGTCCTTTGGCTAAAATGGTCCGACATCAGCGACAGCGAATTGATCGTCGAGGAAACCAAAACCGGGGAACCACTCCGCCTACCGATCACCCGACAACTGGCCGATGTTTTTGAGCGGCGCAAAAAGGACAACGAGACCGACTGGGTTTTTCCGAACAGCGAAACCAAATCCGGCCACTATGAAGACATTCACCACATCTATCCGACTATCACCAAAGCGGCGGGCACGAAATTCTGGTTCCACGCCCTGCGCAACAATTTCATCACCATTGCCGAGCGCGACATCGGCCTCGCCACCAGCCTGACCAAACGTTTGGTCAACCATGCCCGCCCACAAGACGTGACTGAAGGGTATGCAGCGGACTGGACGTTCGAACAACTGCTGCGCGCCGCTCAGTCGGTTGCGGATAGGATTGATGAATTAATGTCTCCCCCATAATGACACATTGCCCGTGGGCTTGCCCGACTTACGCATTCACGATCTGCACAGGCTCACCAAACAGCAACGCTCATCCTCAAAATCTAAACGTGCCATGTACTCGCCAAAGCCTTTGCAACGTGCCGATACCGAGCGAACCTGCGGTGACGTTCGTTGCCACCGCAAGGGCGCTGCCCTTTATGCCCACATTTTCAAGGATACGTACGCCGGGAGAAACTTCGGCCCCTAGCCGTTTGAGATAGGCGAAGCTATCTCCCTCACTGCCTAAAACCGCAACAACAATTCTGTCCTCAAGTCGCGCTATTTCATTGTCAGTCAAATTCTCGGCGGCTTCCAGGATGGCGACATCCCCGTGCCGGATGACCGGGTAGGCACTGTCATCACTTACGCGCACGGCAACAAGTTTTTTGTCCAGAAGCTTGCTGGTTGCGACCGGACAGGCTTCTTCTTTTCCATCAAACCTTACATGGTCGTACAGTACGCCAATGATCGGCAGCAGACGTGTTTTTGCCCTAGGGAGCAGCAGGGTTGGCGGAACCCTTTCCGTCCCCGACTGATCGCAAGCCAGGGCAATGCGCGACGGGTCGCGTGTATCGCCAAGAAACCGCCGGCAGTAGACTTTATCGCCATTGAGGGCGATAACGGGATCACCATCATGCGCTTCTCTGTCGAGGGACACCGCCACGACCTGTCCCTGCAGGGCCAATGCACCGAGGCCCGGCGATCGTATGCCGTAAAGGGCAATGTTGCCAAGCGCGCCGAAGTCAAAAGACTGTCCCGCCTCAACAGCAGCCAGTCTGTCGGCGTGGCTTCGAGCGCTGACCTCTCCCAGCAGCGGGATTGGCGCATTGTTCAAGGCAACCCGAGCAGGGGGTTGTGGCAGACTGGCGAAATAAAGGTCCTTGTCCTCACGTGTAAGGCGCCCCATGAACCGTGCATAGGAAGCCGAACAGCTACGCAGCAGCCTGTCGATTTCCTTGAACGGCTCTGCTACTTCCCCCGCCTCGTGCGGTGTCACTTCATGAAGGCGGTGATGAGCCTTGTTGATAATCTTATAGAATGGCGCATTGTCCCGTAGCGCCGCATGGGCCAACAAAGCTTGGAAGGGCGGCTCTTCGAACGGGCGTTCGCCGTTATTGTGAGCGGATCGCACCGACTGGATCAGATCAGCCAAAGTGGGCTTGTGCATGACCATCGGATCGGTTGCCAGCAAGTCCCAAAGCCGGCTTTCCACGTAAAGGCGGACCGTGCTGACGAACTGCTGCGCTTTGGCCGCGTTGTTTTCGTCTTCCTGCCATTCCCGTAGGCGTTCGAAAATCTCCTCGACAGCAGGACTAACCCCGGCCGTCAGCCGGGAGCTGGAAATTGGATTAAGCGTCCAAGCATGCCATGTCGGAGTGACGGTCGAGCGGTCGGGCAACTTATCCCGGATTGATGCGACAAACCTGTTGTCGTTCGACGTGATCAAGGGACGCATGCCATGTCCCGGCATTTGGGGAATCGCCGCCGCTAAGTTTTCCGCATTGATCGGGTCGAAATGCGTTTGGGGGTCGTCAAGGAGCATACAGTCCAGCCCGCCGAGCCGAGCCTTGACGCGATCCCACAGGCTGAAGACGAACGCCCACACGCAGGCGCGCAGGAGCGAAGCGTTCATGATTTTGTAGGCAGGGACCTGCATCCCCCCGATGGCGGCGCGCAAACCAAGCCCCGTTTCCTCGCCAAGGTCTATGCCGCTATAGGCCGGACCGCCCCTGTAGTGGGGGCTGTAGATTGTGGCAAGCCAGTTTCTGGTGTCCGTGTCGAGGGCGTGGATCAACCCTGAAACCTGCTGAAATACAAGGCGCTCAAATCCCGAAAACGGTTCGATGGCCGTTGCGGCCTCGTCAATCAGAATCAGGCGCTCAATGTAGCCGACATATCCTTTGCGCGTCCTTTCTAGATCGTCGAGCTGCCGCAGAATCGAGACTATGGGCGCCGTATTCTCCACGCACTTGCGCACGGCCTCGATTTGATCGCGCAATGGCCGTTTTTGGGCCGCGATCTCTTCCCCTTCGGCTTCCACCTTTTCTGCAGCACCGATATAGCGCTCAACAAGGGCTTTGATCGCCTCCGTACATTCGGCACGATGCCTGGATAATACCACTGCCTTGACGATATAGCCGATCCGCTGAGCAAGTGTGCCGTTGCTGAACTCCTCAGGCAGATCGATAGGCCGCGGCGCGGGCGCATCAGGCAGCTTGTTGTCCCTGGCCGCAATTTCCCAGACCTGTCCGGCATTCTGTTTCAGCGGCACCAGCCGGTTTGCAAACGCCCGGTCGGCCAGCAGTTCTTCTACATACGCCTTGTGATAAATGCTGAGGAGGTCGTCAGGAGGGGCTCTGTCGGCAAAGGCGCGCAGCCCCTCGGGCAGGCCATCCAGAAATTCACGCGCGGCATCCCGTTCCCACTCGTCGGCACCCTTGGCGGCATCCGCATCCGCTTCACTGCAAGCTGCTAAGGCATCCTTCACCGCCTTGTCGAGGAGAGCATCCGGTAGCACCTTTTCGAGATCGGTGCCGCAGACGGGACAATCCTTTAGTTCCGTGTCCTGATAATGTTCAGCATGCCAGGCGGCCACCTTCGCGTAGAGCTGCCAGCGGGCCGATTCCTGCTTGTTCCGCAGCCTTTCAGCTACGGCCTTCGCGCGCTTGACCATGTCCTCGATGAGCGTTTCCGCGGCCGTGCAGTCTTCATCGGAAGCTGCGCGCAGATTCTTTACAACGGTAACGGAAGGCAGCGCTGCAAGAGATGTCGCTTTGAGCGTTTCGGCCGCCTTGCCAAGCTGTTGTAACAGGGCGTTGACCTCATCGTCGGATGCGAGTTGCAGGGCGGTTCCCAGGATTGTCTCGGCCGTGCTTTCCAGCGTCTGTTTCTTCTCTTCCAAGAGCTGGCGTACATCGGCAATTGACTTTTTGCTAGCGTCTTCTTCTTCGTCGTCCTCATTCTGCTGGTCCGGCGTGATCAGGTCCGGAGGCTTGCCAAGGTCTGGCTGTGCCGACCAAGCATCAACAATGTTTTGTCGCTTCTTCTTGAACTCCGTCAACTTGGCTTGCGCCCCCGTTTGCGCGGCTTTCGTCTCATCGTTCCTAAGCCGACGCACGATACGCGCCGACCGGCTGCCCAAATCCTCCAGCGGCTTGAGCCCGGTAAGCTGCGCGACCGCCTGTGCGAAAGTCGTCTTTTCATCAAACCGCATATGAGCGGCGATACCGGGGATCAGCGTACCCGCTTCGATGGCTAGGTTCTGGATTCCGAGTTCTTGAAGCCCTGTGACGTTCATGCCGATCTTGCCACGGGCGCTGACCGTCAACGCACGACGCACGACGCAAATCTGGCCCGAGCCTTCCTCATGGAAAGTGAGCTGCGCCCAGCTATCGATCTTCGGCTGGTCTTCGAGCGCCGACAAGTCAGCACCGGACGGTATCGGCACAACCGGCGGAAGCGCCAGTTCGCCATCGGCTTCGCCATTGTCCTGATCATTTCCATCGGCAGTCCGGGATACATTCATCGGTTCGTGGATTTCATCAGGCATATGCTGGGAGCGCAGGGCTTTGCCCGTCAGGCCCCAGATAATGACATTTTGCAGCGCGGTCTTGCCCGCGCCGTTAAACCCGCTCACCAGCGTGACGTCACGCTCGATATCAAGGACAAACGGTTCAGGGTCTTCGCCTTGTGAGCCGCAATGCCTGTGCAACCCGGCAAAGCGATGCGCTTCAACGCGCCGGAGTTTCCAAACACGGACCGGTGTTGCCTTTCTCGTTCCCGCTTCCTCACGCGCGGGAGGATCGTTCAGAAGCGCTTTCAGCACCTCATCGATTTCGCTGGCTTGTACGGCCTTGTTCTGCGGCCAAAGATTCCGGTGCCCGGCGTAGTAGGAGAATATTTTCCGGGAGTTTTCGTTGTTCAGAATGAAATGCGTGCCGTCCGACGATGTGGCAATCGGCTGGCGTGCCAGTAGGGCAGCCACTACGTCTTCCAAGCCACAATCAACAAGATTGACAGGCTCTAATTCCGCTTCCGCAATTTGCGCATCTATCATTGGCCTTTACCTTTCGGGATCGTCTATTCCCGGACTACTTTTTGGTCAAGCTGCCCGGCTGACGATATCCATCAGCTTGGCGTAGTCGGTAACGACGTCGTATTTGACACGGTCTACGGTCGACCGCTTGCTGATTTCATCGAAGAACTTTCGAGCGCATTCAATTTTGGTCCGCTCGATCTCGCGCAGTTTCATCGTGGACATGGAGCCTTTGGTTTCAGCGACGAAGTAGATGTGCTTCACGCTGCCCTGCTTGAAGGAAATCGCCCAGTCAGGGTTATAGTCCCCGACCGGCGTCGGAATCAGGAAGCCGCGCGGCAGTTTCGCATAGACCACGACTTCACTGCTGGTATCGAGCTCTTCGACGAAGCGCTTCTCCACATCGGAATCGGTGACGACGAAGTCATGGACGTGGTTCTTCATTTTCATGGCGCGGGAGAAGTCCTGGCCTGTCTGATTGGCCGTGAAGATATCCACCCCGTACCGGTCGGCCACGGCGTCATAATCCAGGCGCTCGATGATCATCGTCGCCTTTTGTTCGGCAATGAGGCGGGACGCTTCGGCTATAAAATGCTCGGGGTTCTGCTTGAACTGCGCAAAGACATTGGGCTCGATCTCGGTCAGGATCGCCGCCGCCGTCGCCCGCGTCAGCCGGGCATTCTCCGCGACCTTTCCGACCAGGTCATATCTGACCAAGGAATACACCGAGCCGCCCTGCTCCGTTGAGGTGCCGGTCACCTGAAATCCATCGCCGGTCTTGAGCTGTTCATCGGTCAGGCCATCCTGCTGAACGCCCACCTGCACGGTATACTGCAAGGGCGTCACGCGAAGCTGGCTATCGAGGGCACTGATGCATTTCCGCACAAGCTCCGTTGAATCGAACTCCACCCGATAGACCGCTTTCTGATTGATCCGAGCCCATAACTCCTGAAACTCCTTCTTCTCGAAGTTGGCGTTCAGTGGATTGGTTTTCGGCTTTCGGCCATCCTCGACCTTCGGCAGCTGGGCATCGCTGAAGACGGTGTCGATAAGCTGGAAGACCTGCTCTGCATGAGGTTTCAGATCCTCGGGCAGATCGGCAAGCGTTCCGGCTTCCTTGGCCTCGTGATATTTACCGGCAATCTGGTCTGCATCGTCGGTGTAGTCATTCTTGACCAGATACCGATAAATTTGCTTCGCAAGGGCTGGCGTGATCTCTAGCGGACCTGCATCGGTGAGAATGGTCTTGCCCGTGAAATAGGCTTCGGTCGCCTGACGCGGACGCGCTGACAGCGTGTCCGAGATTTCTTTCTGCAAGCCGCTGACGAAGTCGCGATAACTCTCACTGGCGACAACGGTCAGGACGTTTACGTCGTGGACCACAGCGGGGTGGTCCATCCGGTCACCGTGCCGATCAACGGATAGACGAAGGCCGCGCCCCACTTCCTGACGGCGAGAGATGGTGTTGTCGCTGTGCTTGAGCATGCACATGACGAAGACGTTGGGGTTGTCCCAGCCTTCGCGAAGGGCGGAGTGAGAAAAGATAAACCGGGTCGGCTCCTCAAAAGAGAGCAGCCTTTCCTTGTCTTTCAGGATTAGGTCATAGGCGTCCACGTCGTCTGAATCGACGGCCCGCGCTCCAACAACAGGGTCTTTCAGGCGGCTGGTCTTCTTGTCGATGGAGAAATACCCGTTATGGGTCTTGCTCACGTCAATCCCGGCAAGATGCTTGCGGTACGCTTCGTTGTCGATCGCCAACTCCGAGAGATACTCGGCTTTCAGTAGTTCATATTCTTCTTCGAAAACCCGCGCATATTCGCCCTTCTCGTCGGACTGATCGTAGTCGCGATACTTGACCACCTCGTCGATGAAGAACAGGGACAGCACCTTGATTCCCTGCGCGAAGAGCTGCTTTTCCTTGTCCATGTGCGCCTTGATCGTCTCGCGTATCTGGATGCGCCGGATGTCCCATTCGGACACATCGCCAGTCGCCTCGCCCGCCTTCAGCACAATGCCGTTGGTGAATTCGACTGTATCGTGGTTGTAGTCGATCTGCGAGATGGTGAAGCCGTCGCGGTACTGGTCCAGATGGCCGGATTCCACGAACAGATCATCACGAAACTCCAGCCTGCGGAGCTGGCGTTTGATCTCGCCGGACTTGAGCTTCACCTCCAGCTCGATCCGCGCCACAGGCGCTTTCTTCGATATGTCGATGCCTTCCAGATAGAGATAGGCGTTTGTCCCGGCCAGGCCGCGCGTATGGATGCCGCGCACAGCGATCTTCTTCACCAGCTTTTGGTTATAGGCGTCCAGCGCATCGAGGCGGTGAACACGGTTGTGTTGCGTCTTGTGGGTGGCTGAGTAGCGCAAGATCATAAGCGGTTTAAACTTAGGCAGGGCCTCCATGGTGGCCTTGCCCTCCATCTTCTGCGGCTCATCCAGAATGAGGATCGGACGGTTGCTGGCGATCACGTCGATGGGACGGCGGGACTGGAAATCGTCCAGCTCGTCATAAATACGGCGATTGTCCGCTCCGCGAGAGGCAAACGCCTGGATGTTGATCACCATGACGTTGATGCCAGCGTCTGACGAAAAGCTCTCCAGCTCGTGCAGGCGCTTGGAATTATAGATGAAGAACCGCGCCTTCTTGCCATAGGTCTCGGCGAAGTGGTCGGCGGTGATCTGAAGAGATTTGTAGACCCCCTCACGGATGGCGATGCTGGGCACCATGACGATAAACTTCGACCAGCCGTACTGCTTGTTCATCTCGAACATGGTCTTGATGTAACAATAGGTCTTGCCGGTGCCCGTCTCCATCTCGGTATCGAGGTTGAACTTGCATCCGGCGCTAGATACAAGCGCATCCGACAGAGGCAAGTTCTGACGGCGCTGCACGTCCTTGATGTTTGCCAGCACCTGATGGTCGGGAAGCGCGATATCGGCGTTCTTGAACCCCTCTTCGAAACTGCTCATCTGCGCCTTGCGGCCGGGGTCGATCCGGTAGGTGATGCCCGACACGTTCGGCTGGCCGGCGAAGCAATCCACAACGGACTCGACGGCGTTGGTCTGATAGGGCTGGACCTTGAATTTCAGTTTCATGTGCTCCCGCCCCCTCAGATCGATTTAACGTCGGTGGTCGGCGAAAGCTGGCGGAAAATCTGCTCGACGTTGATTTTCACCGCATCGGAAACGAAGCCGTTGTCTCGGAACACGGCCTTGACCGGCTCATGCTTCGCAAGCTCTTTGACAAGGTCTTCGGTGACGCCTGTGTCGAAACACGCGATCAGGTCCGGCCCTGCATATTCCGACTTGTTGACGAAGAAGACGGTCTTGCCCTGCACTGTCTCGCGGCTGATCGATGCCGCAAGGTCAGTGCCCCAATCGACCATGACCTGGAACAGCAAGTCCTCGGGCGTGCGGTCGGGCTTGATGTTGTCAACGGCATCCAGCAGGCCCTTCTGCTCGACCTGATCAGGTCGATAGTACACGTCCTGCATATTCGACGTGTCCACCTTGAGCACCCGGAAGCCGACATCGCGGTTCCAGCCCGGATCGCAAGTGTCGGCAATGACAGCGGCTCCAGCCTGCCTCACTCGTTCTTTTGAGACCTCGGAAAGAACCAACGGTCGTCCGTTCTTCTGCATGAGCTTGATTGCAGCCTGTACAGTTTTCTTTGCGGTTCCGGTCGTCGATGCTTCTGCTTCTTTCAACCCCTATTCCCCAGATGAAGCGCCA
>PFFW01000079.1 GCA_002781745.1 Rhodospirillales bacterium CG15_BIG_FIL_POST_REV_8_21_14_020_66_15
GGGGGCCGCTCCAAATCCCGTTCAAAACCCGTTCTACGGGGCCGGCAGGCTATGCAATTTTAAGTGCGAACCGGCGCAAAAATAAATGCGCAGCTATAGTTTCGCGGTCGGCGCGCGATGCGGCTGTTCGGTCACCGGCGGTCCCCCTTCCTTCGGCTGCGGGCCGTACAGTCTGGCGTTGGCGGATGGGGTGGGATTCGAACCCACGAAGGGCGTCAGCCCTTGCTGGTTTTCAAGACCAGTGCCTTCAACCACTCGGCCACCCATCCGAAACCGGAAGCCGGGCAATGTCTCCCGTGTTCACGGGTGGCTGTCAAGGAGAAGCGCGGAGCGGCGGCTTCGCGTCAGAAAAGCTGGATGAGGCTGAGGTGAACGACGTGAATGATGCCGAAGGCGGCGAGGGCGCCACCCGTCACGAAACCCAGCGTACTGCCGATGATTCTGCTTGTGCGGTTCGTCATCATTGGAGACCTCCTGTCCCGTCCGTGTCCGTCCGACGTCCTGCCACATGCATCATCGCTAATGGAATCAGGAAAGGCAGTGACCTCGGTCACAAGGAAGAAAAAAAAGACCGGAAAGTTCCCCGTCAGCCTTTTGTCAGGAAAATTTTTGGCTGGAAATTGCCGGCCGCTGGGGGCGGAAAATCGCGGAAATCCGCCGGTGTTCATAAAACGAGAAAAATGTCAAGGGGGGCTTGCCAAGTATTGCTCGAATTGGTAATATACGACTGTAATACCTGTAGAGTGATCTGCTCGTATAACGTTTTGGTTCAGAAGGGACCACATGCAGATGTTGGGTTCGGCACAGAAAGCGCCGGGAGCGAGTGCAGCACTTACCGCCCTTAATTTGGCGGTGGTGCGGCAAGTCGTGTTCGAACGCGCTGCTGAACAAATCTCCGAACGACGCGAAAATGCCACGCAAGCTGTCGTCCAGACGGCCGAGCAAAACCGCAATCGCAACGAGGCCGTCGGCGCGGCCCTCGAAAACAAGCGGTCCCAATCTGCCGCGACCGACGAAAAGTCGCAGTCGGGCACCGAGGCCGAAAGCGAATTCAAAACCCCCGATTTCTCCGCCGCCAAGGGCAAGACCGTGGACATCCAGGTCTGATCCGCCGGATAGGTTCCGCCGTGATCGTCCGGAGGGCCCGCAAGGGCCTTTTTTCATGGCCTGACGGCGGGTGCGGCGATCCCGTGATTCCTCCTGATTTGTCGATCATGAATAAGTTTCGGCAGGACGGGAATCGCGTGCCATTCCGGCGGCGATGAGGTAAAAGCCCCGCCCATGTATTTCATCCTGTCGAAAACCCTTTGGTTCCTGGCGAAGCCGTCCATGCTCATGTTTCTCGGCATGACGTTGGGCTTCGTCATGGTCTTGACGACCCGGCTCCGGCGGTGGGGACTGGCGCTGTTCGGCGTTACCATCCTGGCCCTGTGGGCGGTGACGGTGGTTCCGTTGGGCGAAATGATGATCCGCGACCTGGAGGAACGGTTCCCCCAGCAGACGGCCTTGCCCGAGACGATCGGCGGCATCATCGTCCTCGGCGGCTCCATCGATCCCCTGTTGACGCGCGCCCGCGGGCAGATCGCCGTCGACGGCAGCGTGGAGCGGTTGTTGTTCTTTGCCATGCTGGGCGATGCCCGGCCGGGGGTTCCGCTTGTGTTCACGGGCGGTTCCGGCCACCTGTTCGATCAGGAAGCCAAGGAAGGACACTATTTCGAGGATCTGGCGAAGCTGCTGGGAATCGACATGTCGCGCGTGATCGTCGAGACGCAGTCGCGCAACACGATGGAGAACGCGGCGCGCAGCAAGGCTCTCGTGACCCTTGATCCGGCCAGGCCCTGGGTGTTGATCACGTCGGCCCGGCACATGCCGAGAGCGGTCGGCGTATTCCGCAACGAGGGATGGCCGGTCATTCCCTATCCTGTCGACTACGTCACGTTGCCGGCGCGGGGGTGGACCCTCACGTTCGAAAACCTGGGCGGTCAGGTTCTGCTGGATTCCGCCGTCCACGAATTCATCGGTATGGCGGTGGCCTACGTCATGGGACGCTCCGACAGCCTGTATCCGGCACCCTGACCGTCAATCTCCGTTGCGGAGGAACCGCCGCGCCGGGGCTTGCGGCGGCGGAACGCCTATGGCACAAGGCGAATTGACCGTGTCGGCCGGTCAAGGTTTCGAGGATCATGGTGAAACGTTCATTCTGGCTCGCGGCGGCGCTGGCGTGCGCCGCCTGGAGCGGCCCTTCGGAGGGGCGGCCTGCCGCCGCTTCGGTCGACCCGGTGTCCCCTCCGAGCGCGGCCGAGTTCCAGGCCTGGCTCGGCGATTTCAAGGCTAAGGCCGCGGCGCGCGGGATTTCCGCGGAAACCTTGGAGCGCGCCTTCGCCGGCGCTGCCTATATTCCGCGGGTGATCGAGCTTGACCGCCGCCAGCCCGAATTCACCATGACCTTCTGGCAGTATTTCGACAAGGTGATCTCGGACAAGCGGATCGCGCGCGGCCGCGAGCTTCTCAAGACCCATGCCGGCCTGCTCGCCAAGGTCGAGGCGAAATACGGCGTGCCGCCGCGGTTCCTGGTCGCGTTCTGGGGGCTGGAAAGCAACTTCGGCGACCACACCGGGAGCTTCCCGCTGATCGATTCCCTGGCGACCCTGGCCTTCGACCCCAGGCGGTCCCGGTTCTTCGCCGAGCAGCTCCTGGCCGCGCTCGAGATCATCGACCGCGGCGACATTCCGCCGGACGTGAAGGCGTCCTGGGCCGGGGCCATGGGCAACACCCAGTTCATCCCCTCGACCTACCGCGCCTATGCCGTCGACTTCGATGGCGACGGCCGGCGCGACCTGTGGCGCTCGTTGCCGGACGTATTCGCCTCGTCGGCGCATTTCCTGTCGCAATCCGGATGGCGCCGCGATGAAACATGGGGGCGCGAAGTGCGCCTGCCCAAAGGTTTCGATTTCGCTTTAAGTGGGCTTGACAAGAAACTGAAATTAAAGGAATGGCAGGCCAAGGGCGTGCGCCGCGCGGACGGGCGGGACCTGCCGGTGGCGGACCTCGACGCGGCGCTTGTGCTGCCGGCGGGGGCGGACGGCCCCGCATTCCTGGTCTACGGCAACTACAATACGATACTGGTGTGGAACCGCTCGATCCTCTACGCGCTCGCGGTCGGCCATCTTGCCGATCGGCTGGTCGACAAGGGGCCGTTGAGGGCGAAGAAACCAAGCAATGACAAGCCTTTATCCCGGGCTGACATGCGTGAGATCCAGCGCCGCCTGGCGGACAAGGGCTATGATGCCGGCGGCCAGGACGGCATCGCCGGGGCGCAGACGCGGCGGGCCATCAAGGCCTACCAGAGTAAGGAGGGCCTGGCCCAGGACGGCCATCCCGATTCTCGGCTGCTGGAACGCCTGCGCGACGACGGAAACTGACGCTTGAGGTTGCCCGAGGGCATGGACTCGATTACTCTAAATAACGGCGTTTTTCTTAAAGTTTTCTACTAGATTTTTGATTTCAGGGGGCGGCGCCATGGCTCGGCGTATTAGGATTAACTGGCTGATCTTGATGGGATTGGCCGTTCTGGTCGCCGGCTGCGCCGAAACCCAGTTCCTCATTTCCGGCACCAAGCGCCTGCAGGGGGCCTCCGCCGCCAACGGCACCTACAAGATCGGCAATCCCTACCAGATCGCCGGTACCTGGTATTACCCGGCCGAGGAATGGGACTACGACGAAACCGGGATCGCCTCCTGGTACGGCGATGATTTTCACGGCAAGAACACGGCCAACGGCGAATCCTACGACATGAACGACCTGACGGCGGCGCATCGGACCCTGCCGATGCCGTCCTTCGTGCGCGTCGTCAATCTGGAGAACGGCCGCTCCGTCGTGCTTCGGATCAATGACCGCGGGCCTTTCGCCAAGGGGCGCATCATCGACGTGTCGCGACGTGCGGCGCAACTTCTGGGGTTCAGGGACAAGGGTACCGCCCGGGTCCGCGTGCAGGTCATGGCTGAACGCTCGCAGGCCCTGAAGGCGCAACTCCTCGGCCATGAGACGATCGCCCAACACGGCAGCCCGATCCAGGTCGACAAACTGCCGAAGGCTTCCGTCAGCGCCGAGTCCCTGCCGCCTCCGCCGGGCGCCCGGGCGGCGCCGCAACCCCAGCCCGTGGAATCGGCCGCCGCGGCGCCTACGTCGGCGCCGGGCCGCCAGGTCGCGACGGCGGAAGAAATCCGCCCCGGCACCATGCCCGAACCCGAGGTCACAACCGTCGCCGTCGGACCGACCAGCATCTTCGTGCAGGCCGGGTCATTCACCAACTACCAGAACGCGCTGCGCACCAAGCTGATGGTCAGCCGGGTGTCGCCCGCGACGATTTCTCACGTGCTCATCGACAATCGCGATTTCTACCGGGTGCGGGTGGGGCCGCTGGCTTCGGTCGAGGATGCCGACCGCACCCTTGAGCGGGTCCAGGCCTTGGGTTATCCAGGAGCGCGTATCGTCGTCGCCGGCACGGGATCGGGGTCCTGACCCCATTTCCGCCCCAATTCCCTGGCCAGGTGCCGGCGGACCGGCGGCAGGCCGGCCGGACCGACCCGACTTCAGCCGGTGAACGGACACAGCAAGACCCAGGAAGGGCGCCCCGTTTTCATAAGGGGCGCGAGACAGGATGACGACACAGACCACAGTATTTCTCACATCCGGATTCCGCCCGGGCGGTTCGTTAGCCGGCGCCCTTCTGTTGGCGGGCGCCTTGTTCGCGGGCGCGCAGCCTGCGGCCGCGTCCATGGAGACCATCGCCCGCGAGGCGATCCTGATGGACGCGCAGACGGGCGCGGTGCTGTTCGAAAAGGAGCCGGACAGCCTTATGCCGCCGGCGTCCATGAGCAAGCTGATGACGGTCTACATGGTGTTCCAGCGCCTGAAGGAAGGCAGCCTGTCCCTCGACGAGGAATTCGTGGTAAGCGAGAACGCCTGGCGCAAGGGCAACTGGGCGTCAGGCGGATCGACCATGTTCCTGGAGCCGGGCCAGCGGGTCCGCGTCGAAGACCTGCTTCAGGGCATCATCGTGCAATCCGGCAACGACGCCTGTGTCGTCGCCGCCGAAGCCCTGGCCGGCAGCGAGGACGCCTTCGCCGAGTTGATGACGGAAAAAGGCCGGGAAATCGGCCTGACGCACAGCACCTTCCGCAACGCGTCCGGCTGGCCGCATCCGGAGCACCGCATGACCGCGCGCGACCTGGCGACCCTGGCCAGGCGGACAATCCGCGATTTTCCCGAGTTCTATCACTATTACGCGGAGCGCAAGTTCACCTACAACGGCCACACCCAATACAACCGAAACGAGCTTCTGGGCAAAGGCCTGGGCGTCGACGGCCTGAAGACGGGACATACGGAAAACGCGGGTTACGGCCTGACCGCGTCGGCGGAGCGGCGCGACCGGCGCCTGATCCTGGTCGTCAACGGCCTGCCCAGCAAGAAGGCGCGGCGCGAGGAGCCGCAGCGCCTGCTCGAATGGGGGTTCCGAGAGTTCAAGAATTACGCGCTGTTCAAGACCGGGGAAGAGGTCGCCAAGGTCGGGGTCTGGCTCGGCGAAAAGGCGGAGGTGCCGCTGATCGTCAAGGACGAAATGGTTCTGACCCTACCGCGCAAGGAGCGCGCGGGCATGAAGGCGACCGCCGAATTCCAGACGCCGGTGCCGGCGCCGGTGAAGGCCGGCGACAGGCTGGGCACCCTGACACTGAGCTTTCCCGAGCGCGAGGCCATCCAGGTGCCGCTCGTGGCCGGCGACGGGGCCGAGCGCCTGGGCCTTTTCGGTAGGGTGATGAGCGCGCTGCGGTCTATCATCCTGGGTGTGTCCGGCTAGCGCTTTCCCACGGGAGGGGCGGCGGCCGGCGGGCGGAACGCGAAACGACCAGAACATTCGAGGTGCCGGGCCGGTGACGACGGGCAAGTTCATCACGTTCGAGGGTGGCGAGGGCGGCGGCAAGTCGACCCAGCTCGCGCTTCTGGCCAAGGCGCTGGAGGATGCGGGGGTCGACGTCCTGACGACGCGCGAGCCGGGCGGCACGCCGGGCGCGGAGGAGATCCGCGACCTTCTGGTGCGCGGCACCACGGACCGTTGGCCCCCCTTGGCCGAGGTCCTGTTGCATTTCGCGGCCCGCGTCGACCACGTCGAGAAATCCATCCTGCCGGCCCTCGAAAGCGGCGCCTGGGTGCTGTGCGACCGCTTCACCGATTCGACGCTGGCCTACCAGGGCGGCGGACACGGTTTGGGGATGGAGCGCATTCAGGCGTTGAAGGCCGACATCCTGGGCGATTTCGCGCCAGACCTGACCCTGATCCTGGACATCCCGGTCGAGGAAGGGTTGGCCCGCGCCTTCGGCCGTGCCGGGGCCGAGGATCGCCCGGAGGACCGCTACGAGCGCATGGACCTGGGCTTCCACACCCGCATCCGCGGGACCTTCCTGTCCCTGGCCGCGGCCGAGCCCGACCGCTGCGTCGTCATCGATGCGTCGGGCAGCGTCGACGACGTGCAGCGTGAGATATGCGCCGCCGTGTCCCACCGGCTGGGCGCCGACCTGAGGCACAGCGGCAAGGAGACGAACCGGTGAGCGACGCCGACGATGACGGCGCTGTCCTGCTGGGCCCGCGGGCCAACCCGGACCTGATCGGCCATCCGGAGGCCGAGGCGGGCTTGCGCGGCGCGCTCGAGGCCGGGCGCCTGGCCCATGCCTGGCTGATCACCGGGCCCAAGGGCATCGGCAAGGCGACGCTGGCGCACCGCTTCGCGCGCTACGTCCTGGCGCACGGCACCGCCGCAGCCAGGGCCGTTGACGGAGACCCGGGCCTGTACCTGGACCCCGGCCATCCCGTGTTCCGCCGCACCCTGGCCGGAAGCCATGCCGACCTGATGGTGGTCGAGCGCGCGATCGACGAGAAGACCGGCCGCCGCAAGGGCCAGATCACCGTCGACGCGATCCGCGCCGTGAAGAGCTTCCTGGGCCTGACGGCGGGCGAGGGGGCGTGGCGCGTCGTCGTCATCGACAGCGCCGACGACATGAACCGCAACGCCGCCAACGCGTTGCTCAAGGTGCTGGAGGAGCCGCCGCCCCAGGCCCTGGTCCTGCTGGTCTCCCACAACCCGGGCGGCCTTCTGCCGACCATCCGCTCGCGCTGCCGCCGCCTGACCCTGCGCCCGCCCTCCGTCGAGGCCGTGGCGGGGCTGATCGCGTCGCGCTGCCCGGACCTTTCGGCGGACGAGGCGGCGCGCCTGGCCGAGGTCGCCGAGGGCTCGATCGGCTATGCCCTGGAGCTTGCGGAGCAGGGCGGGCTCGCCATGCTGGACGAGGTTTCGGCGCTCCTGGCGCGCCTGCCAGACGGCCTGCCGGCCAAGGATCTGCACGATTTCGCGACGCGCCTGGCCGGCGCCGGCAAGGAGGCCGAGTTCGAGGCCTTCGCCAAGACCTTGCGCTGGTGGCTGGAGCGTCTGGTCATCGCAGAGGGCGGCGGGCCGTTGCCGGGAATTCTCGACGCCGCGTTGGCGGCGCGGCTGGGCGCCATGGCCGGCCTTGATCGCTGGCTGGAGGTATGGGAAAAGGTGTCGCGCCTGCTTACCGCGACGACCGCCGCCAACCTGGACCGCAAGCAGGTGGTTCTCAACGCGTTCATCACGGCCGAAACGGCGGTCCGGCGGTAACGCCGACGACGCGCCACACTAGAGCCATTGGAACCCGACATGCCGGCCACGCCCTATTACCTGACCACGCCCATCTATTACGTGAACGACGCGCCGCACATCGGCCATGCCTACACGACGCTGGCGTGCGACGTGCTGGCGCGCTTCAAGAGGCTGGACGGCTATGACGTGAAGTTCCTGACCGGCACCGACGAGCACGGCCAGAAGGTCGAGAAATCGGCCCAGGCCAAGGGCATCGACCCGCAGACCTTCGCCGACCGGGTATCGCAGAATTTCCGCAACCTGGCGGCGTTCATGAACTACAGCAACGACGACTTCATCCGCACCACGGAACCGCGCCATGTCAGGGCCTGCCAGGGGATCTGGCAGCGCATGGTGGATGCGGGCGAGATCTACCTGGGCAGCTATTCCGGATGGTACGCCGTGCGCGACGAGGCTTTTTATGCCGAAAGCGAGCTGACCAAGCGGCCCGACGGCGTGCGCGTGGCGCCCTCGGGCGCCGAGGTCGAATGGGTCGAGGAGCCGAGCTATTTCTTCCGCCTGTCGGCCTGGCAGGACCGTCTGCTGGCGTTCTACGACGCCAACCCCGACTTCATCGCCCCGCCGAGCCGACGCAACGAGGTCACCAGCTTCGTCAAGGGCGGGCTGCAGGATCTCAGCGTATCCCGCACCACCTTCAACTGGGGCGTGCCGGTGCCGGGCGACGACGCGCATATCTTCTACGTCTGGCTGGACGCGCTGACCAACTACATCTCGGCCCTGGGATTCCCGGACGAAACGGGGGAATACGCCAAGTACTGGCCGGCCGACCTGCACATGGTAGGCAAGGACATCCTGCGCTTCCACGCGGTCTACTGGCCCGCGTTCCTGATGGCGGCGGGGCTCGAGCCGCCCAAGCGCGTGTTCGCCCACGGCTGGTGGACCAACGAGGGGCAGAAGATATCCAAGTCCCTCGGCAACATCATCGACCCGTACGACCTGGTCGAGAAATACGGCCTCGACCAGGTGCGCTATTTCCTTTTGCGCGAGGTTCCGTTCGGCAACGACGGCGACTTCTCCCACGGCGCCATGGTCGGGCGCATGAACGGGGAACTGGCCAACGACTACGGCAACCTGGCGCAGCGGGTGCTGTCCATGATCGCCAAGAACTGCGGCGGCCAGGTGCCGCACCCGGGCGCGTTCACGGAAGACGACAAGGCCCTGCTCGACCCCGCGGCGGCGCTGCTCGACCAGGTGCGCGGCGCCTTGGACCGCCAGGCCTTTCACGAGGCGCTGGAGGCCGTCTGGGCGGTGATCCGCGCCGCCAACGCCTACGTCGACCACCAGGCGCCCTGGAAGCTGCGCAAGGAAGACCCGGACAGAATGGCCACGGTGCTTTACGTGCTGGGCGAGACGATCCGGCGCCTGGCGATCCTGACCCAGGCCTTCATGCCCGATACCTCGGCCAGGCTGCTGGACCAGCTTGCCGTCGACGCCGACGCCCGCGCACTCGACCAGTTGGCCCCGGGCGTGGCCCTGGCCCCGGGAACGGCCCTGCCCAAGCCGGAAGGGGTGTTCCCCCGTTATCAGGACGACGAGACCCAGGGAGCGGCCTGAGGATCACCATGGACGACGCGACCCCAGCGTTTCTGGTCGACAGTCACTGTCACCTGGATTTCCCCGATTTCGGGGACGAACTGGACGCCGTGGTGGCGCGCGCCGGGGAGGCGGGGGTGGCCTACATGGTGACGATCTCGACGCACCTCAGCCGGTTCGAGCGGGTCAAGGCCGTGGCCGAGCGCTTCGACAACGTGTTCTGCACCGTCGGCATCCATCCGCACCAGGCGGCGACCGAGCCGCTGACCACGCCAGAGCAGCTGGCGGACCTCGCGAGCCATCCGAAGGTCGTCGGCATCGGCGAGACGGGTCTCGATTTCTATTACGAGCACAGCCCCCGCGACGTGCAGCAGACCCAGTTCCGCGCGCATATCCAGGCGGCGCGGGCGACCGGCCTGCCGCTCATCGTCCACACCCGCGACGCCGACGACGATACCCTTCGCGTGATGGATGAGGAATACCGCGAAGGCGGGCCGTTTCCTGGCCTGATCCACTGTTTTTCCTCGGGCCGAGCGGTGGCGGAGAAGGCGATGGAAATGGGCCTCTACATCTCCGTTTCGGGGATCGTCACGTTCAAGACCGCGGACGACTTGCGGGCGACCGTGAAGGACGTGCCGCTGGACCGCCTGCTGGTCGAGACGGACTCGCCCTACCTTGCCCCGGTGCCCCAACGCGGCAGGCGCAACGAGCCCGCCTTCACGGCCCTGACCGCCGCCAAGGTCGCCGAATTGAAGGGCGTGCCGGCGGAAGATCTGGCGCGGCGCACGTCCGAGAACTTCTTCACCCTGTTCGCCAAGGCCGCCCGGGCCGTGCGGAACCTGGGTTGAGGCGCCGGCCGTGAAGGTCACGATCCTCGGGTCCGGTGCGTCCAGCGGCACCCCGTCGATCGAGGCCGGGTGGGGCGACTGCGACCCGGAAAACCCAAGGAACCGGCGCACGCGGCCGTCGATCCTCGTCGAACGCGACGGCCGCCGCATCCTGGTGGACACCGCGCCCGATCTCCGCGAACAGATGCTGCGCGCGGGCGTGCGACGCCTGGACGGCATCGTGCTGACCCACGGCCATGCGGACCACCTGCACGGCATCGACGACGTGCGCGGCTTCAACCGGGTCATGAACGCCGCCATCGACCTGTGGGCGGACGCGGAAACGCTGGAGACGGTCATGGAGCGTTTCGCCTATGTCCTGGCGCCGCTGCGCGACGGCGTGGACCATTACTACAAGCCGACCCTGGTGCCGCATACCTACGGCACGGTCGCACCGTTCCGCGTCGGCGGGATCGATATCCGGGCCTTCGAACAGGACCATGGCCATTCGATCACCCACGGCCTGCGCCTCGGCGATCTTGCCTATACGACGGACCTCGTGCGCCTGCCGGACGCGGCGGTCGCGGCGCTGCACGGGGTGCATACCTGGATCGTCGGCGTGTTCTCGTGGGACCCGCATCCGACGCACCTGCACGTCGACGCGGCGCTGGAGCTGCGCGAACGGATAAAGCCGAAGCGCATGGTCATCACCCACATGAGCCCGCGCATCGACTACGACAAATTGACGGCCTATGTGCCCGAAGGGGTGGAGGCGGCCTACGACGGCATGGAGCTGGAGGTGCCGGAGGGCTGAGCGGGCCCAGACATCGGTAAATATGTAATTTATCGATGTAAATTGATATCCATCTGATAAACAATATATATCATATATTTTCCATAATATACATTATGCGATTAATGGCCGTGGTGACGAGGCGATCGGATGACAGGCCGGAAGTCCGTCCCCTCACGGGTTTTCGGCGTTCAGAAACGTCGCCGCCTCGATCCTGTTGCCGTCGGGATCGCGGATGAAGGCCGCGAAGTACGGCGCCATGGAGGCCTCGCGCATGCCCGGGGCGCCGTCGGACCGCCCGCCGGTGGCCACGGCGGCGGCGTGGAACGCCACCACGGCGTCCGTCGTCCGTGCCCGCAGGCAGATATGCGCGCCGGTGCCGTCCGCGACCTTGGCCATCCCCGGCCGCGCGTTCAGCCAGAATTCCGGATAGCGCTTGCCGAAGCCGACCGTGCGCGGGCGCTCGACCAGGCGCGCGAGACCGAGCGGCGCCAGCGCGGCCTCGTAGAACGCGGCGCTGCGCGCAAGATCCGACACGGCAATGGAAACATGGTCGATCATCGTATTTCTCCCGATTGCCCCGCTTGGCGGCGGCCATTGTGGCAGGTAACGTGCCCCGTTTGGAACAGAGAGGACCCGCGCCGTGCCCGACGATCCGACCCACGACACCCCCACCGGCCGCCTGCGCGCCGTCATGGCGAAACTGCGCGACCCCGAGGGCGGCTGCCCCTGGGACGTCGAGCAGACCTTCGCCACCATCGCGCCCTACACCATCGAGGAGGCCTACGAGGTCGCCGACGCCATCCAGCGGGGCGACATGGCGGCGCTCAAGGACGAACTGGGCGACCTTCTGCTGCAGGTCTTCTTCCACGCCCGCATGGCCGAGGAAGCGGGCCATTTCGACTACGACGACGTGGCTCGCGCCATCGCCGACAAGATGGTGCGGCGGCACCCGCACGTGTTCGCCGACGCCGACATCGCCACGGCCGAGGCCCAGACCGCCCATTGGGAGGACCTGAAAGCGAAGGAACGGGCGGCCAAGGTCGAAAGCGCGGAAGAAGACACCAGCGCCCTGCATGGCGTGGCGGTCACCCTGCCCGCCCTGACCCGCGCGGAAAAGCTTCAGAAACGGGCGGCGCGCATCGGCTTCGACTGGCCCGAGGCCGCCCCGGTTATTGCGAAAATCGAGGAGGAACTGGCCGAACTGCGGGCCGAGATGGACGCCGGAGCCCCCCTGGCGCGGATCGAGGACGAGATGGGCGACCTGCTGTTCGCCGTCGCCAACCTGGCGCGCCACCTGAAGATCGACCCGGAAACGGCGCTGCGCCGGGGCAACGCCAAGTTCGAGGACCGCTTCCGCCGCATGGAGACGCGCCTGAAAGCGCAAGGCCGCGATCCGGCCGCCGCGTCGCTCGACGAGATGGAGGCCGCCTGGCAGGCCGAGAAAGCCAACGACAGGACGAGCGGCAAGACGGCCGAATGAGGAAGACGAAAACCGCTGACCCGTCGGCGGGAATAGGCTAGAAGATTGAAGGACTTGACCCGACGGGAGCCCCCTCCTCCATGTTTCGCCGCCTGCGTCCCCTGTTGATTCTCCTGGTCGCCGCCGTGGCGCTCGCCGGCTGCTACCTGCCGGCGCGCTTCGACGCCGAGATCGAGCTTGACCGGCGCGGCTACTACAAGGTGATCTTCGCCGGCTACATGGTCGACACGCGGCTTTACAAGGACCTGAAGGAGGGCAAGGTCCAGGGCGCCCAGGAGGTCGAGGAGGTCAAGAAGCTGAAGGCGGACATCGAACGCGATCCCGACGCCTCCGATTTCGGCTACATCAAGCAGGGCTATTTCAAGCTGAAATGGCAGCGCGAGGGCGACCTGTTGAAGGCCAAGTCCGTCACCTTCCTGCGCCGCAACGAGCACATCCTGGGCATCGCCTACAACAAGGAAACCCGGCTGGTGAACATCCTGGGCCGCTCGCTGCCGAAGAGCCAGAAGGACCAGATCGTCCAGGCCGGCATGAACACGACGGGCGAACTGCGCGTCATCACCGACACCAAGGTGATCAGCCACAACGCCGACGAGGTGAAGGACTTCCCCGCCCGCGGCCCGCGCACCAAGGTCTACGTCTTCCGCATTCCCAACATCTACCGCGCCACGCCGCAGATGCAGGTCAGCCTGCGTTAGGCCGTGTGATTTGTCGTCATGCGCGTGCTTGACACGGGCATCCACGCCTTTCCCAATCTATGGGCCCCCGGGTCAAGCCCGGGGGCGACGTCCGGGAGTTTGTGCCGACGTCCGCGCGATGGTCAGCCTTCCTGGTTCAGTCCCAGTTCCTTTTGCAGCTTCTTGGTCAAGCCCAGGGAGACGAGGCGGTGCGATTCCGCGAGATGATCCTCGAGGTCGGCGTCGTTCAATCCGGGTTCGTCGTACTGCTGGATCCACTTCATGCCGCGCGACGCCAGATAGGGCGCCGGGCGCAGACCCGGCATGTCGCGCAGCACCTCATAGGCGAACTCGGACACCTTGAACGTGATGCCGGGGTGATGGCCTTTCGCGAACCAGCCGATGGCGAACACCTTGCCGCCGACCTTCCAGACGTCGGCGCCGCCCCACTGCACGACGTGGCTGGTCGCCTTAAGGGCGCCGCAGAACTTGTTGTACCGGCCGCGCGTCACTTGCTGCGCAGGCGGCGGATCAGCGACGAGGTATCCCAGCGCCCGCCGCCCATGGCCTGGATATCGCGGTAGTAACCCTCGACCATGCGGGTCACCGGCAATTCGGCGCCGTTGGCCTCGGCCTCGGCGAAACAGATGCCCAGGTCCTTCACCATCCAGTCCACGGCGAAGCCAAAGTCGAATTTATCGTCCACCATGGTCTTGCCGCGGTTCTCCATCTGCCAGCTTTGCGCGGCCCCCTTTGAGATGACATCGAGCACCTGATTGACGTCGAGCCCGGCGCGCAGCCCGAAATCGAGCCCTTCCGAAAGGCCCTCGACCAGGCCGGCGATGCAGATCTGGTTGACCATCTTGCACAGCTGCCCCGCACCCGAGGGGCCCAACAGGGTGACGGCACGGGCATAGGACCGGATCACCGGCTCGGCGCGGGCGAAATCCCCTTCGCCGCCGCCGCACATGACGGTCAGCACGCCGTTCTCCGCCCCTGCCTGGCCGCCCGACACGGGCGCGTCGATAAAGCCGAAGCCCTTGTCCGCCGCCCGGGCCGCGATCTCGCGGGCGACGGCGGCCGACGCCGTGGTGTGGTCGACCAGCACCGCGCCCGCGGCCATCCCGGCCAGCATGCCGTCGTCACCATAGGTAACGGCGCGCAGGTCGTCGTCATTGCCGACGCAGGAGAACACGAACTCGGCCCCCTCGGCCGCCCGGGCCGGAGTCGCGGCGAAGCCGCCGCCGTGCTCCGCCGCCCATTTCTCGGCCTTGGCCGTGGTCCGGTTGTAGACCGTGACCTGGTGTCCGCTCCTCGCCAGGTGCCCGGCCATGGGATGGCCCATGACGCCGAGGCCGATGAATGCACAGCGCGCCATGCCGCCTCCTCCGAAAGATCGTTCCTGAAATCCCCAAAGCGATTGTCGTCCCGTTTGGTAACGTCCAACGCGGCCCGGAGCAAGCCGGGAGATGTCTCAGGGCATCAGGGCGCCCAGCGCCGCCCAGGCATCCGGGTCCGGCGCCAGAAGAAGCGCGCCGCCCGGCCGCTTGCCGCCGGGCGCATAGGCGCGGCCGTCGCCGGTCATCGCCGCATGCCCGCCGGCTTCGCGATACATCAGTTCTCCCGCCGCGTGGTCCCAGGGCATCAGGCGACCGGCGTAGCGCGCGAAATCGAGCTTGCCCTCGGCCAGGTCCATGTATTCCAGGCCGACGGTGCGATAGCGCGTAAACCCGCGGGGGATCGGCGGCGCGTCCGGCGCCTCGGCCCGGGCGCGCAGGCGGTCGGCGATCTTCTGGCCCAGGGAGCCGGTCATCCGCGCCAGCGGCCGCGCCGCCGGCAGGATCAGGCGCTTGCCGCCGATCATCGCGCCGCCGCCCGATTGCGCCGTGGCCAGGCGCCCGGTCACGGGATCCAGGATCCAGCCGAACGCCGTCTCGCCGCGCCGGGCGAGCGCGACGATCACCGCGAAGCGCGGCGTGCCGTGGGCGAAATTGTGGGTGCCGTCCAGGGGGTCGATGATCCAGGCCCAGTCGGCGTCGCTCAGTTCGGCCAGCGCGTCGGGGCTGACCTCATGGGCTTCCTCGCCGACCACGAGCGCGCCCGGGATCAGGCCCCTCAAGCGTTTCGTCAGCAACGCCTCCGCCGCCCGGTCGGCCACCGTCACTAGGTCGCCCGGGCTCTTTTCGGAAATCTCGTGGCGTTCCAGCGTGCGGAAACGGGGCAGGATCTCCGCTTCGGCCGCCTCGTGCATGATTTCCGCGACGCGGGCGGGATCGATTTCCAGGGGTGTGGACACGGGTCAGAAGTCCGTATGCGGCGTGTCAAGCCATGCTACTTGGAATACACGCTAGTTGGAATAGATGTCGCGGTCGCGGTGAAAGGCTTCCGCCAGGTCTTCCAGCATCTGCGCGACGTCCTTGCTGTAGTCGGCGCGCTGCATCAGGGCCCGCGTGACGAAGGTGGCGAAGGACACCGCCTCGCCCTTGCCACGCAGGCGGAAATCGTCGGCCAGGCGCTGCAGATGGTCGTGGACATGGCTTTTCGCCATGACGTTGAGCTGGCGTTTGACCAGTCTGTTCTTGGCGCGCCATCTGGTCTGGCTGCGGTTTGTCGCCATGGGTGCCGCCCGTCCGTATCGGACCTTCAAATTGCCGTCGGGAACTGATGTGACCGGTCTAGCGGGAATTCGTTACCAACCGGTGTAGGCCCGCCGGATAATAATTGGCCCGACCTCGGGCCCCCTCACCGCTCAGTGTAGACGCCGCTGGCGGGCGCTGTCGATACGCATGCTGAGCTGCGACAGGGTGCGCGCGTCCAGGCGCACGCGCAGATGGATGCCCGCCTCGCCGTCCCGGCGGTCGAGGACTTCGCCGTGCTCGTAGAGCCAGGCGAGCGTCGCCCCCTCGTCGAACCCCAGGTCCAGATCCAGTTCGCTGAGCGCCGTGCCCAATTGATCCTGGATGCGTTGGGTCAGGCGGTCGAGCCCCTGCCCCGTCACCGCGGAGATGGCGACGGGAGGGTTGTTGTCCTGGCGCGCGATGCGCTGCTCCAGCGCCGCCAGATCCTCGGGCGTCAAAAGGTCGATCTTGTTCCAGGCCTCGGTGATCGGCGTCGCGCTGTCCTCGCCCATGCCCAATTCGTTCAGCACGCCCAGCACGTCGCGGCGCTGGATCTCCGTTTCCGGATCGGCGATGTCGCGCACGTGCAGGACCATGTCGGCCTCGACGACCTCTTCCAGGGTGGCGTGGAAGGCGTTGACCAGCTGGTGGGGCAGGTCCGAGATGAAACCCACCGTGTCCGACAGGATGATCGGCCCGCCGCCCGGCAGGTCGAGGCGCCGCATGGTCGGGTCGAGCGTCGCGAACAACTGGTCCCTGGCGACCACGTCGGCCCCGGTCAGGCGGTTGAACAGGGTCGACTTGCCGGCGTTGGTGTAACCGACCAGCGCCACCACCGGATAGGGCACGCGTTGGCGGGCCCGCCGCTGCAGCGAACGCGTGCGCTTGACCTCGGCCAGTTCACGCTTGAGCCGCGCGATGCGCTGGCGGATCAGGCGGCGGTCCAGTTCGATCTGGCGTTCGCCGGGGCCGCCCATGAACCCGGCGCCGCCGCGCTGGCGCTCCAGGTGGGTCCAGCTCCTGACCAGGCGGCCGAGCTGATAGCTGAGCGCCGCCAAGTCGACCTGCAGGCGGCCCTCCTTGGTCCGCGCCCTGGCGCCGAAAATTTCCAGAATCAGGCCCGTGCGGTCGATGACCTTGACGTTCCACGCCGTCTCCAGGTTGCGCTGCTGGACCGGCGTCAGGTTGGCGTTGACGACGGCCAAGTCGCAGTCTTCCAGGGATTTCAGGGTTTCGGCGATGCGCTCAACCGCTCCCTTGCCGAGCAGGGTCGCCGGGCGCGGGCGGGTCAGCTCGAAGGCCTCGGCGTGCACGACCTCGAGGTCGATCGCGCCGGCAAGGGCGACGGCTTCGTCAAGATTGGCCCGCGCACTGCGGCCTTCGGCCGCGGCAGCGGGCATGTTGGGGTGGATGACGGCGCAGGTGCCCGCCCCCGCCGCCGCCCCGGCGGCAGACGTGACGTGCCCTGGAGTTTGCCCGATCAACCCTCGACGGACTCGGCGGAATCCGGTTCGAACAGTTGAATGGGAACGGACGGCATGACCGTGGAGATGGCGTGCTTGTACACCAGCTGGGTATGGCCGTCGCGACGCAGCAGAACGGAGAAGTTATCGAACCAGGTGACGATTCCCTGAAGCTTAACCCCGTTCACCAGAAACACCGTGACCGCAGTTTTGTTCTTCCGGATATGGTTCAGAAAAACGTCCTGCACGTTTTGTGATTTTTCCGATGACATTATTCCCCACCCCAAAGTCACCCTACGGCCAAACCACGCCTTGCCGCGCCGGCCGGTTTGCCGCGTGAGACTTCGTTCTGGGCTCCCTGTTGTTGTTTTCTCTTTTGTTTCTACACGGCTACGCGAGCCTTGGACAAAGCTTACAGTGTCTGAGTGAACTTGCAAAGACTATCGCAATCGGTGAAATGCAGTGCCGGAGGAAAATCGGCAAATTCATCGATTCCGGGCGGTTGGGCCCGGACCAGGACCGGATAGCACCCGGCGCCGTGGGCACACTCCATGTCGATGTCGGCGTCGCCGACGAACCACACGCGGTCACCCGCGCGCATCCCGCCCGCTTTGAGCGCCATGTCCACGGGATCGCGCGCCGGCTTGTCGCGCGGCGCGTCGAAGGCGCCGATCAGGGCGCCGAAGCGGGCGAGCCAGCCGAGCGCCTCGGCCTCCTTGCGCAGGAACGGTCCCTTCTTGTTGGACACGACACACTGGTACACGCCGGCGTCCGCGAGCGCCGAGATCAACCCCCCCGCCCCTGTCGCGGGCCGCAACTTCTCCGCGTGGATTTCCTCGTAGCGTTCATAGAACACGTCGCCCGCCTTCACCCAGTCGTCGCCGAACAGGGCCGGGAAGCTGTCGCGCATGGACTTGCGGACCTTGGCGTGGGTTTCCTCGAGCGTCCATTCCCGCATGCCCCAGGCGCGGAAGGTGTGGTTCAGGGCGTCGTGGATGATCGGCCAGGTGTCGACCAGGGTGTTGTCCCAGTCGAACACGACGGCGTCGGGCAGGCCCTGGGGCGGCGAAAAGCGCGAATCGGTCACGGCGGCTCAGAAGTATTCAAGCTGCACGGCGAACATGTTCTCGACCTTGCGGATGGCTTCGGGGGCGGAGAACAGGACGACCCGGTCGCCGGCCTCGACCACCGTCGAGCCGCGCGGGAACAGCATCTTGCCGTCGCGCACGATGGCGCCCATGACGACGCCGGCCGGCAATTGGATTTCCTTGAGCGCCTTGCCCGCCAGATCGGACGTCTCCAGCGCCTCCGCCTCGATCAGTTCGCCCAGGCCCTCGCGTACGGCATGGACCGAATGGATGCGTCCGCGGCGCACGTGCTGCAGGATGGTCGAGACCGTGATGTTGCGCGGGCTGACCACCACGTCGATGCCGAGCGAGCCGATGAGCTGTTCGTAGATCGACGTGTTGACCAGGGTCACCGTCCGCTCGCAGCCGAATTTCTTGGCCAGCAGCGAGGCCAGGATGTTGCTTTCGTCGTCGTTGGTGACGGCGACCACCGTATCCGTGCCGCGGATGTTGGCCTCTTCCAGTATCTCGATGTCGCGGGCGTCGCCGTTGAGCACCACCGTGCTTTCGAGCTGGCCCGAAATGAACTCGGCGCGCTCCTTGTTGTGCTCGATGATCTTGGCCTTGACCCATGGGTATTCGCGCTCGATTTCCTGCGCCAGCACGAGGCCGATATTGCCGCCGCCGATGATCAGCAGGCGCCGGGCCTCGCCGGCGTCGTGGCCGAAGGCCGTCATGGCGCGGCTGATCTGGGCCGTATCGACGACGAAATAGACCTCGTCGCCGGGCACCATCTGGTCGGTTGCCTTGGGCACGATCGCGGCGCCGTCACGCACCAGCCCGACGACGACGATGTTGAGGTCGGGGAACAACTGGGTCAGCTGCTTCAGGGGCGTGTTGAGAAGCGGGCAGTCCTCGGTGCAGCGCACGCCGAGGAGCGTCACCGCGCCGTCGGCCAGCGGAATCATGTCCATGGCGCCCGGGATGCGCAGCCGTCGCGCCACGGCGCGCGCGACTTCCATCTCCGGCGAGATGATCACGTCGATGGGCAGGTGATCGCGCGAGAACAGGTTGGACCACATCGGCGCCAGGTAGCTTTTCTGGCGGATGCGCGCGATCTTGGTCGGCACGTCGAACAACGAGTGGGCGACCTGACAGGCGACCATGTTGATCTCGTCCGTCAGGGTCACGGCGATCAGCATGTCGGCGTCGGCGATGCCTGCGCGCTCCAGCACGTCTGGGTGCGAGGCATGGCCGACCACGGCCTGGGCGTCCAGGGTGTCGGACACCCGGCGCACCAGGTCCGGAGCCTGGTCGACGATGGTCACGTCGTGGTTTTCGAGCGCCAGCTGCCGGGCAATGTTGATGCCGACCTGACCGGCCCCGCAGACGATGATCTTCATGCCGGACGTCCTTCCCTGGAAGCGGCAAGTGGATGAATGGCGGTCATCTCAGGCTCCGCGGTCCTCTTCCGTCAGGCCGAGTGCCTTCAGCTTGCGGTGGAGGGCCGAGCGTTCCATGCCGACGAATTGCGCCGTGCGCGAGATGTTGCCGTTGAACCGCGACATCTGGGCGCTCAGGTACTCGCGTTCGAAATCCTCGCGCGCGTCGCGCAGCGGCTTGGACAGGTAGCCCTCGTCGCTGCTGATCGCGCCGCGCCGCATTCCGTCGAGAAACTCCGTCGGCAGCATGCTGGCCCCCAGGACCGTGTCGTTGTCGCCGGGCGCCAGGATCAGCACCCGTTCGATGACGTTGCGAAGTTCGCGGACGTTACCCGGCCAGTCGTAACTCTGCAATGCCGCCAAGGCATCTTCGCCCAGGCGGCGCGGCTGCTGGCCCGTGGCCTCGGCCGCCTGGTGCATGAAGTGGTCGGCCAGGGCGCGGACGTCCTCGCGCCGGTTGGCCAGCGCCGGCACCGTCAGCGGCACTACGTTGAGGCGGTAGAACAGATCCTCGCGGAACCTGCCGGCGGCGACCTCGGTCTGCAGGTCGCGGGTCGTCGACGAGATCACGCGCACGTTGACCTGCACGCGGTTGGAGCCACCCACCCGTTCGAAGTTCTGCTCCTGCAGGACGCGCACGATCTTGCCCTGGGTCTCCAGCGGCATGTCGGCGACTTCGTCTAGCACAAGGGTGCCGCCGTGGGCGCGCTCGAAGGTGCCGATGCGGCGCGAGCCGTCGCCGCCTTCGGTGCCGAACAGCTCCATCTCGACCCGGTCTGGCGCCATGGTCGCGCAGTTGACGATGACGAAGGGGCCGTCGGCGCGCTGCGAGCGGGCATGAATGTTGCGCGCCACGATCTCCTTGCCGCTGCCGCTGGGCCCGAAGATCAGGATGCGGCTGTTGGACGGCGCCGCCCGGTCGATGATCTGCTGGATTTCTCGCATCGCCGACGAGGCGCCGATCAGGTCGAGTGTCGATCCGGCGCGCAGGCGCAGTTCCTCGTTCTCCATGCGCAGACGCGCGGCCTCGA
Organism: Rhodospirillales bacterium CG15_BIG_FIL_POST_REV_8_21_14_020_66_15; assembly: GCA_002781745.1. Classification (GTDB taxonomy): domain Bacteria; phylum Pseudomonadota; class Alphaproteobacteria; order Rhodospirillales; family Casp-alpha2; genus UBA1479. The sequence goes on from PFFW01000079.1 coordinate 20,667, forward strand.
CCGCGCGGCGCACGTTGAGCAGCAGGCGGTCGGCCTTGAACGGTTTTTCGATGAAATCGTAGGCGCCGTCCTTGATGGCCGCGACGGCGGTTTCCACGGTGCCGTGGCCGCTCATCATCAGGACTGGAATTTCCGGGTGGTTCTGCTTTATCCGCTTGAGGATCTGCAGGCCGTCCAGTTCGCTGCCCTGCAGCCAGATGTCGAGCAGCACGAGATTCGGCCGCCTGGCCGAGAGCGCCTGGAGCGCACCCGAGCTGTCGGCCGCCTCGCGGGTTTCGTACCCCTCGTCCTCGAGGATCCCCGCGGTCAGGGTCCGGATGTCGGATTCGTCGTCGACGATGAGAATGTCCTGCGCCATGGCCGCTCTATCCCAATCCCAGGCCGGTCGCGACCTTCATGGGATCCTTTTCGCCGTCGTTGGCGGTTTCTTCCATGTCCCGGAACACCAAGGTGATCCTGGCGCCGCCGCCCGGACGGTCCTCAAGGCGCAGGCCACCCTGGTGATCTTCCATGATCTTGCGAACGATGGCCAGCCCCAGGCCCGTGCCCTTGGTGCGTGTCGTCACATAGGGTTCGGTCAGGCGTTCGCGTCCCGCCTCGGGCAGGCCGACGCCGTTGTCCTCGATGACGACGGCGACGCTCTCGTCCCCGCCTTGGCCGCGGCCGTCGGCCACCGACACGGCGATCCGGCCAGGCGCGCTCGTGCCGTCGTCCGCCTGTTCGCGGACCAGCCGGCTTTCAATGCTCTCGGCGGCGTTCTTCAGGATGTTGGTCAACGCGCGCGATACCTGGCGGCGGTCGCAACGCAGCATCATGTCGCCCTCCGGCAGGTTCAGTTCGATGGCGATGTCGGAGGCGCGCGAACGCTCGAGGACGACCACCTCGCGGATCAGGTTCGACAGGTTCTCGCGCCCGATGGACGGCTGCGGCATGCGCGCGAAGGACGAGAACTCGTCGACCATGCGGCCGATGTCCTCGACCTGGCGGACGATCGTGTCCGTGCAGGCGGCGAAGGTTTCCGGGTCCGAGGTGACCTCGCCCTGGTACTTTCGTTTCAGGCGTTCGGCCGACAACTGGATCGGCGTCAGCGGGTTCTTGATCTCGTGGGCGATGCGGCGCGCGACGTCGGCCCAGGCGGCGGCGCGCTGCGCCGACAACAACTCGGTCACGTCGTCGAACGTCACGACGAAGCCCAGCAGTTCGCCCGCTAGGCGTTCGGCGGCAATGCGGACCAGCAACGTGCGTTCGCCTCCGTCGCGCGTCAGTTTGACCTCGCCGCGCTGCTGGCGGTCGGGGCGGCGTTGGGCCGCGGTCCACAGCGCCTGGAACTCGGGCACCAGGTCGCT
>PFFW01000185.1:0-4855 GCA_002781745.1 Rhodospirillales bacterium CG15_BIG_FIL_POST_REV_8_21_14_020_66_15
AACGGGGGACGGACGCAGGAGGCCGAGCCGCCCGAGGTAGGTCTGTTGGGCTTTGGTGCCCACATCGAGGGCCATTTTGGCTGCCCCGATATTCGAAGAATGGATGAGGATCTCCGGCACGCTGAGCCAGCGGTTCTTGGCGTGGTAGTCGGTGATCGTGAAGCGCGCGATGCGCAGGGGCTTGGAGGCGTCGTAGCCGCCGGAAATGGGCACCACCCCGGAATCCAGCGCCATGGCCGCGGTCAGCAGCTTGAAGGTCGAGCCCATTTCGTACACGCCCTTGGTGGCGCGGTTGAAACCGGCCTCGCCCAGCAGTTCGACCGGGCGGTTGGGGTCGAAATCGGGCAGCGACACCATGGCCACCAGTTCGGAGGTGTTGGCGTCCATGACGACGGCCGTGCCGCCGAGCGCCGAGAACTCCTTCACGGCGTCGGACAGCACCTCGTGGACGACGGCCTGGATGCGCAGGTCGATGGAAAGCCGCAGGGGCGCGGCCCCGCCCGTCAGGCGGCTGTCGAAATGGCGCTCGATCCCGGCCGTGCCGCGGCCGTCGATGTCGGTGACGCCCAGCGCGTGGGCCAGCAGGCGGCCCTGGGGATAGACCCGGCGCTCGCCACGTTCGAACTGGATGCCCGGTAGGCCCAGACGGTGGACCTCATAGTGCTGTTCCGGCGTCAGGTTGCGCTTCAGGTAGACGAAGCGGCCGCGCGAGGCGAGGCGCTTTTCCAGCTTCTCGCGGTCCAGGTCCGGCAGCGCCCGGATCAGCTTGTCCGCCGTCTCCTGTACGTCGAGCACATGCTTGGGGTCGGCATAAAGGGACACGGCCGGCAGCGAGGTGGCGACGACGATGCCGTTGCGGTCGACGATGTCTGCCCGTTCCTGGACCGGGACCTGGGGGTTGACGTTGCGCGACAGATGCAACTCCGCGCGGTCCGTGAACAGCGTCAGGTCAACCACCCGCCAGCCCAGCGCCGCGAAGGCCATGGTGACGACAAGGCCGGTGACCAGCAGGCGCGACCGCCCGGTCTCCAATGCCTCGGCGGCACGGCCCGTGGGACCGCCTCGGCCGCGCGCGAAATCGAACAGATCGCCCTGGTTCGTGACGGACATCATCGCCGCACCTCCGTCACAGCGGCGGGCGCCAGGCCCAGGGCGCGGCGGATCGCCGGCAGGGCATCCTCCAGGGGCTTGTCGCCGCTCGACGCGGGCTGGGCTGCGGCGGGGGCCGCTTCTTGCGGCGCGGGTTCGATCTTGCGTTCCGACGCTGCCACAAGGGGCCGCCAGGGAATGTCCTCGACCTTGCCGAGCTGCCTGGTCGCGATGGGCTCCAGTCCCAGGTAGCGCTCCGACAACATGCGCAGGCGCTGCGGGTCGTTGAGATGCGCCCATTCCGCCTGCAGCACGTGCACGGCGCGGCTGTCGCGGGCGATGTCGCGGTTCAGCGAATCAAGCTGGTCCTCCAGGTCCTGGACCTGGTAGCTGATCATGAACAGGCCCAGCGACATGATCGCCGCGAGAGCGAGGGCGAGGAAGGTGGTGCGTTTGCTCATGGCCGCCTCCTCACGCCGCCGCCCGGGCGGGCGCGTCCGTGCGCACGGCCCAGCGCAGGCGGGCCGAGCGGGCCCGCGGGTTGGTCCGGGTCTCGGCCGCGTCGGGCTTTTCGGCGCCGCGCGAGATCAGGGTGAAGGTCGGCTGCCTGGCGGCGCCGGGCAGGTCGGGCAAGTGGCGCGACGGGCGCGGCCCGGCGCCGGAGCGTTCGCGCAGGAACTCCTTCACCGCGCGGTCCTCCAGCGAATGGAAGGACACCACGGCAAGCCGCCCGCCGGGGGCCAGAAGGGCCTCGGCCCCGGCAAGACCGCGCGCCAGTTCGCCCAGCTCGTCGTTGACGAAGATGCGCAGCGCCTGGAAGGTGCGGGTCGCCGGATCGATCCCGTCCTTGGACTTCTTGACGACGCGGCGGACCAGGTCGGCAAGTTCCTCGGTGCGGGTAATCGGCGCCTTGGCGCGCAATTCGACGATGGCGCGGGCGACGCGGCGCGACGCGCGTTCCTCGCCGTACTTGTAGATAAGGTCGGCAAGCTCTCGCTCGGCCATGGAGTTGACCACGTCCGCGGCACTCATGCCCCCTTCGTCGCCCGTGCCCATGCGCATGTCGAGCGGTCCGTCGGCGCGGAACGAGAATCCGCGCGCCGGGTCGTCCAACTGCATCGAGGACACGCCCAGGTCCAGGGCCACGCCGTCGACGCGTTCGACCCCGACGGCGGCCAGAAGCTCCTTCATGTCGCCGAAGCGTCCGGCCAGCACGGTGAGCCGGCCCGCATACGCGCGGCCCATGTCGGCGCCGATGCTCTGCGCCAGGGGATCGCGGTCGATGCCCCAGACCGTGCAGTCGGCGGCCTCCAGCAAGGCCCGGGTGTAGCCGCCCGCGCCGAAGGTGGCGTCGACATAGATGCCGCCGTCCCTGGGCGCGAGCGCCTCCAGGACTTCGGCAAGCATGACCGGGGAATGACGGGATTGATCAGCCATCGCCGTCCTCCCCGGCCGATGCGCCTGGCCGTTTCGGTAATTTCAATGTCATGCCGCGCGATTTGGCGCGCTCGAAGGCGCCGCCGCGCTGGGCCTCGTAGGCGGCGGGCTCCCACATCATCATGCGCGCGCCGCGGCCGACGAACAGGACCTCGTTCCTGATGTTGGCGTAGTCGCGCAGGTCGTCGGTCAGGACGATGCGTCCCTCCGGGTCCATGGGCAGCTCGCGGGCGTTCTCCAGGATCACGGCGGCCAGGTCGTCCTGGTCGTCGGAGAACACGTCCAGGTCCTCGAGCCCCTCGGCAAGGCGCGTCATGAAGGCCTCGTCGCAGGCTTCGAGCGCTGGATACTTGAAGGAGGGAAAGGCGTAAAGGCCGGAAAAGGGGTCGTCGCCGGGGCGGCCGCGCGACAGGGCCGCGCGGAAGGGCTTGGGTACGCTGACCCTCCCCTTCTTGTCGATCCTGTTGACGTGCCGTCCGACCAGCAGCGCCACGGCTACCCCCTTAGGGCTTCCACCCGATTCCCGTTCGGCGGGGTTGATCGCGCCCGATAAGAGACGTCGTCCCCGCACCCGCAGCACCCGGCCCTTCGGCCCCCGGAAAACCCCGCGATTCCCTCCCGGAATTCCCCGTCGACGCCGTCCCGGACCTCCGCGACCGCCCCGCCCGCAAGGACAGGGCGCGGCCCGGCGTCCGGAAACACTGCGCCATTCACGCACTTTGGGCATCTTTGGGATATCATGGGATAACATGGGCGTCAATGGAATTAGCCTGGGATTACATGGGCCTCGGCGGATCCCGGGCCGGCCGTTAACGAAGGCGAAACCATGATTTTCCCCGCTTCTCACGCCCGGACGGGCGCAGGCCGACGGCCGCGCGCATCCGGGGCACCACGGAAAAAGTTCCGAAGCGGACGATTAAAGACCCCGATCCGGGCCTAAATTTGCCGGAGCCGGGGCATTTTCGGGGCGGATCGGGGAATCCGGGCGGCGTTACCCGTTGGCCAAAAGAGCAGCGAGATCAACGATGACACGCTGATCAGGACGACCGGTCAAATACATAAGACATACAAAAATGATCGGGCCACCGCACAGAATGAGCGACCAGCCTAACAGGGCCGCGGTCGACCATGTTTCGAAGGGCCTGGGCGAAAACACCAACGGGTGTGTTAAGTTGACACCCGTACAGACAACCCCCTACAATCCCGCTTCCATCGCGGTTGGACTCGACTCATACGAGTCGGGGGGAGCAAGGTTGTGGGTATGGAAACACTCAAGTCGGTTACGTCAATTTTCATCCGCACTTTTGGGCCGCTCGGTTTCCTGTTCGGCGGCGTCCTGACCATGATGGGCGAATGGGCGGTTTTACTTTTTGGCGAGGGGCCATTTTCTACATTTCTACAGGGAAATGGCGAACGGATCGGTTTCACCCTGTTCATTTTTTGCGGACTGATAATGGTGCTCCGTATGGAATGGAGATTTAGGGAGCACGAAGAATACTTCGGGAATGAAGCGCAGAAAAAACTTTGGAGAATGGGGATACTGCCCACCCGAGATTACTATCTGAATTATGTTCGAGAGGGTGATTACGGAGTCGTTAATCGTTTTTGGGAAGCTGGGACAGTAAACGTAAACAATGGCCGAGGGCGCTGGGATATCCACATTGCGTGTGAGGCTGGTCACGCGGCGATTGTCCAAGGACTTCTTGAGCGTGGGGTTGATCCAAAAATAACAGACCAAGATGGTTTCACGCCTTTAATGACAGCAGTTCGCTTCAAGCACTCAAAAATCATCGATCTGTTGCTCCACCACGATTGCGCGCTGAATACGAAATCCTCAAAACAAGGTTGTTCGGCGCTATTCGTTGCAGCAGTGCATCACGATGAACCAGAAATCGCCGCAACATTGCTGGCGCATGGCGCTGAAATTGAGTCAGTTGACCACAACAACCTAACCCCACTGATGGCCGCTGTAGCCCAACAACGCTGGAAGGTGGCAAGCCTCTTGATCGACCGAGGTGCGGACGCCAACCGCGTAGATGGAAGTGGCGCCACCTTGATGGATTATACAGCCCTATACAACGCGCCTAGGGAGTTCGTTGCGCGACTTGAGGGCCTTGGAATTAAGAAGTCACCACTAAACCTAAAGCGGGTAAGCGGTGGGTTTAGTGCCCCGGCGGGAATTACCATCAAATGGGAGGCACAACCTAATGTCACGGGGTAAGTACCTCTCCCTTGAAGAAGCCCGCAAACTCGGGAAGCTAGACCAGTTTGCGAAGGAGAATCCATCTCAAGCTGACGGGCGGTTCTGGCCCCTGCTGGACGCCGTGGT
>PFFW01000185.1:4868-5344 GCA_002781745.1 Rhodospirillales bacterium CG15_BIG_FIL_POST_REV_8_21_14_020_66_15
CGATTGAAGCGGTACTCAAACTCGCCCAGGTACTTCGGAAGATGCTTAGCGCTCACAGAGATATGCGTCCCACGGATCGACCGTTTCAACTGCGCCCAGAAGCCTTCAAGGCTGTTCACGTGGGTATCGCCCCGCGCCCATTCCTTGGCCCTGTGGTCAACCGTATCGTGGTCGTATCCGAGATTGGAAAGCGTGTGGTAGACGACAAATTCATCGCTGCTGATCCGCGTTCCCTCGGGTACCTGACGGGTGATCTCCGCGAACAGTGTCTTCCGCTTGGCGTCGGGAACAACCTTGGTAAACAGTTCGCCGCCGCGTTCCATAATGCCGAACACAACGGACTTTCCACCCGCACCACGGCCACGCTTGCCGGGGCGCTTGCCTCCGACGTAGGTTTCATCGACCTCAACATGGCCCGTCAACGGCGGCTCGCCGTCAACCTCACCCATGTACTTGCGGATTTCGTGGGCCATGCG
>PFFW01000104.1 GCA_002781745.1 Rhodospirillales bacterium CG15_BIG_FIL_POST_REV_8_21_14_020_66_15
GTATTCGACGCTCGCCGGTTTCGTCGAGCCCGGGGAGAGCCTGGAAGAGGCCGTGGCCCGCGAGGTGCTGGAGGAATCGGGCATCCGCGTCGCCGACGTGACCTACCGGGGCTCGCAGCCCTGGCCGTTCCCGGCCTCGCTGATGCTGGGGTTCCGGGCCCGGGCGCTCAACGACGACATCAACGTGGACCCCGCCGAAATCCGCGAGGCGCGCTGGTTCTCGCGCGCCGACCTGGCGCAGTTCGGCGAGTTCTACGGCGAGACCGACCCGGCCCGTCCGCGCCTGCCGCGCACGGACAGTATTTCCCGGCGGCTGATCAACGACTGGCTGGAGGAAGGGGACTGACGCAAAACCCGGGCCGCGCAGCGGCGAACGTTGTTTTGCGTCGAGTCAAAATTTCCGAGAACCCGGACCGCGGCCCAAGGGGCGGACCGGAGGTTACTGCGTCTCGTCGCCCTTGAGGCCCAGGTGCCACATGAGGCCCAGGATGCCGCCCTTGACGCGCGGCAGCAGCGTGAGCGTCAGCCCCAGGGTGACCGGCACGGCGAACGACAGCAGCATCCAGGTGGGGGGCGCCAGATACCGTTCGGTCATCAGCAGGAGCGGCACCACCATATGGCCGACGATGGCGATCGTCAGGTAGGGCGGGAAGTCGTCGGCGCGGATATGGCCCAGGGCCTCGCCGCAATGCGGACAGTCCGTCACCTTGAGATAGCCTTGGAAGCTGTGACCGACCCCGCAACTGGGACAGCGCCGCGCCAGGCCGCGCAGGATGGCGAGCCCCACCGCGGGGCGGACGGCGTCGGGTGTCATGGGGATCACGCTCCTTGGGCGGCGACAGCGGCGGCCCGGGCGGCGGCCTTGCGGAAGGGATGGGCCGGATAGGTGCCCAGCACCCTGATCCATTCCGAGTAATGGTTGAGGTCCTCGAAGGCGAGTTTCACCGCGGGGGCGTCGACATGGCCTTCGACCTCGGCGAAGAACTGGGCGGCGATGAAATCGGGGCCGACGTAGCTTTCCAGCTTGGTCATGTTGACGCCGTTGGTGGCGAACCCGCCCATGGCCTTGTAGAGCGCGGCCGGAACGTTCCTGACCCGGAACGTGAAGCTGGTGATGAAATCGCCCGCGCCCGCATAGGCGGGGTTCTCGGCGGCCAGCGCCATGACGACGAAGCGGGTGGTGTTGTGTTCCGCGTCCTCGATGTTCCGTTTCAGGGAAACCAGGCCGTAGATCTCGCCGGCCAGGCTCGAGGCGATGGCCGCCTGGGTCTTGTCGCCCTGGGCGGCGATATCCTTGGCCGCCCCCGCCGTGTCGACATGGACGACCGGCGTCACCCCCAGGTCGCGGATCAGGTCGCGGCATTGGTTGAGGGCATGGACGTGGCTGTGCACGTGGGTCAGGTCGCCCAGCGCCGCGCCGGGCACGGCCAGAAGGTGGTGGTTCACCCGGTGGAAGTGCTCGCCGATGATGTGCAGGCCGGAATCGGGCAGCAGGTGGTGGATGTCGGCGACCCGCCCGGCGACCGAGTTCTCGATGGGGATCATGGCCAGCCGCGCGCGGCCGTCGTGCACGGCGGCGAAGGCGTCCTCGAAGGTGCGGCACGGCAGCGGCTCCATCCCGCCGTAGGCCTCGCGGCAGGCAAGATGGGAATAGGCGCCGGGCATGCCCTGGAAGGCGATCGTGGTATCCGATGGGGCCATGGATGAACGGTCTTCGGTCCGGGTGGGCAAGGCCGGAAGATTACCGGCCTTTTCAAAAACTTGCGGAGTATCGTTGGCGGGAGAGCCGGTGTCAACGCGGGCGGCGGCCGGCGAGGGATGGGCGCCTTATGCAGCTTGAACATGGCGGCACGGGCGGTTAAATTCCCCCGCAACAATCGGCAAAGGATAACACCATGCAGTTCTCCCGGATGGAAAAACTCGGTTTCGGCGTGCTTATGACGGCCTGGGTCGTTTGGGGCACCAACAAGATCGGCAACACGCTGGTGCATGCCGACGAGCCTGAAAAGATGGGCTTCGAGGTCGCCGTCGCCGATCAGGGCGGGGCCCAGGAAGCCGCCGCGCCCAAGGAAGCCGAGAAACCGGTGATGGAACTGCTGGCCTCGGCCGACGCCAAGGCCGGCGCCAAGGTCTTCAAGAAGTGCACCGCCTGTCATTCGGCGGAAGCGGGCGCCAAGCACAAGATCGGCCCCAACCTGTGGGGCGTCGTCGGCCGGCCCCAGGGCAAGGCCGAGGGCTTCAACTATTCCGGCACGCTGGCCGGCCTGAGCGGCACCTGGACCTATGCCGAGCTGGACAAGTTCCTGAGCGATCCCAAGGCATACGCGCCGGGCAACAAGATGACCTTCCGCGGCGTGCCGAAGAATTCCGAGCGCGCGGCCCTGCTGGTTTATCTGCAGAGCCTGTCGGACAGCCCGGTACCGCTGCCCAAGTAAGCCTGTCACGTTTCAATCCCTGAAAAGGAGGAGGGCGCCGTGACGCAAGGGACCACGGACGCTCTGACCGAGGACTGCCTGGCGCTGGCCTTGGCCATGGCCGCCCGCGCGCGCGGCATCGTCCTGCGCCATTACGCCGAGCCCCCCGAGGTGGAGGACAAGGCGGATCTGAGCCCCGTCACCAAGGCCGACCGTGAATGCGAGGCGGCGCTGCGCGAGATGATCGGCGCCAGGTTCCCGGGCCACGGCATCTTCGGCGAGGAATTCGGCGCCGAGAATGCCGAGGCCGAATTCGTCTGGGTGCTCGATCCCATCGACGGCACCAAGGCCTTCATCACCGGCAAACCCCTGTTCGGCACCCTGATCGGGCTGCTCCGGAACGGGGTCCCCTTCCTCGGCGTCATGGACAACCCGGTCCTGGACGAGGTCTGGGCCGGGGCTCCCGGCCTGGGCGCCCGGCGCAACGGCGAGCCCGTGCGCTGCCGGCCCTGCCCCGAGCTGTCCCGGGCCTGGCTTTACACCACGTCGCCGCAGATGCACCAGGGGCTCGACTTCGGCAGTTTCGAGGATTTGCGCCATCAATGCCGCCACGCCGTCTACGGCGGGGATTGCTACAGCTACGGCCAGCTTGCCCGCGGCCGCGCCGATCTTGTCTGCGACTCGAGCATGCAGCCCTACGACTACGTGGCGCTGGTCCCCATCGTCGAGGGGGCGGGCGGGCGCATGACCGATTGGGCCGGGCGGACGCTGGGGCTCAAGGGCGACGGCACCGTGATCGCCGCCGGCGACCCGCGGGCGCTGGATCTCGCCCTGGCGGCGCTCCGCGGGTGATTCCCGACACAGACCTGCCACATTGACCCGTCATTTGTTGAACGCCATTTTTTGACGGGAATCCGGTAATCTTCATGTACCGACGCAACGAAAAACGCCTATCCGGGGGAAACACGATGCGATTTCTGAGCGCCCTTCTTGTCGTCGCGGCCCTGGCCCTGCCGGTTCATGCCGCGGACGCACCCGAACCGGTGCACGGGCTCGCCATGCACGGCGATCTGAAGTACCGGCCCGATTTCAAGCATTTCGACTACGTCAACCCGGACGCGCCCAAGGGCGGGACCGTGCGCCTGGGGTCCATCGGCTCGTTCGACAGCTTCAACCCCTTCATCGTCAAGGGCTCGTCGGCGACCGGCGCGGGCTTCGTGTACGACACCCTGATGGACGATGCCGCCGACGAACCGTTCAGCCAGTACGGCCGCCTTGCGGAAAAGGTGACCATGCCCAAGGACCGGTCCTGGGTCGAGTTCACCCTTCGCAAGGAGGCGCGCTGGCACGACGGCATGCCCGTCACGGTCGAGGACGTGATCTTCTCGTTCAACACCCTGGTCAAGGAGGGGGCGCCGTTCTACCGCTTCTATTACGGCAACGTAGCCGACGTGACGCAGACGGGCGAGCGGTCCGTGAGGTTCACCTTCAAGCCGGGCGAGAACCGGGAACTGCCGCTGATCCTGGGCCAGCTTACGGTCCTGCCCAAGCACTACTGGTCGGGGCGCGAGTTCAACAAGGCGACCCTGGAGCCGCCGCTCGGAAGCGGGCCCTACAAGATCACCGAATTCGAGGCCGGGCGTTTCGTGAAGCTGACCCGGGTCAAGGACTACTGGGGCAAGGATATCCCGGTGATGAAGGGCTACAACAACTTCGACGAGATCATTTTCGACTACTACCGCGACGCCAACGTCTCGTTGGAGGCGTTCCTGGCCGGGCGCTATGACTACAGGCTGGAAAACTCGTCCAAGGCCTGGGCCACGGCCTATGAGACGCCCGCGGTGAAAAAGGGCGTGCTTGTCAAGGCGGAGATCCAACACGACCGCCCGGCGGGCATGCAGGGCTTCGCCTTCAACACCCGGCGCGAACTGTTCCGCGACCGCAAGGTGCGCCACGCCCTTGCCTATGCCTTCAACTTCGAATGGTCCAACAAGGCGCTGTTCTACGGCCAGTACGAACGCACCCGCAGCTACTTCCAGAATTCGGAGATGGCGGCCACGGGCCTGCCCGGGCCGGACGAATTGAAGCTTCTGGAGCCGTTCCGCGACGAGCTTCCGCCCGAGGTGTTCACACAGGAATACAACCCGCCCAAGGGGAGCGAGGACGGCAACATCCGCGCCAACCTGCGCACCGCGAGCAAGCTGCTGACCGAGGCCGGATGGGTCATCAAGAACGGCAGGCGGGTCAACGCCGAGACGGGCCGGCCCTTCGCCTTCGAGATGCTGCTGGTCAGCCCGCTGTTCGAACGCATCGCCCTGCCCTTCGCCAAGAACCTGGAGAAGCTCGGCATCGCCATGACCGTGCGCACCATCGACACGGCGCAGTACCGCCGCCGCCTCGACACCTTCGACTTCGACATGGTGGTCGGCGGGTTCGGCCAGTCGCTGTCGCCGGGCAACGAGCAGCGCGATTTCTGGTCGTCGGATTCGGCCGACCGCGAAGGCGCCCGCAACATCATCGGCATCAAGTCCAAGGCCGTGGACGCCATCGTCGAGAAGCTGATCGCGGCGCCAAGCCGGGACGCCCTGGTCACCGCCAGCAAGGCCCTGGACCGCGTGCTGCAGTGGGGCCACTACATGATCCCCAACTGGCACGCGCCCTATGACCGCGTCGCCTATTGGGACAAGTTCGGCCGGCCCAAGGTGACGCCGACCCGCGGCACCCAGTTCTTCGCCTGGTGGATCGATCCCGCCAAGGCCCAGAGCCTGCCCGACCGCAAGAGGGGCCTATGAGCGGGCCCTTTCGCCAACGGTAGCCGCACGGACTGCCAGGCACTATCATCGCCGCCATGTTCGCATATATCGTCCGCCGTCTGCTGCTGATCATCCCGACCCTGTTCGGCATCATGGTCGTCAACTTCGCCGTGGTGCAGGTGCTGCCCGGCGGGCCGGTGGAACAGATGATCGCCCAGGTCACGGGCGACGACGTGGCGGCCACGGCACGGGTGTCCGGCGACGCCGGGTCCGAGGTCATGGCCGCCAAGCCGCGGACCCGGGGATCGAACGGCGGCGACAGCACGGTGACCAGCAAGTACCGGGGCGCCCAGGGCCTGCCGCCCGAATTCATCAAGGAGCTGGAACGCCAGTTCGGACTCGACAAGCCGGCGCACGAACGCTTCGTCCTGATGATGAAAAAGTATCTGACCTTCGATTTCGGCACCTCCTATTTCAAGGACAAGACGGTCGTCGGCCTGGTTCTCGAGAAGATGCCCGTGTCAATTTCCCTGGGCCTGTGGACGACGCTGCTGGTCTACCTGATCTCGATCCCGTTGGGCATCGCCAAGGCGGTGCGCGACGGCAGCAAGTTCGACGTCTGGACCTCGGGCGTCGTCATCTTCGGCAACGCCGTGCCCGGCTTCCTGTTCGCGATCCTTCTGATCGTGCTGTTCGCGGGCGGGCGCTACTGGGACGTCTTCCCCCTGCGCGGCCTGGTGTCCGAGAACTTCGACCGGCTTTCGGCCTGGGAGCAGGTGAAGGACTATTTCTGGCACCTGACCCTGCCGATCGCTTCGCTGGTGATCGGCGGCTTCGCCGGGCTGACCATGCTGACCAAGAACTCGTTCCTCGACCAGATCAACCAGCAGTACGTGGTGACCGCCCGCTCCAAGGGCCTGACCGAAAACCAGGTGCTCTACGGCCATGTGTTCCGCAACGCCATGCTGGTCGTCATCGCCGCCTTCCCCGGCGCCTTCATCGGCATCCTGTTCACCGGCGCCCTGCTGACCGAGATCATCTTCTCGCTGGACGGCCTTGGGCTTCTGGGCTTCGACGCGGCGCTCACGCGCGACTATCCGGTGATGTTCGCGACCCTCTACTTCTTCACGCTGCTGGGCCTGGTCCTCAACATCATCGGCGACGTCATGTACCACATCGTCGACCCGCGCATCGATTTCGAGGCACGGGAGGTCTGATCGCCATGAACCCGGACAGCACCGCCGCGCCCGACGTCGCCCTACCGCCGCTTCCCGGCCGGCACTTCCTGGGGATGCGCATCACGCCGCTGACGGAACGCCGGCTCGCCAACTTCAAGCGGAACAAGCGGGGGTTCTGGTCGCTCTGGATCTTCGTCGTGCTGTTCGTGCTGTCCCTGTTCGCCGAGATGATCGCCAACGACAAGCCGGTCGTGGTCTACTTCGACGGCGAGGTCTATTTCCCGTTCGCCCAGGAATATCCGGAAACCGCGTTCGGCGGCGAGTTCGCGACCGAGGCCGATTACCGCGACCCCTTCGTCAAGGACCTGATCAACGCCAAGGGCTGGATGGTGTGGCCGCCCATCCCCTATGCCTACGACACGGTGATCAAGGACCTGCCGGGCCCGGCCCCCTCGCCGCCCTCGCTCGACAACTGGCTGGGCACGGACGACCAGGGACGCGACGTGGTCGCACGCATGATCTACGGATTCCGCATCTCCGTGCTGTTCGGCCTGCTGCTCACCACGCTCAGCCTCGTCATCGGCGTCACCGCCGGCGCCGTGCAGGGCTACTTCGGCGGGCGCATCGACCTGTTCTTCCAGCGCTTCATGGAGATCTGGTCGGGCATGCCGCAGCTCTACCTTCTGATCATCCTGGCCAGCGTCGTCACCCCCAGCTTCTGGTGGATCCTGGGCCTGATGCTGCTGTTCACCTGGATGGGGTTCGTCGGCGGCGTGCGCGCCGAATTCCTGCGCGCGCGAAATTTCGATTTCGTTCGCGCGGCCAGGGCCCTCGGCGTTTCGGACACCGTCATCATGTTCAAGCACGTGCTGCCCAACGCCATGGTGGTGACCCTGACGATCCTGCCGTTCGCGCTGACGGGATCCATCACCATCCTGACCTCCCTGGACTTCCTGGGCTTCGGCCTGCCGGCGGGCTCGCCGTCGCTGGGCGAGCTTCTGAACCAGGGCAAGAACAACATCCAGGCCCCCTGGCTCGGCTTCACCGCCTTCTTCTCCCTCGCCGTCATGCTGTCGCTCCTGGTCTTCGTCGGCGAGGCCGTGCGCGACGCCTTCGACCCCCGCAAGGTGTTCAAGTAGATGAGCAAGCTTCTGGAAATCGACGACCTGCACGTCACCTTCGGGAAGGGGCCGGGGGCGGTGACCGCCGTGCAGGGAGCCGGCCTGGCGATCGAGAAGGGCGAGGCGCATGCGCTGGTCGGCGAGTCGGGCTCCGGCAAGTCGGTGACGGCGCTGTCGATCATGCAGCTTCTGCCCTATCCGCTCGCGCGCCACCCCCGGGGCTCCATCAAGTTCAAGGGCCAGGAACTGGTGGGCGCTCCCGGCGGGGTGATGCGCGACATCCGCGGCAACCAGATCGCCATGATCTTCCAGGAACCGCTGACCAGTCTGAACCCGCTGCATTCCATCGAGAAGCAGATTTCCGAGGTTCTGTTCCTGCACCAGCACATGTCGCCCAAGCAGGCCCATGCGCGGGTGCTCGAGCTTCTCGATCTCGTCGGCCTGACCGAAGCGGCGGCGAGCCGCCTGCATGCCCTGCCCCACGAGTTCTCGGGCGGCCAGCAGCAGCGCATCATGATCGCCATGGCGCTCGCCAACAATCCGGACCTGCTGATCGCCGACGAGCCGACGACGGCGCTCGACGTCACCATCCAGGCCCAGGTGCTGAAGCTGATGAAGGAGCTTCAGCGGAAACTGGGCATGGCGCTGCTGCTCATCACCCACGACCTGGGCATCGTGCGGCGCATGGCCGATACGGTCTCGGTCATGACCGACGGCCGCATCGTCGAACAGGGCGCCGCCGGGGACGTGTTCGGGAACCCGCGGCACGGCTATACCCGCCACCTGCTGGCGGCCGAGCCCAAGGGCCGGCCGGACCCGGCCGACGCGTCCGCGCCCGACGTGCTGCGGGGCCGCGACGTGAAGGTCTGGTTCCCCGTGAAGCGCGGCCTGTTGCGACGCACGGTCGGCCACATCAAGGCCGTGGACGGCATCACCCTGGAAGTCAGGCGGGGGCATACGCTGGGCATCGTCGGCGAGTCCGGTTCGGGCAAGAGCACGCTGGGCCGCGCGCTGTTGCGCCTGGAACGCTCGACCGGCGACATCATGTTCGAGGGCGCCAACATCCAGGGCTGGCAGTTCAAGGAGATGCGGCCCCTGCGCCGCGAAATGCAGATCGTGTTCCAGGATCCCTTCGGATCCTTGAGCCCGCGGCTGTCCGTCGGCCAGATCATCGAGGAGGGTCTGGTCGTCCACGGGCTGGGCGGCGACGCCCTGGCGCGCCGCCGGCTGGTCGCCGAGGCGCTGACCGAGGTCGGCCTCACGCCCGACATGCAGGACCGCTATCCCCACGAGTTCTCGGGCGGCCAGCGCCAGCGCATCGCGATCGCCCGCGCCCTGGTTCTCAAACCCAAGTTCATCGTGCTGGACGAGCCGACCAGCGCGCTCGACATGTCCGTGCAGGCGCAGATCGTCGAGCTTTTGCGCGACCTGCAAAGGAAGCACAACCTCGCCTACCTGTTCATTTCCCACGATCTCAAGGTCGTGCGCGCCGTCAGCCACGAGATCGCCGTCATGCGGAACGGCCGCGTGGTGGAATTCGGGCCCGCCCAGCAGATCATCGACGATCCCAAGGATCCCTACACCAAGGCCCTGATGGCCGCCGCCTTCGAGCTGAAGGCCGACGAAACCGGAGTTGTCTCAACCTGATGCCCACCATCCTCTACATGGCCCCCGGGGACAAGCCCGAGCCCTGGCGGGACGCCTTCCGCGCGCAGATGCCCGAGGCCGGGTTCCGCGTGTGGAGCGCCGACCCCGCGACGGACGAGACCGGCGACAAGGCCGCCATCGACTACGCCGTGGTATGGAAGCCGGAGCCCGGTTTCCTGAAGACCCTGCCCAACCTGAAGGCGGTGTTCTCCATGGGCGCCGGGGTCGACCACCTGTGGAACGACCCGGAACTGCCCGACGGCGTCCCCCTGGTCCGCCTGGTCGACCGCTGCCTGACCCAGGGGATGAGCGAGTACGTGATCTATTGGGTCATTCATCATCACCGCAAGATGGGCGTCTACGCCGGCTGGGCCGCCGAACACCGGTGGAAGCGCCTGCGCCAGGCCGACGCCGAACAGCGCCGCGTCGGCATTCTGGGGCTGGGCGAGCTGGGCGGCGACGCGGCGGCCAAGCTGGTGCCGCTGCACTACAAGGTGGCGGGCTGGGCGCGCACGAGGAAGGACATCCCGGGCGTCGAGAGCTTCTTCGGCCGCGACCGGCTGATCCCCTTCCTGAACCGCACGGAGATCCTGGTCTGCCTGCTGCCGCTGACGCCGGACACGCGGGGCATCCTCAACGCCGAGACCCTGGCGGCCCTGCCCGAGGGCGCCTGCGTCATCAACTGCGCCCGCGGCGGCCACGTGGTCGACGCGGACCTGATCGCGGCGCTCGATTCAGGGCATATCGCGGGTGCCACGCTCGACGTGTTCCACGAGGAACCGCTGCCCGCCGGGCATCCCTTCTGGAGCCATCCCAAGGTCAACGTGACGCCGCACATGGCGAGCCTGACCATGCCCGATTCATCGACGGAATGGTACGTCGAGAACATCAACCGCATGGAACGGGGCCTGCCGCCGCTCAATACCGTGGACCGGACGACCCGCTACTGACGGTGGGCTGATTGCGGATCAGTCGAAGGATGCGACGTAGCCGTAGGCCACGGCGAGCAGGAAAATCCCCAGCACGACACGGTAGACGACGAAGGGCGTGAAGGTGGCGCGCCGGAGCCAGGCCATCATCAGGACGATGGCGATCAGCGCCGTGACGAAGGCCAGGCCCGCGGCGGTGAAGGCGTCGGTCGTGAGCCGCGCGTCGCCCGCGCGCCACAGCTCGTATCCCTTCAAGGCGCCCGCGCCGACGATCGCCGGAATCGACAGCAGCATGGAGAAACGCGCCGCGTCCGTGCGCTCCATGCCCAGCAGGCGCGCCGCCGTCATGGTGATGCCGGACCGCGACGTGCCCGGGATCAGGGCCAGACACTGGGCGATGCCGATGATGAGCGCGTCGGATATCTCCAGGTGCTCCATGCGCCTCAGCGTCATGCCGGTCTTGTCCGCGGCGTAGAGCACGAGGCCGAAGCCGAGCGTCGCCCAGGCGATGACCTCGAGCGCGCGGATGCCGTCCGGGACATAGTGGTCGAGGGCGAACCCGGCGCCGATCACCGGCAGGGTCGCGAGGATCACCAGCCCGGCCAGCTTGCCCCCCCTGTCCCGCCGGCCTTTCATGAGGCGGCCCAGGCCCGAGAGCATGTCCCAGATCTCGCGGTGCACGTAGAGCACCACGGCGCCCAGCGTGCCGACGTGCACGGCGACGTCGATCACCAGCCCCTGGTCGGCCCAGCCCATCAATCGGGGCGTGAGCGCCAGATGGGCGGAGGACGAGATGGGAAGAAACTCCGTGATCCCCTGAATCAGGGCAAGAATCGCAAGATGTAGTGTCGGCAAGGGTGACTCCTACGACTTTTGGGTCTTCTATCCGATTGCGGGGTCGCTGCCAAGGGGCCGGGAGGGCGGACGCGGGGCCGGAATGGGAATTGTGCACCTGCGCATAAGGACCGAAACGGGCGTATTTCCCTTTATTTTTATGACACTTCCGGGAGGTTTTTGTTTGGCGTCCGGGGCCCGGATTGCTATCTAAATGGTCTCTCAAGAACCCGCTAACAGGAAGTTAACGCATGAGCCACACCTCACGGCGCAACGGTTATGGACTGCCCGTTGAAGAGGGGATGTACGACCCCTTGAACGAGCACGACGCCTGTGGATTCGGCTTCATCGCCGACATTCACAACCGACCGCGCCATGAGATCGTCCATCAGGCGCTGGAGATCGTCCATCACCTGGATCACCGGGGCGCCATCGGCGCCGACCCGCTGGCCGGCGACGGCGCCGGCATCCTGATTCAGCTTCCGGACGCCTTCCTCCGCAAGGTCTTCGCCAAGCAGGGGATCGAGGTTCCCGCCAAGGGCGACTATGCCGTCGGCATGGCCTTTCTGCCGCGCGACCACAAGCTGCGCGACCTCGCCGTCAAGGCCGTCGAAAAGACCACCGCCGCCGAGGGCCAGGTGCTGCTGGGCTGGCGCGACGTGCCGACGGACAACAGCGTGCTGGGCGAAAGCGTCAAGCCGAACGAGCCGGTCATCCGCCAGGTGCTGATCCAGCGCGGGCCCGACACGCCCGACCAGGACGCCTTCGAACGCAAGCTCTACGTCATCCGCAAGCAGGCGCACCACGCGCTGTGGGACAAGGACGAGGGCTCGTGGCAGGACTTCTATTTCCCGTCCATGTCGTCGCGCACCATCGTCTACAAGGGCATGGTGCTGGCGCCCAACCTGGCCAGGTACTACGTCGACTTCCAGGACAAGGATTTCGCCACGGCGATCGCCCTGTTCCACCAGCGGTTCTCGACCAACACCTTCCCGTCGTGGCGGCTCGCGCAGCCGTTCCGCTTCCTCTGCCACAACGGCGAGATCAACACGCTGCGCGGCAACGTGAACTGGATGAACGCGCGCCGTCACAACATGAGTTCGAAGATCCTGGGCGACGACCTGGACAAGCTGTGGCCGCTGATCGGCGACGGCTCGTCGGACTCCTCCACCTTCGACAACGCGCTCGAGCTTCTGGTCATGGGCGGCTACCCGCTCAGCCACGCCATGATGCTGATGATCCCCGAGGCGTGGAAGGACAACCCGCTGATGGAGCCCAGGCGGCGCGCCTTCTATGAATACTACTCGGCCCTCATGGAGCCGTGGGACGGCCCCGCCGCCATGGCCTTCACGGACGGCCGCCAGATCGCCGCGACGCTCGACCGCAACGGCCTGCGTCCGGCGCGCTACATCGTCACCGACGACGGCCTGGTGGTGATGGCCTCGGAGGTGGGCGTGCTGCCCATTCCGGAAGAGAAGATCGTCAAGAAATGGCGCCTGCAGCCGGGCATGATGCTGCTGGTCGACCTGGAACAGCACCGCATCATCTCGGACGAGGAGCTGAAGTCGGACCTGGCGTCGCAGTACCCCTACCAGGACTGGCTGGACGCGACGCAGATCCACCTCGCCGACCTGCCGCCGGAAATCGGCCCCATGGCGCCCGATTCCAAGACCCTGTTGGACCAGCAGCAGGCCTTCGGCTACAACCGCGAGGACCTGACGTTCTTCCTCGACCCGATGGCCGAGAAGGGCGAGGACCCCGTCGGCTCCATGGGCCGCGACATTCCGCTGGCCATGCTGTCGGACAAGCCGCGCCTGCTGTACGACTATTTCTTCCAGAACTTCGCGCAGGTGACCAACCCGCCCATCGACCCGATCCGCGAGGAACTGGTGATGTCGCTGGTCAGCTTCATCGGCCCGCGCCCGGACCTGCTGGACCTCGGCCACGGCGGCACGCACAAGCGGCTCGAGGTCGACCACCCGATCCTGTCCAACACGGACCTGGAACGCATCCGCCGCATCGAAAATCACGTCGACGGCTCGTTCCGCACCTATACGCTGGACATCTGCTACCAGAACGCGGGGCCCAACCGCCAGACCATGGCCCAGGCTGTGGACCGCATCTGCCGCAAGGCCGAGAAGGTGGTGCGCGAGCAGGGCTACAACATCGTCATCCTGTCGGATCGCGGCCTGGACGCCGACAACGTCGCCGTTCCGGCCCTGTTGGCGACGGGGGCGGTGCACCACCACCTGATCCGCCAGGGGCTGCGCACCGAGGTCGGCCTGGTCGTCGAGACGGGCGAGGCGCGCCGCGTCCACGACTTCTGCCTGCTGGCGGGCTACGGCGCCGAGGCCATGAACCCGTATCTGGCCTTCGACACGCTGTCCAACATCGTGCAGGAAAAGGCCGGCGGCCTGACCGAGGAAAAGGCCCACGCCTATTACATCAAGGCGATCAACAAGGGTATCCTGAAGGTCATGTCCAAGATGGGCATCTCGACCTACCAGTCCTATTGCGGCGCGCAGATCTTCGACGCCGTCGGCCTGTCGTCCGACTTCATCGACGCCTACTTCACCGGCACGGCGACCAAGGTCGAGGGTGCCGGCATCGCCGAGATCGCCGAGGAGACCGAGCGCCGCCACGCGCTGGCCTTCGGCGACGCCCCGATCTATCGCGGCAACCTGGACGTGGGCGGCGACCTGGCCTTCCGCATCCGCGGCGAGGAGCACGTGTGGACGCCGGAAACCATCGGCACCCTGCAGCACGCCGTGCGCTCGGGCAACTACAAGCAGTTCAAGGCCTTCACGGCCAAGGTCAACGACCAGACCAGCAAATTGAAGAACCTGCGCGGGCTGTTCGAGTTGAAACCCGTGGGCAAGGCCGTGCCGCTGGACGAGGTCGAGCCGGCGTCCGAGATCGTCAAGCGCTTCGCCACCGGGGCCATGTCGTTCGGCTCCATCTCGTGGGAGGCCCACACCACCCTGGCCATCGCCATGAACCGCATCGGCGGGCGCTCCAACACGGGCGAGGGCGGCGAGGACGAAATCCGCTACAAACCCCTGCCGGGCGGCGACAGCATGAAGTCGCGCATCAAGCAGGTGGCCTCGGGCCGCTTCGGCGTGACCACGGAATACCTGGTCAACGCCGACGACCTGCAGATCAAGATGGCGCAGGGCGCCAAACCCGGCGAGGGCGGGCAGTTGCCCGGCCACAAGGTCGACGAATGGATCGCCCGCGTGCGCCATTCGACCCCGGGCGTGGGCCTGATCTCGCCGCCGCCGCACCACGACATCTATTCCATCGAGGACCTGGCGCAGCTCATCCACGACCTCAAGAACGTGAACCCGAAGGCGCGCATCTCCGTCAAGCTGGTGTCCGAAGTGGGCGTCGGCACGGTCGCCGCCGGGGTCTCCAAGGCCCATGCCGACCATGTGACCATCTCCGGCCACGACGGCGGCACGGGGGCGAGCCCGCTGACCTCCATCCTCAACGCCGGAGGGCCGTGGGAACTGGGCCTGGCGGAAACGCATCAGACGCTGGTCATGAATGCCCTGCGCGGACGCATCGCCGTGCAGGTCGACGGCGGCATCCGCACCGGCCGCGACGTGGTCATCGGCGCCTTGCTGGGCGCCGACGAGTTCGGCTTCGCCACCTCGGCCCTGATCGCCGAAGGCTGCATCATGATGCGCAAGTGCCACCTGAACACCTGTCCGGTCGGCGTTGCGACCCAGGACCCGGAGCTGCGCAAGCGCTTCACCGGCGAACCGGAGCATGTCGTCAACTTCTTCACCTTCATGGCCGAGGAAGTGCGCGAGATCATGGCCGAACTGGGCTTCCGCACGGTCAACGAGATGATCGGCCGGCGCGAGGCGCTGGACGTGCGGGCCGCGATCGACCACTGGAAGGCCCACGGCGTCGACGTGTCGCGCCTGCTGGCCCCGGTCAGGCCGGCCGAGGGCGTCGCGGTCTACAACTGCGAGGCGCAGAACCACGGCCTGGAAAAGGCGCTCGACCACCGCCTCATCAAGGACGCCGAGGACGCCATCGAGAACGGCACCCCGGTCAGCCTGGAATACCAGATCAAGAACGTCAACCGCACGGTCGGCGCCATGATGTCGGGCGAAATCGCCCTGCGCCACGGCCACGCGGGCCTGCCGGACGACACCATCCACGTGAAGTTCACGGGCAACGCGGGGCAGAGTTTCGGCGCCTGGCTGTCCAAGGGCGTGTCGTTCGAACTGGCGGGCGACGCCAACGACTACGTGGGCAAGGGTCTGTCGGGCGGACGCATCGCCATCTACCCCTCGGAGAAAAGCTCCCTGGTGCCCGAGGAGAACATCATCGTCGGGAATACCGTTCTCTATGGCGCCATCGCCGGGGAATGCTATTTCCGCGGCGTGGCCGGCGAACGCTTCGCCGTGCGCAACTCGGGCGCCACCGCGGTGGTCGAGGGCTGCGGCGACCACGGCTGCGAATACATGACCGGCGGGGTCGTCGTCGTCCTGGGCGAAACCGGACGCAACTTCGCCGCCGGCATGTCGGGCGGAATCGCCTATGTTCTGGACGAGGCCGGCGACTTCGAGACGCTGTGCAACCAGGGCATGGTCGAGCTTGAACCCGTCGACCCCTTTGAGGCCGACGACGGCACGGCCGACGTCGCATCCGACCCGGCGCGCTTCGACGCGCGCCGCATCAAGGGCCTGATCGAGCACCATCTGCGTTACACGGGCAGCTCGCGGGCCAAACACATTCTGGACAACTGGGACGTCTACCTGCCCAAGTTCGTCAAGATCATGCCGGTCGACTTCCGTCGCGCGCTCCGCGAAATGCAGGAACGCGCCGCCGGCGCAGAAGCGGCCGCTCTGGCCGGGGAATAAATAATGGGAAAACCCACTGGATTCTTGGAGATCGAGCGTCACGACCGGTCGTACCGCCCGGTTGAGGAACGCCTGAAGCACTGGCGCGAGTTCGTCGAGCCGCTGTCCGACGCGGAAGTGTCGGAACAGGGCGCGCGCTGCATGGACTGCGGCATCCCCTACTGTCATCAGGGCTGCCCGGTGAACAACATCATTCCGGATTGGAACGATCTGGTCTACCGCGACCGCTGGCGCGAGGGGCTGGAGCTTCTGCACTCCACCAACAATTTCCCCGAATTCACGGGCCGGGTGTGCCCGGCGCCCTGCGAGGCGTCCTGCACCCTGAACCTGCAGGACGTGCCGGTGACTATCAAGACCATTGAGTGCGCGCTGGTCGACAAGGGCTGGGCCAAGGGCTGGATCAAACCGCAAATCCCGGCACACCACACGGACAAGCGGGTCGCCGTGGTCGGTTCGGGCCCCGCGGGCCTGGCCTGCGCCCAGCAACTTGCCCGCGCCGGGCACAAGGTCGTGGTGTTCGAGAAGAACGAACGCATCGGCGGCCTGCTGCGCTTGGGCATCCCCGACTTCAAGATGGAAAAGCACCTGATCGACCGGCGCATCGCGCAGATGCAGACGGAAGGCGTGGAGTTCCGGCCCAACAGCCACGTCGGCATGAACGTCGATCCCACGGACCTGGTCAAGGACTTCGACGCGGTCGCGCTGTGCGGCGGCGCCGAGAAGCCGCGCGACCTGCCGGTCCCGGGCCGCGACCTGCCGGGTGTGCACTTTGCCATGGACTTCCTGACGCAGCAGAACCGCCGCGTCGCCGGATCGAACACGCCCGTCGGCACCGAGATCATGGCGACGGACAAGCACGTGATCGTCATCGGCGGTGGTGACACGGGCTCGGACTGCGTCGGCACCTCCAACCGCCACGGCGCGGCGTCGGTCACGCAGCTGGAACTGATGCCCCAGCCGCCGGAAAAGGAAAACAAGGCCCTGACCTGGCCGAACTGGCCCATGAAGTTGCGCACCTCGTCGTCGCACCAGGAGGGCTGCGAACGCGATTTCGCGGTCATGACCAAGTCGTTCTCCGCCGGGCCCGACGGCCGGGTCTCCGCACTCAACGGCGTGCGCCTGGAATGGCGGGCGAGCAGCGGCGGCAGCATGGACATGGTCGAGGTTCCCGGCTCGGAATTCACGCTCAAGGCGGATCTTGTCCTGCTGGCCATGGGCTTCACCAACCCCGTGCACGAAGGGATGATCGAGGCGCTGGGCGTCGACCTGGACGGCCGCGGAAACGTGAAGGCCGACACGGACAAATACGCGACCTCGCTGCCCAAGGTATTCACCGCCGGCGACATGCGCAGGGGCCAGTCCCTGGTCGTCTGGGCGATCCGCGAAGGCCGCCAGTGCGCGCGCGCGATCGACGAATTCCTGATGGGGACCAGCGACCTGCCGCGCTGACCCGCGCGGTCACGACCCGTCCGCGGTGATGGCGCCGGGCGCGGTCACGTAGCCCACGAAGGCGTCCTGGTTGTCGATGATGATGGCCGTCGACGCGATCTTGTCCACCTGCCGGCCGTCGGCCGACGCGATGGGCAGGCGCAAGGTGACGCAGGTCGCCACCTCCGCCGGCTTGAACGGATAGACGTTGCGGAACAGAGCGGGCGCGCGTGCCTTCACCACCAGGCCGAGTTGTTCGGCGATGACGGGGCCCGCCTTGTCGGGCAGAGCGTCGCGCACCTCGCGCCCCGCGTTCTCGCGCCCGTAAAGTTCGGTCCTGTGGGTTCCCCAGAAGCGGTAGACGAAACGCGCCGCGGCCAGGCCGTCGTCGTGGACGTCGACGACCACGGTCATGGGGATGATCCTCGGCGGCAGGTCGAAGAGCTTGAACTCGGACCACGGCGGCGCCCAGCGATCGCCGCGCGCCGTCTCCCAGTATTCCAGGACCTTGACCATCTCGCCGGGCATGAGAGCGGGATCGAGCGGAAGCACCGTGTACTCCAGGTAGCCCATGGTCGAGGTCACGGAATCGGCGCCGTATGCCTTGTCTTCCATCGCAGTCTCCGCCTGAATGGTAGACATTCCGGACCCCAAACGCCATGTAGCCAAAAGCGATAGTGAGGGCGCCCGTGCGCGGGCGGAATGTTAACGTTAATCCTCCTGCAATCGTCGGATTTCGTCGGCGTGGCGGATGAATTTCGTCGCGGCGACGACCTTGGCGACGTCGCCGCCGAGGTCGCCGAGCGGCAGCCGCAAGGTCTGGCACTCGGCGACCAGCCCGCTATCGAGCGTCCAGGTGTTCTGCAGCAGGACCGGCCGGCCGGTGCGGCGGACCTCCTGGTATTGCGCCAGGACGTCCGGGGCGTTCAGCGGATCGATGCCCTCGAGAACGGGCCTGCCCGTGGGATCCGGGCGATTTCCGGTGAACAGGAACCGCCCGGAACCCCAGAACCGGTAGACGAAATCCGCCGGGTCCGGGCCCGCATCCACCACCGTCAGGATCATGAGCAGGTCGGGCGCCAGGTCGATCAGGCGAAAGCCCTCGCCCGCGGCCCCGCCCCAACGCGGCAGCGCCGGCGCGTCGGCCAGCCCGGACCAGTAGCCGAACAAATCGGCCAGCCGCGGTTCCATCATCCGCGACTCGACGGTCAATGCCTTCGTCAGCGGCTTGTGTTCGACCATCCCACCCCCCATGGGGTATAAATCCCCGGAAAGGGTAGGCCCCAAACAGACCGGAGATCAACCGTTGCCCGCGCATCGCACTGCCGCCAGGACCCTCCGGCCGTGACGGATCGTCCCGTCATCGGCATCCTGTTGGACTACGAGGAGCAAGGCAGCTTCTCCAAGCGGCCGCACTATGCGCTCCGCTGCGCCTATTTCGACGCGGTATGGAAGGCGGGCGGCCTGCCGGTCGGCCTGTCCTATATCGCCGCCGCGCGCGACGCCTACCTGGACGCCGTCGGCGGCGTGATCGTGCCCGGCGGCTTCTATCCCTTCCCCGAGGTCTATTACGGCGGCGAGGTGGTGGTCGCCGAACCGCCGCACCCGCGCCACGCGGCCGAGGTGCCGCTGGCCCGCGCCGCCATCGAGCGGGACCTTCCGTTCCTCGGCATCTGCGCGGGGCTGCAGGTGCTGGCGGCGATCGAAGGTGCGAGCCTGATCCGCGACCTGAGGTCCGAGGTCGCCGGCCCCATCGACCACCGGAACGCAAAGCCGGCCGAGGAACCCGCCCATGCGGTCGCGGTGACACCAGGCACCCTGCTGCACCGCATCGTCGGCAGGGACGAGATGATGGTCAACACGGCCCATAACGAAGCCCCCCGATCCCTGCCCGCGACGCTGGTCGTCAATGCGGTGGCGCCCGACGGGGTGATCGAGGGGGCCGAGCGGCCGGACCGCAAATTCTGCCTGGGCGTGCAGTGGCACCCCGAGTTCTTCCTCAAGGACGGCGACCCCAACCTGGCTCTGTTCCAGGCCCTGGTCGAGGCGGCGCGGTGAGCGAATCCGAGACCGGCACGGCGGTCGGCATCGCCGGCTGCGGCGCCATGGGCCTGCCGATGGCCAGGTGCCTGCGGGCCGCGGGTGTCGACGTATGGGGTCATGACGTCAGGCATATTGACGAATTCGGCGATTTCGCCCCGCGCATGATCATGGACGCGGGCGCATTCGCGGCGCGCTGCGATATCGTGCTGTCCGTGGTCCGTGACAGCCGGCAGACGGAGGATCTGTGTTTCGGCGGCCAGGGCATCCTGCGGCGCGCCGACCGGCCTTCGCTGTTCGTCACCTGCTCGACCCTGTCGCCCCGCTTCGTCGCGGACCTGGCGCAACGCATGCCGGCGGACATCGACTTCGCCGACGCGCCCATGTCGGGCGCGCCCTACCGGGCGGCCCTGGGCACGCTGACCTTCATGGTCGGCGGCGCGGACGGCGCGGTCGCCCGCCTGATGCCGCTGATGCGCGTCATGGGCGACGGCATCCATCACCTGGGCCCCGTGGGCGCCGGCATGACCTGCAAGGTCCTGAACAACTTCGTCGGCGTGGTCGGCGTGGTCGCCGTGCGCAAGGCCCTGGCCTCGGCGCAGACCCTTGGCCTCGACCGGCGGCGCCTGCTTGACGTCATGCGCGTGTCCTCGGGATCCACGTGGTACGGCGACAACATCGACGCCATCGACTGGTCGCGCCAGGGCTACGACCCGGGCAACACCATCGGCATCATCGAAAAGGACGTGAAGGCCTATCTCGATGCGCTCGACGGCGGGCCGGGCGCGTTCGAGGCGGCGCTGCTGGAAGAACTGCGGTTGCTCGAACCCCTGGAACTGGAACCGGGGGGGCCGTCATGACCGGCCGCGTCTGGATCGTCCTCGCCGGAATTTCCGGGGCGCTGGCCGTGGCGCTTGGCGCCTGGGGCGCCCACGGCCTCGAGGGCGACGCGGTCCTCAAGGGCCAGTTCAACGCGGCCAACCGCTATCATTTCTGGCATAGCCTGGCGCTGGTCGGCGCGGCCCTGCTGGCCGATCGGTCGGGCGCGGCCGCGCGGCGCTGGGCGACCGCCTCGGCGGCCCTGTTCGCCCTGGGCCTGCTGCTGTTTTCGGGGTCGCTTTATGCGGCGACGGCGCTCGGCTTTTGGGGGATCACCTTCCTCGCCCCATGGGGCGGGTTCGCCTTCATGACCGGATGGTTGGCGCTGTCCGTGGCGGCGTTCCGCCAGAAATCCTGACCGGCGCGGCGGCACCCCGACCCCCCCGGGGCGGCAGGTGAACGAACCGGTGGCCTCTGGCCGTGAAGGCGGCCGCAAGGGCAGCCATGTCGTCCAGCAGGGGCTGCTGCCACGGCGCCGTCACCAGGCGCAGCGCCATGGCCCGGGCGCGCGCTTCGTCGCCCGCCTGCACGGCGGCGGCCAGCGCCACCAGGGCGCGTTCGTCGCCGGTCGTGGTGCGGCACCAGGCCTTGTGGAAATGCATCGTGCGCCGGCCACCGGCGTTCAGGACCTCGATCACGCCGCGCAACCCCGCGAGGGCCGCCGCCGACAGCCCGGAGCCGAAATGGGCGGCGTACTGCATCGACACCAGGGGCCAGTTTTCCGGGCCGTGCAGCCACAGGCGGATCGGCTTGATCAGCAGGCATTCGGGCAGGTCGAGATCGGAAAAGTCGAGCCGCCGGGGCCGCGCCACCACCGGGTCGTCGGAACCGCGGGCGCCCGGGGCCCGGCGCGGGATCGGGCCGGTGCCGCCCCTGGGCGGGCTCTCGTCGCCTGAGCAGTCGTCACCGCCTTCGTAGCCGGGCGTGCCGGGACCGCCGCTTTTCACACTGTCCCTGTGCGCCCCGCGCCCGCCGTATCCCGTCTGTGCCATGCATCCGTCCCGTTCAATGAACCTGTGTTGCGAATGAATTGCAATTGCAAATCATTCGCAAATACATGTCAAGGAAAATCCGGCGCGGCGGGAAAGGCGGAACGAGCCGGGCTTGGCGGACCCGTCAGGGCCGGGCGAGGACGTCCTTCAACACATCCAGGATCACGCCCGTGCCCTTTTCCAACAGAACCACGGAAGTGTCGACGATGGCACGCTCGGTCCCGGGCGCGGGCGGCGGCAGGTTGACCACGGCCTCGTAGGGCAGGGGATTCCCGGCCAGGCCCGGGGGCAGGCGGCCGTTGCGTTCAAGCTGCTTCTGCAGCCCCGGCGGCAGCTTGGCCTTCTTGGCCAGGCCCGGCGGCAGCCCCTGGCCGCGGCCCTTCTTCCCCTTGTCCTGCTTCTTGCCGTAGAACTTGCCGTCGCGGCCGCGCTCCAGGTCGTCGTACTTGCCGTTCTTGGTGGCCTTCTCATAGGTCCCGTCGCCCTTGGCCTCGTAGCGCCCGTTCCCCAGGACCTCGCGCAGGACGCGCTTCTCGATCTCGGAAAACACGACGTCCTTGACGGTCTCCTGCGTCGTCGACTGGGCGCGCGCCGTTCCTGCGGCAAGAACCGCCGCCGCCAGAATAACTGCCAGTACCCTCATGACGTTTCTCCCGCATTCGGTTCGTTTTCGCGACCAGTTTGCCCCAAGGACTGCTGCCGCCAAAGAAAAACCGGCGCCCGAAGGCGCCGGTCAGACTGCTGACAAACCCCGTCGA
>PFFW01000007.1:0-4787 GCA_002781745.1 Rhodospirillales bacterium CG15_BIG_FIL_POST_REV_8_21_14_020_66_15
GGGCGCCGACCCCCGCTGCAGCTCCGCGCCGGCGGCCAGCAGGCGGCGCTCGACCTCCAGGCGCGCCGCCTCGGCGGCCGCCGCGTCGAGCAGGCCCTGGGCGGCGTCGCGCTCGATCTCGGCCAGCTGGTCGCGGAACACCGTGAGGTCGTATTCGGCGCGCGCCGGAACGGCCGCGGCGCGGCGCAGCAGCGGGCGCGCGAGGGCCAGCGCCACCCCCACCGCCAGCACCGCCATGGCGATCACCAGGCCGCTCATGGGGCGTCTCCTTCAAGCAGTTTGTTCAGCCGCGCCCGTTCCTCGGCCGTCAGCGGCGCCGCCGCCGCCGGCGCCGCGCGGCGGCGCCGGAAGAACACGACCACGGCCAGGATGCCGAGGCCGGCGACCACCGCCGGCCCGGCCCACAGCACGAGGGTCGAGCCCTTCACCGGCGGCTTCAGCAGCACGAAGTCGCCGTAGCGCGCGACCACGAAGGCGACGACCTGGTCGTCGCTGTCGCCCGCCTTCAGGCGCTCGCGCACCAGCACCCGCAGGTCCTTGGCCAGGCCGGCGTCGGAATCGTCGATCGACTGGTTCTGGCACACCAGGCAGCGCAGCTCCTTGGAGATGTCGCGCGCGCGGGCCTCGAGCACAGGATCGGCCAGCATCTCGTCCGGGTTCACGGCGCGCGCCGGGCCGGCCGGCAGCAGCACCGCCAGCAGCGCCGCCAGGACCAGCACGCGCGTCATCGGCCGCCCCCCTGGAGGTGGCGGATCAGCGGCAGGATTTCCCGTTCCAGCGCGTCGCCGACGATCGGCCCCACGTGCTTGAAGCGGATGCGCCCCGTGCCGTCGACGATGAAGGTCTCCGGCACGCCGTAGACCCCCCAGTCGATGCCGACGCGGCCGCTCGCGTCGGCCCCCACGGCGGTGTAGCCGTCGCCCAGCGCGTTGAGCCAGGCCAGCGCCTCTTCGGGCGCGTCCTTGTAGTTGAGGCCGTAGACCGGAACGATGCCCATCCCGGCCAGCCTGTTGATCTGCGGATGCTCGGCGCGGCACGGCACGCACCAGCTGGCGAACACGTTGACCACGCTGACACGGCCCCTCTTCAGGTCGGCCGTGGAAAACCCGCCGCCCGTGCCGCCGGCGATCGGCGGCAGGACGAACTCGGGCGCCGGCTTGTCGATCAGCGCCGACGGGATGATCTTCGGATCCCTGGTCAGGCCGACCGCGAAGTAGACGGCGAGCACGCCGAACAGGCCGAGCGGCAGCAGGTAGATCAGGCGCGATCTCATGGCCGCCTCAGTCCGCGCCCGCCGCCTGGGCGGCGATCCCGCGCCGCGCCGGCGCGCCGACGCGGTGGCGCCGGTCGGTCAGGCTCAGGGCACCCCCCGCGACCATGATCATCAGCCCGCCCCACATCCAGGCGACCAGCGGGTTGAAGTACAGCCGCGTGACGAAGCCGGGCCGGCCGTCGGCCGTCGTCCCCCGGTCGCCGACCACGGCGTAGAGGTCGCCCGTGAGCCGCGTCTCGATGCCGGCCTCCGTGGTCGGCTGGCCCGACACGTTGTAGACCCGCTTCTCCGGATTGAGGACCACGACCGCGCGGCCGTCCCGCGACACCGTGAAGCGGAACTCGTAGCCGGCCAGCCGCACCGTGTCGCCCGGCGCCATCACCTGGATGCTCTCCTCGACCCAGGCCCCCGCCCCGGTCATCCCGGCGATCGTCACCGCCAGGCCCAGGTGGGCCAGCGTCATGCCCCAGGCGGCGCGCGGCTGGCGCGCCAGGCGCGCCAGCGAGCGGCCCAAGTTCTCGCGGCCCAGGCGCAGCCGCTCCGCCAGCTCGACCAGCGTGCCGACCCCCAGCCAGGCCGCCAGCGCCAGGCCGACCGGCCCCAGGAACGGGCCGTCCGTGACCAGCGCCCAGGCCCCCGCGGCGGCGGCCAGCGCCGCCACCATGGCCGGCCACAGGCGCTGAACGGCGGCGCGCCAGTCGCCGCGCTTCCAGTGCAACAGCGGGCCGACCGCCATGACCGCGAGCATCGGCAGCATGAGCGGGATGAACACGGCGTTGAAGAACGGCGGGCCGACCGAGACCTTGCCGCCGCCGACCGCGTCGAGCAGCAGGGGATAGAGCGTGCCCAGCAGAACCGCCGCCGTCGCCGTCGCCATCACAAGGTTGTTGAACAGCAGCCCGCCCTCGCGCGAGATCGGCTGGAACAGGCCCGCCGACACCAGCTGCGGGCCGCGCCACGCGTAAAGCGCCAGCGAGCCGCCGATCACGATGATCAGCAGCACCAGGATGAACACCCCGCGCGCCGGGTCCGTGGCGAAGGCGTGGACCGAGGTCAGCACGCCCGAGCGCACCAGGAAGGTGCCCAGCAGGCTCATCGAGAAGGTGATGATGGCGAGCAGCACGGTCCAGCCCTTCAGCGTGTCGCGCTTCTCCACCACCGTCGCCGAATGCAACAGCGCCGTGCCCGCCAGCCACGGCATGAACGACGCGTTCTCGACCGGGTCCCAGTACCACCAGCCGCCCCAGCCCAGTTCGTAATAGGCCCACCAGCTGCCCAGACCGATGCCCGCCGTCAGGAAGCACCACGCGGCCAGCGTCCACGGCCGCACCCAGCGCGCCCAGGCGGCGTCGACCCGGCCCTCGATCAGCGCCGCGATGGCGAACGAAAACGCCATCGAGAAGCCGACGTAGCCCAGGTACAGCATGGGCGGATGGAAGGCCAGGCCCGGGTCCTGCAGCAGCGGGTTCAGGTCGCGGCCGTTGGCCGGCGCCGGGATCAGACGCTCGAACGGGTTCGAGGTCAAAAGGATGAACAGGTAGAAGCCGACGGCGATCAGCGCCTGGATCGCCAGCACCCGCGCCCGCAGGGCCGGCGGCAGGTTGGCGCCGAAGGCCGCCACGGCCGAGCCGAACAGCGCCAGGATCAGCACCCACAGCAGCATCGACCCCTCGTGGTTGCCCCACACGCCCGAGATCTTGTAGAGCAGCGGCTTGTCCGTGTGCGAGTTGGCCGCCACGTTGACCACCGAGAAGTCCGACGTCACGTACAGGTTGGTCAGGCAGCCGAACGCGACGGCGACCAAAAGGAACTGCAGCAGCGCCGCCGGGCGCGCCACCGCCATCCACTGGGCGTCGCCGCGTTGCGCGCCGATCAGCGGCAGCGTCGCCTGCACCGCCGCCACGAACAGCGCCAGGATCACCGCGAAATGGCCCAGTTCCGCGGTCATTTGCCCGGCCCGCCCGTCTTCGCCGCGCCCTTGCCGGCCTCTTCCTGCCAGCGGCCTGATTTCTTGAGCGCGTCGGCGACCTCGGGCGGCATGTAGGTCTCGTCGTGCTTGGCAAGGACCTCCTCGGCAACGAAGGTCGCCCCCCGCAGGCGGCCCTCCGTGACCACCCCCTGGCCCTCGCGGAACAGGTCCGGCAGGATGCCCTGGTAGGTCACCGCGATCGCGTGGGCGCCGTCGGTGATGCGGAACCCGGTGACGGCGTCCGCCTGTTTCTGAACGCTGCCCGCCTCGACCAGGCCCCCCAAGCGGATGCGCCGGTCCATCTCGACCTTGCCCTCGGCCACGTCCGTCGGCGAGTGGAAGAACACGATGCTCTCCTCGAAGGCGCTCAGCGCCAGCGCCGCGGCGACGCCCACAAGGGCAAGGCCGACGGCCGCGAAGGTCAGGCGTTTGTGCTTGCGTTTCACGTCTCGGAAGCTCCCTCATGACCGCCGCCGCGCCGGGCCCCGCCGGCGTCCCCCTCCAGGCGGGACAGCTCGCCCTCGGCGGCGCGCAGGCCGCGCAGGCTGAGCCACAGGAGAACCGCCAGAACGGCCAACACGGCCGCGTAGCTGGGCCACACGAAGCCCGCGTAGCCGCCCATCTCCAGGAATTTGCCTATCTCGTCCATGACGCTCGACTTTGGATCAATGATTCCGGCGCTTTTATGGTGATCGCGGAGTGCAAAACAACGCCCGCATCATACCCGCGGAACCGCCCCCGCAATTGACCGAGATCAGTCGCCCGCCCAATAAGACCGCTCCGACCGCAAATCGCCCCCGCCGCAGTCTATCGGCCCCGACCGCCAGCGCAAGGGCGGCTTCACACCCCCGCCTCCTCGGCCTGCATCCGGCGCCGCGCGCGCAGCCGGCTCGCCGTCAGCTCGCGCCGCATGCGCAGCATCAGAACCCAAAGATAATAGGTCGTGAACGCCCCGATCATCAGAAACAGCGGCCACAGCATGGCCGGATGCACGCTCGGCCCGCCCATGCGCACGATCGACGCCGGCTGGTGCAGCGTGTTCCACCAGTCAACCGAAAACTTGATGATCGGCACGTTGATCAGGCCCACCAGAGCCAGGATCGCCGACGCCCGGGCGCCCCGCTGCGGGTCGTCGAACGCGCTGTTCAGCGCCAGGTAGCCGAGGTACAGGAAAAACAGCACCAGCATCGACGTCAGACGCGCGTCCCACACCCACCACGTCCCCCACATCGGCTTGCCCCAAAGCGACCCCGTCAACAGCGCAAGAAACGTGAAACACGCCCCGATCGGCGCCGTCGCACGCGCCGCAACCTCGGCAACCGGGTGCCGCCAGATCAGCCCCACGCCCGCCGAAACCGCCAAAGCCGTGTAGCAGAACAGCGCCATCCACGCCGCCGGTACGTGAACGTACATGATGCGAACCGTCTCCCCCTGCTGGTAGTCCGCCGGAGACCCGTACAGGCCCAGATAAAGACCCGCCCCACACAGCACAACCGTCAACCACCCCAGCCACGGCGTCACAACCGTCGCAAGCTTCATAAAACG
>PFFW01000007.1:4807-6051 GCA_002781745.1 Rhodospirillales bacterium CG15_BIG_FIL_POST_REV_8_21_14_020_66_15
TAGTTGAAATTAATCATAAGAGAACGTCTCGAATCTTCTTCAGCGAACACCGCTTCATGGAAAGCGCGCGCCACTAAAACCAAAACGGCCATCCCCAGTCAACAAGCGATCAGAATATGTCCCACATCCATGACTGATCGCGGTGCCGTCCGAATCCAGGATTTCGGAACCACGGTCGTCCGTCATTCTCAACTTTAGGAAAATCCGGCGCGAAAAATACGGAGAACCGTTGTTTTTCAATTAGATAACTAAACGGCACGGTTAATGCACAAAAATAACCGACTGTTGCTTTCCAATTCCTCGGCAACCAGTGACAGGAGGAACAGGACATGAAAAACCTTGGATTGAGAATGAAGACAATCGCCGTCACGGCCGCGCTTGCGTCCGCCGTGGCATTGGCGAGCGCCACCGCCCAAGCCGGCAGCATCGTCGGATCAAAGCACGACTTGAGTTCCGGCGGCGCGGGTCAGGGCGCGGCGAGCAGCACGACGACGCAGATCTGCGTGTTCTGCCATACGCCGCACGGTTCGGACATTTCCGCCCAGGCGCCGCTGTGGAACAAGGCGCTGCCCGATCCGGCAACCTACACCACCTATTCGAATCTGGGCACGGCGACCCTGGACGGCAACGAAGCCCCGGTCGGTTCGGTTTCCCTGGCCTGCCTGTCCTGCCACGACGGCTCGCAGGCAATGGATACGGTCCTGAACGCACCAGGATCGGGCGGTTTCAACGCCTCCGGCGCCGCCTTCGCGGGCCTTGCCGCAATGACCGGAACCCCCATCCCCAACCTGGGGACCGACCTTCAGAACGATCACCCGATCGGCATCGTCTACGGCGCGCATGAAGGCCCGGATACGGCCAGTTACGTCGCAACATCGAACGCGACGGTCAACGGCAACCTGCAATACTGGGTCAATTCCAAGGGCAGCGCCGACGCCGGCCGCGAGAAGGTCGACATGATCCTCTACTCCCGGGCCGATGGCAAACCGCGCGTCGAATGCGCGAGCTGC
The DNA here is from genome assembly GCA_002781745.1 of Rhodospirillales bacterium CG15_BIG_FIL_POST_REV_8_21_14_020_66_15. Lineage (GTDB taxonomy): Bacteria > Pseudomonadota > Alphaproteobacteria > Rhodospirillales > Casp-alpha2 > UBA1479. Next base: position 5,818 of record PFFW01000007.1, read on the forward strand.
CACGACCCGCACAACGGGCCGGACGGGGTGGTCAACAACATCTTCCTTCGCATTGCCAACACTTCCAGCAATGTGTGCCTGTCCTGCCACGTGAAATAACGTTCACGACGATCACCGGATTGCCGAACGAGAAGGTGCCCCTAACCGGGCACCTTCTTCAGACTGCTGACAAACCCCTCGCCATTGGCGGGGGGTTTTGATTCAATTGGTCATGCTGAAAGAACCGTCCCCCCA
>PFFW01000014.1 GCA_002781745.1 Rhodospirillales bacterium CG15_BIG_FIL_POST_REV_8_21_14_020_66_15
GGTCGAGGATCTGACGGCCGAAAACGCCGCGCTGAAGAAGCGGGTCGCGGACCTGGAAGAACAGCGTGCCGACAAGACGGGCTCCTCGCCCGACGCCGGCGGTGGCGGCGGCAACGCCAAAGCCGCCGGCGCCCCTTCCGGCAGGAAGGGGGGCGGCAAGTAGGGATACTGCGGAGAGGGGCGGCGCCCGGTCCAGGAAACGGGCCGCAAGGCTCGCGGGTGACCGCCCCGTTTCGTCAACGTCCCACGGCCACCGGGAGCGCCCGCGCGCTCCCTGACCAAAGTTGAACGAGGGCGCCATGCCTTACGCCACCAAGCAGGACCTGATCGACCGTTTCGGAGAGGATGAGCTGATCCAGCTTACCGACCGGGGCGGCGCCGGCGTGATCGCCGACGCGGTCCTGAACATGGCCATGGCCGACGCCGACGCGACCATCGACAGCTACCTTGCCAAGCGCTACGACCTGCCCCTGGCGGAGGTGCCGCCGGCCCTCGTGCCGAAGGCGGCGGCCCTCGTCCGCTACCTGTTGCACGACGAAAGCCCCACCGAAACCGTCGTCAAGAACCACGAGCTGGCGCTTGCCTGGCTGCGCGACGTGGCGGCCGGCCGCGTCGAGCTGGACGTGGGCGGCAGCACGCCGGCCGAGGCGGACATCGTCCTTCAGGACGGCGCCGGCCCCGTGTTCACCGACAAGACCATGAAGGGGTTCTAGGCCGTGAGCGTCCGCCTTCGCGTCGATGTCTCCCAGTTGACCCGCGCCGGCCGGGCGGTGAACGCCCTTCTGGCCCGCGGCGAGAACATGCGCCCGGTCATGGAGGACATCGCCGCGCACTTGGAGGAGAGCACCCGGGAGCGCTTCGAGACCCAGCGCGCGCCGGACGGCACGCCCTGGATGCCCTCGGGCCGCGCCTTGCGCCAGGCCGGAACGACGTTGACCAGGGACGGGCACCTGAACGACGACATCACGCGGCGGGTCACCGGCCGGCGCATCGACGTGGGCACCAACATGATCTACGCGGCGACGCATCAGTTCGGCGCGACGATCCGGCCGAAGACGGCGAAGGCGCTGGCCTTCCGCATCGGCTCCGACTTCATCATGACGCAGAAGGTGGAGATCCCGGCGCGGCCGTTCCTCGGAATATCGGCCGCCGACGAGGACGCCATCGGCGACCTTGTTAACGACTATCTGACCGGGGCGCTGCAATGATCGGCGCCATGGAACAGGCCCTGGTGGACCGGGTCAAGACAGCCGGCGACGGCGGCGCCCTGGGCTACGCCATCCGCACGGTGGCCAGCTACGGCAATGAGCTGGACGATCCCCTGGCCGAACTGGTGAAGGGGCAGTTTCCCGCCGTGTGGTTCGTGTTCCGCGGGCGGACCCGGCCGCGCCCGGCGGCCGGCGGCGCGTTCGAGGCCCAGACCACCTTCGCCGGCCTGGTCGCGACGCAGAACCGGCGGAACGAACGCGCCCGCCGGCGCGGCGCCACCGGGGATGTGGGCAGTTACCAGATCCTCGAGGACGTGGAGGCGCTGATCGCCGGCCAGACCCTGGGGCTGGATTTCCTGACGCGGCCCATCGAGCCCGGGACCATCGACAACGTCCTGAACGGCAAGCCTGCGGGCAAGTTGAACGTCTCGATCTACGCCATCGAGTTCATCCTGAGCCATTACGTGGGCGTGACGCCCGACGCCCAGGGCCTGGACGACTTCGCCACCCTGCACGTGGATTGGGACATCCCGCCCCACGGCAACGTGACCACCCAAGACCCGGCCGGCAACGGCGGCAAGCACCTGCCCGCGGAAAATCCCGACGCGGAAGACGCAACCACCCTGGAGACCGAAGCATGACCTACGACAACATGATTTACGCCGTCCCCGTGGGCGGCCTGAAGGTCCGCACCCCCAACGGGCGCGGCCACCTTCCGCCGGAGGGCGGGAAGATCGTCCTTACCCCGTACTGGCGCCGCCGCGCGGCCGAGAACAGCGTGGCCCTGGGCGCAACGCTCAGGGAAGCGCAGGCCAAGGCCAGGGAAACGGCGTCCGGACTTGAGCCCGGCGGCGGCAAGGCGCCGGCGAAGGCCGCATCGAAATCCACGACCGCGAAGGAGGGCTAACCCATGGCCATCACGTTCGATCAAGTTCCGGCCGGCATCCGCACGCCCGGCAATTTCGTCGAGATCGACGGCACCGGCGCCGTGATCGGCCTGGTCGGGATGCCGTCGCGCATCCTTGTCCTGGGCCAGAAGCTGGCGGCGGGCACGCAGGCACCCCTTGTCCCCGTCCGCATCCTGGACGAGGCCGAGGCCGAGGCCGCGTTCGGCCGGGGCTCCATGTTGGCCCTGATGTTCCGCGCGCTGAAGCTGAACAACCGCATCACCGAAACCTGGGCCGTCGCGCAGGTGGACGACGGCGGCGCCACGGCCGCCGCCGGGTCCATCGGGTTCGGCGGCGCGGTGACCCGCGCGGGCACGCTGACCCTCTACATCAACGCGCACTTCAGCCGCGCCGGCCTGCACGGCCGCATCCGCCTGGCCGTCGCCGCCACGGACACGCCGGCCTCCATCGCGGCGTCCGTCGCCGCGGCGGTGAACCTGCAAACGGACCTGCCGGTGACGGCGGCGGTGAACGGCGTGGACGACGCGCAGGTCGACTTCACCGCGCGCAACGCGGGCGAGGCCGGCAACGGCATCGACCTGCGCCACAGCTACTACCAGGGCGAGGCCCTGCCGGACGGGCTGACCGCGACGGTCACCGCCATGACCGGCGGCGCCGGCAACCCGGACATCGGCGACGCCGTCGCCGCCTTCGGCGACCAGTGGTTCACGGACATCGCCATGCCGTACACGGACGCGGCCAACCTGACCGCCCTGGAAACCGAACTGGCCGACCGGTTCGGCCCCACGGTGCAGAAGGACGGCCATGCCTTCGCCGCCGCCCGGGGCGCCCACGCGGCCCTGACCACGCTGGGCAACGGGCGCAACAGCCCGCACCTGTCGATCCTCTACGCCTCGGGCAGCCCCACGGCTCCCTTCATGTGGGCCGCCGCGCTTGCCGGCATCGCCGCCTTCGAGGCCAAGCAGGATCCGGCCCGGCCGTTGCAGAACCTGGCGATCAAGGGCGTCCTGGCGCCGCTGCCGCAGGACCGGTTCACGCGCGAGGAACGGAACCTCCTGCTGTACGACGGGATCGCCACCTTCAAGGTGACGGAACAGGGCGACACGGTGGTGCTGGAACGCTGCATCACGACCTACGAACAGAACCTGGCCGGCGTCGACGACCCGGCGTTCCTGGACGTGGAGACGCTCAAGACCCTGGCCTACCTGCGCTTCACCTACAACGCGCGTTTCGCCCTCAAGTATCCGCGCCACAAGCTGGCGGACAGCGACACCCAATTCGGCGCCGGCCAGGCGGTGATGACGCCGCGCCTGGCGGATGCCGAGGCCATCGTCCTGTTCCGCGAATGGGAGGCGCTCGGCCTGGTCGAGAACTTCGACCAGTTCAAGGCCGACCTTCTGTCCGAGCGCGACGGCAACGACGTGAACCGCCTCAACCAGTTGCTGCGCCCGGACATCGTCAACCAGTTCCGCGTCCTCGCGGGCAAGATCAAGTTCATCCTGTAGGGAGCCCCGACCATGAGCAAGAAACTCGGCAAAGCGACGATCAAGGCGGACGGGCGCAAGTTCGACAGCTACCCCGGCGCCAGCTACGACCCCGGCGGCACGGTGCGCGAGGCGCGCGTCGGCCACACGGTGCACGGCTTTTCGGAAAGCGAGCGCGAGGGCAGCATCGAGTTCGAGATCGACTACGACGAAACCGTGTCGATCACGCAGCTGCGCAACATCGCGGGCGCCACGGTGACGTTCGAGCCCGACGCGGGCCCGGCCCTGGTCGGCCGCGCCTGGTGGGTGGCGGAACCGCCGACCTGGACGGACGGCTCCGAAAGCCGCGTGAAGATCGTCATGAAGGGCCCGGCCCTCGAGGAAGTGGGGGCGGCCAATGGCTGAGGTCAGGGCCACCCTGGCGCGGGGCTTCCGGATCGGCGACGCGGTCTACACCACCGTCGTCCTGAAGGAGGCGACGGCCGGCGACGTTCTGGACGCCGAGATCGCGGCCGAGCGCGTCTACGCGACGGCGGCCGGCCCGGTGGTGCATTCGAGCCCGGCGGTCGCGGCGTTCGAGCTGCTGGCCCGCCAGGTCGACAGGCTGATCGGCGAGGGCGGCGAGGAATTCGAGGGCGCCGTCACGGCCAAGATGCTGCGCGCGCTGCCGCGCCTCGACCTGGATCTGCTGATGGCCGAAAGCCGGACGCTGGAGAACGCCGCCGAACGGGAGGTCCTGTCCGAGCGGGGGCGAGAATAGGCGCCGCTGGGAGGGGCTCGACCTCGCCGTGGTCAGGTTGTCGCAGATGACCGGCTGGACCCGAAGCGAAGTGACGGCCCTGACCCCGCGGCGGATCGTCCGCGCCCTGAAGCAGGCGAATTGGAAGGCCCGGTAGCCCATGCCCGACATCCGTACAGCCCTGATCGTCGACCTGGCCGGCAACCTGGTCGGCCGGTCGCGCGGCTTCGGCCAGGCCATGACCGGCCTGAGCCGCACGGGCGTGCGCTCCTTCAACCGCCTGGGCCGCGCCGCCAGCATGGCCGGCGGCCTGCTGGACCGCGCCGGCAACCGCTACGTCGCCCTGGCCACCGGCGCCGCCGGGATCGGCGCCGCGCGGGGCGTGGTCACCCTGCAAC
>PFFW01000070.1:0-20090 GCA_002781745.1 Rhodospirillales bacterium CG15_BIG_FIL_POST_REV_8_21_14_020_66_15
CCCTCAATAACACTCTGATTTTTATATCAGAATCACGATTCCACGCCACCATAATGGCGCTTCATCTGGGGAATAGGGGCTTGATATTAGGAACCGTCCAAGGACACCCGCCCTCGCGACCGCAAGGTATACGATAACGGCAATGGCCAACTTGATTCGGATCAAAGATGTCAAACACGTCCGCGCAGGCGCCGATCGATGTTTGTTGGATTTGACGGATGCTAGCCTGCCGCATGGCTTTAAACCATATGCCTAACGGCAAGGTCGCGCGCTCCGCCCATGGCGCTTTCATGGAGATCCCCTGCGCGGGCGGCGATACACTGGGTATCGCGGAGTCAGATAGCGGCTATCGCGGGAAACCGTTTCACGCCGGCGGCGGGCAAAGGTAGCCTTGGCGGATCGTCCACGGCCGGAGGCACGCCATGCCCGTAAACACCCCCCTCATGGCCCGGCTGGGCCTGACCAGCCCGGTGATCCAGGCGCCCATGGCCGGTGGCGGCGACACGCCGCAATTGGCCGGCGCGGTGTCCGAAGCGGGCGGGCTCGGCTGCATGGGCGCGACCTACCTGACGCCCGAGGCCTTCCGCGACGCCGCCGCCACCGTGCGCGGCCGCACCAACCGCGCCTTCGGGGTCAATCTGTTCGCGCCGCAGGAGGTGCCGCCACGTCCGGACGACGCCGGGGTCGCGCTGGCCACCGTGACCGAGGCCGGATCGGCCGTGGACGCGCCCGCGCCGGAACTGCCGGAGACGATGGCCGATCCCTTCGCGCGCAATTTCCCCGTCGCGCTCGACAGCGGCGCCAAGGTCTTCAGCTTCACCTTCGGCCTGTTGCCTGAGGACGCAGTGGCGGCGCTGAAGGCCCGCGGCATGATCGTCATGGGCACGGCGACCACGCCGACCGAGGCGATTGCCCTGGAACGCTCGGGCGTCGATGCCGTGGTCGCCCAGGGGGCGGAGGCCGGCGGCCATCGCGGCACCTTCGTTGGGTCGTTCGAGGCGGCGATGATCGGCACCATGTCCCTGGTGCCGCAGGTCGTCAATGCCGTCTCCGTACCCGTGGTGGCGTCGGGCGGGATCATGGACGGGCGGGGCATCGCCGCCGCCCTGGCCCTGGGCGCCCAGGCGGTGCAGATGGGCACGGCCTTCCTGACCTGTGACGAGGCGGGCGTGCCGGCCTGCTACAAGGAGGCGCTGCTGTCCGCCGCCCCGGACCAGACGCGCGTCACCCGCGCGTTCTCCGGCCGCCCGGCGCGCGGCGTCCAGAACCGTTTCATGGAAGCCATGGAGCCGGGGGGCGACGCCTCGGACGTGCTGCCCTTCCCCTGGCAGAACGCGCTGACCCGGCCCATGCGCACGGCGGCAGCCAGGGCGGGGGACGCGGGGCTGTTGTCGCTGTGGGCCGGACAGGGGGTGGGGCTCGCCCGCCGCCGGACCGCGGCCGAGCTTATGGCGCGCCTGGCGGAGGAGACGGAGGCGGCGATTTCGGGGATCGGCGGCTGACGGCACCGCTGGCATTGCTACAGAAATGTCACAGGTTCGCCCCTACGATCTCACGCCGTCGTACCCAAATCTTCTCCGGTTCAAGCAACCACTGGAGGGATCTATGACCCGCTCCGTTCCGCTTATCGTGCTCGTCGCCGCGTTGACGCTCGGCGGCTGTTCAAATCTGTCCAAGACGGAAGAACGCGTCCTCAGCGGCGGCGCAATCGGCGCTGGCGCTGGCGCTCTTGGAACGGCACTGACCGGTGGCTGCGTGTCCTGCGGCGCGGCGCTCGGCGGCGCCGTGGGCGCGGGTGCCGGCTATCTGCTGGATAAGTCCGAGGACCGCAAGTAATCGGCCATCCGGTTTCGACCCGGGCATCGCCCGGCCTTTTCCGATCACGCCCTAGGGTCCGCCTGCTGACAGGGATGTGAACCTGGGTTCGGTTGGCGGTATGCGCCTTGGGTCCTATATTCGGCCCATGAGCAGGCATTTCCTCTACGTCGCCGACCCCATGTGCTCCTGGTGCTGGGGCTTCTCGCCGGTGATCGGCAAGGTAGCCGAGGCCTTTGGCGACCGCGCGCCCGTGCGCGTGATGGTCGGCGGGTTGCGCCCCGGCACTGTCCATCCCATGCGCGACAAGGACAAGGATTATGTCCGCAGCCACTGGGAGCACGTCCAGGAAGCCTCGGGTCAGCCCTTCGACTTCGCGTTCTTCGATCGGGATGGGTTCGTCTACGACACGGAGCCCGCCTGCCGCGCCGTCGTCACCGCGCGCAAACTGGATGAAGAAAGGGCGCTGCCGTTCCTCGCCCGTCTGCATCGCGCCTTCTACGTGGACAACCGCAATACGGCTGCCGAGGGCGAACTGGCCGACATCGCCGGCGATTTCGGTTTCCACCGCGACGAATTCCACGAAATGCTGACGTCACCCGACACGCGCGAGGAAACCCAGGGCGATTTTTGGTTCGCGCAGCAGTCGGGCATCACCGGCTTCCCGACGCTGCTCGCCGTCGAGGACCAGAAGGCCTATCTGGTCACCGCCGGCTACCAGTCCTGGGAGAACCTGGCTGAGCCGCTCGCCGGTTGGGTGGCGGGTTAGACTTTCCCGTCGACCACGACTTCCAGAAGGTTCGGGCCCGGGTTGGCGATCGCTTCCTTGAGCGCCGGGCGCACGCGCGCCGGATCGGTGATACGCTCGGCCGTCAGGCCCATGCTCCGGGCGAGCGCCACGAAGTCGATGGGCGGATCGACAAAGTCCATGGCGATGTAGTTCTCGGAGCCGTGGAAGGACTTCAGGCGCTGTTTGATGATGCGGTAGCCGCCGTTGTTGGCGATCACGTAGGTCAGCGGAAGTTTCATGTTGGCCGCCGTCCAAAGCGCCTGGATCGAATACATGGCGCTGCCGTCGCCGATCACGGCGACCACCGGGCGGTCGGGCTGGGCGAGCTGCACGCCGACCGCCGCCGGCACGCCCCAGCCGATGCCGCCCGACGCCAGGCCGTGGTAGGCGAAGCGGTCCCGGAACGGGAACAACTGGTCGAGCAGCCGCGCCGAGGTCAGGCCCTCGTTGACGATGATGGCGTTCGCGGGCAGGGCGTCGGTGATCATCTTGGCGAGGTGCCGGGGATCGATGGGCGCGGGTCCGTCGCTGTCGGCAAGCTCGGTCATCAGACGCTTGCGCCGGGCCGACCAGTTGGTGTCGGCAAGCCGCGCGATGGACGACGCGGCGCGCGACTTGTGGGCGTCGCCGCCGATCAGGAGCAGCATGTCGGCGAGCGCCGGCAGGGTGACCTTCAGGTCGCCGAGGGCCGCGATATCGACCGGGTAGTTTTTGGCGATGTCCCATTCGTTGAGGCCGACCTGCACGATCTTCATGCCGTCGGGCAAGGGGTCGATGGGACTGTAGACCGACATCACCAGCGGATCGGCGCCCAGCGCGATCATCAGATCATGGGGTTCGAGCGCGGCGCGCGCCTGTTTCTGCACGCGCTCAAGGGCGCCCATGAAGCAGGGGTGCTCCGACAGGAACTGCGCGCCGTAGGGCGCGGACGACTGGAACACGGGCGCGCCCAGCGCCGTGGCGAACTCGGCCGCTTCCTTCAGGGCATCGCTCTTGACCATCTCGTCGCCGACCACCACCACGGGCCGTTCGGCCGCCAGGATGCGTTTGGCGATGGTTTCCAGCACGGCGTCCGACGGCCGCACGCGGGTGTCAATGCGCGTGGCGGCACCCAGGTCCAGGCCCGCCTCGGCGTTGAGGATGTCGCCCGGCAGGGACAGGAACACGGGCCCCGTCGGCGGCGTCATGGCGACCTTGGCGGCGCGGTGGACGATGCGCGGCAGGTCCTCCAGGCGCGTCACCTCGACCGCCCATTTGACCAGCGGCCGCGCCATGGGGACCAGGTCGTCGTAGAGCACCGGCTCGGTCAGGCCGTGGCCCTGTTCCTGCTGCCCGGCGGTCAGGATCATCGGCGTGCCCGTGAACTTGGCGTTGTAGAGCGAGCCCATGGCGTTGCCCAGGCCGGGGGCGACGTGGACGTTGCAGGCGACCAGCCTGCCCGAGGCGCGGGAGTAGCCGTCGGCCATGGCGACGACCAGCGATTCCTGCAGGCCCAGCACGTAGGTCAGATCCGGATGGTCGGCCAGCGCGTGCATGATCGGTAGTTCCGTGGTGCCCGGATTGCCGAACAGGTGGCTGACGCCTTCCTGCTTGAGAAGGGCGAGAAAGGCCGAACGGCCCCAAATCTTGTTGGCGCTGGGGGTGGTGTCCATGGTCGTGTCTGCCTCGGTAAAGGAGGAAACTGTATACAATCCGGTCGTCGCACAAAGTAGCGCGCCGGAGGCGACGGTCAATCGCGTTTTGCGTCCGGCGTGGACAAATCGCCTGCGGCATCCCACATTGGGCGCCATGGAATCTCGCAAACGCATCCTTATCGCCGTCACCGGAGCTTCGGGCGCCATTTACGGCCTGCGCCTCTTGGAAATGCTGGCGGCGGAGCCGGCAGTCGAACGCCATTTGGTGATCTCCAAGGCCGGGCGGCTGACGATTGCGGCGGAGCTGGAGCGCGATGCCGCCGAGATCGAGGCGCTCGCCGACGTCGTGCACCTGGCGGGCAACGTGGGTGCCCCCGTGTCTTCGGGCTCGTTCCGTCTGGATGCCATGATCGTCGCCCCCTGTTCCGTCAAGACCGCTTCCAACATCGCCTACGGCAACACGGGCGACCTAATCACGCGCGCCGCCGACGTAATGCTGAAGGAACGGCGGAATCTCGTCCTCGCTGTGCGCGAGACGCCGCTGCATGCCGGGCACCTGGAGACCCTGACCAGGCTCGCCCATCTGGGGGCCGTGATCTTCCCGCCCGTGCCGGCTTTCTATCAGCAGCCCCACGCGATCCGCGACATCGTCGACCAGACCTGCATGCGCCTGCTGGATCAGGTCGGCGTGCATCTGGATGCGGCCCCCCGCTGGGGCGAGGTCGGGGGCATCAAGGCCATCGGCGGCGACGGGGAGTAGGCTCCCTCAGAATCGATAGACCTCCTTCGCCACGGCGTAGGTGTTGACATAGGCCTGGACCGATACCTCGATGGGGTCGGCGTAGCCGCCGCCGATGGCCATGGAGACGGGGATGCCGCGTGACCGGCATTCCGTCAGCACCAGACGGTCGCGCCGGGCGAGTCCGTCGAGCGTCAGGGCAAGGCGGCCCAGGCGGTCTTCGCGCAGCGGGTCCACACCGGCCTGGTAGAGCACCAGGTCGGGGCGAAAGTCGAACACCGCGGGCAGGTGCTCGGCCAGGGTGCGCAGGTAGATTTCGTCCTCGGTGCCGTCCGGCAGGTCGACGTCCAGGTCCGAGGCCACCCGCTGGTGGGGGAAGTTCTTCTCGCCCTGCATGGAGAACACGAAGACGTCGGGGTGCCCGGCCAGGATGGCGGCGTTGCCGTCGCCCTGATGGACGTCCAGGTCGATGATCGCGACGCGCGCGCCCCAGCCTTCGGCCAGGACCTTCAACGCGGCGATGGCGAAATCGTTGAAGACGCAGTAGCCCGCACCGAAATCGCGGTGGGCGTGATGGGTGCCGCCGGCAAGCTGCCCGGACAGGCCGGAATCCAGCGCCGCCTCGGCCGCCGCCACCGCGCCGCCCATGGTCGCGGTCACGCGGTCGACCAGGTTGGCGCTCCACGGCAGGCCGATGCGTCGCTGCGCCTGGGTGTCGAGACGCCCCTCGCGCACCGTCGCGACATAAGCGGCGTCATGGGCGCGGACGATGTCGGCGTCCCCGGCCAGGGGCGAGGGCAGGATTTGGTCGGCCTTCAGGATGCCGTCCCGGACCAGGCATTCGCGCAATAGGATGTACTTCCGCCCCGGAAAGCTGTGACCGTCGGGCAGGGGAATGACGAACCGGTCGGAGGTGAAGAAGCGCATGTGCGAATGGTAGCGCCCGGTGCGAGGTCGAGAAACCGCTTTGACGGGCGGCCCGTCCCGCACTAACACTTTATCCCCGCATCCTCAATCCAAGCCGGACCGACCGCAGGCCCGCCCGGGCCGAACCTCAGGCGAACCCGACGAACAGACCAAGGACCCCACGATGTCGGCGACCCGCCTGATTTTCGCAGTCTTCATGGCGCAGCTTCTGGCTCAGATCGGCGCCTATACGGTGCCGGCGCTGCTGCCCATCTTCATCGCGGAATGGGGGCTTACCAATACCGAGGCCGGCTGGCTCGCGGGCATGTGGGCGGCGTCCTACGTCTGTGCGGTGCCAATCCTGGTCAGCCTGACCGACCGCATCGACCCCAAGCGGGTATATCTCGCCTGCGTGACGCTGACGACTCTGACGCACCTGGGCTACGCCTTCCTGGCCGACGGTTTCTGGTCGGCCCTGGTTCTGCGGGCGTTCGCCGGCATGGCCTGGGCCGGCACCTACATGCCGGGACTCAAGGTCCTGTCCGACCGGCTGGAAGGCCAGGCGCAGACGCGTGGCGTATCCTGGCATGCCGCCGGGGTCGGGCTCAGCGGCGCCTTGTCGTTCCTGTTCGCCGGCACCATCGCCAACTGGTCAAGCTGGCCCTGGGTATTCGGTGGCGCCAGCCTGTGCACCACTGCTGCGTTCCTGATCATGGTTTTCGCCGTGCCCGGGCAGCCTGCGAAACCCGCGGGCGCGGTCGAGGCGTCGAAGCTGGACCGCCCGCCGCTGTTCGACTTCCGCCCCGTGCTGCGCAACCGCTCGGCGCTGGCCTATTCCGTCGGCTATGGCGCCCATGCCTGGGAGCTGTTCACCCTGCGCTCGTGGGGCGTTACCTTCCTGACCTTCACCGCGGCGGCCTTCGGCGGCGGCGAAGGCCTGTTGGCGCCGACCTCCATCGCCTTCGTCATGGGGGTGCTCGGCACCTGGTCGAGCGTCGGCGGCAACGAGTTGTGCATCCGCCTGGGTCGCCAGCGGGTGGTCCTGGCCGTGATGGCGGTGTCGGTCGTGTTCGCGGTCGGCATCGGCTGGGCGGCGGCCGTGGGCTATGGTCTCGCGGTCGTCCTCTGCCTGCTTTACAACGTGGCGGTCTATGCCGATTCCTCGGCCCTGACGGCGGGAACCTCCGGCAGCGCCGAGCCGGGCCGCCGAGGTGCGACCCTGGCCGTGCATTCGACCATCGGCTACATCGGCGGATTCCTGGGACCGCTGGTATTCGGCATCGTGCTCGACCTTGCGGGCGGCAGCGGCGTGACGGGCTGGGTGTTGGCCTTCGGTCACCTTGCCGTCGTCACGCCGCTGGGCATCGCTGCCGTTCTCTACCTGCGCCCGTTCGACCTTCCCGGCGACCGGACGGTGAACGGCCTGCGCGATCCGGGCACGGCGGCGAAGGATACGGCGAACCCGGTTTGAAGCGCCGGCGAAGGGCGTTATTCTCGGCGTCTTCGCAACCCTTTCCGTGGCCAGCCCCATGAATTTCGTTCTCATTGGCGGCGCCGACCAGGTGGAAATGGTCCCGGACTCGCCGGAACTTCCGCCGCCTGAATTCGAGGAGACCGATCGATGACCGCCGCCGTCCACTGGGTTGACCGTGCGCCGGGGCTTGAGGGCCTGGACGCCGAGACGCGCCGGGAATTGGAAGCCATCCGACCGGTCACCATCCCCACGGGGCACGTCCTGTTCCGCCCCGGCGACGAGGTGACCTGCTTCGGCGTCCTGATCGGCGGCCGGGTGGACGTCTACCTGACCGGGGTCACGGGCCGCGAGATCCTGCTGTACAGCATCACGCCCGGGGAATCCTGCGTCCAGAGCACGCTGGGCCTGCTGGGAGAGGACGACTATTCCGCCGAGGCCGTCGCCGAGACGGATGTCGAGGCGGTGATGATTCCCAAGTCCCTGTTCCTCAAGCTGCTGGGCAAGTCGGAGGAATTCCGCGGTTTCGTGTTCCAGGCCTTCGCCAAACGCCTGCAGTCGGTCATGCAGGTCCTGGAACGGGTGGCCTTCATCCGCATTGAGGAACGCCTGGCCGCGGCCCTGTTGGAGCGGGCCGACGGCGACGGGCTGGTTCGCAACACCCACCAGGAGCTGGCCACGGCCATCGGCTCCGTGCGCGAGGTGGTGTCGCGACGGCTGGAAACCCTTGCCAGGAAGGGGTTGGTGACGCTCGAGCGGGGCAACATCAGGGTTGCCGACCGTGCCGGCTTGGCGGCGCTTATCCTCTGAACCGGTGAACCGGGCCCGCCCTTGGTGATCTAGTCACCGACGACCGCGCGCCGAACTGATTGACTGACGTCAATGCCCCGTTTCTCAGGAAGTGTAGGGTTTGCAATCAATCCGTTCGGACGACAAGGAGTTCCGTTCATGTTCAAGAATAACGTCGGCGGCATCGACCGCGTGCTGCGCATCGTTGCGGGTGTGGTCCTGCTGGCCCTGTTCTTTCTGTTTCCCGATGAACCTTGGCGCATGTGGACGCTGATCGGCGTCGTGCCGTTGGCGACCGGGCTGTTCGGCACCTGCCCGGCCTATTCCCTGTTCGGGATTTCGAGTTGCCCGGCGGCCAAGGCCAGATAGGCCCGGCCGGATCCGACCCTTGGCAGAGGAGGACAGGTTGATGATCCTATCCTGGAAAACCGGCGGCGTGCTGCTGGGCGTCGTGTTCTTCGCGGCGGTCCTGCTGGTCAAGCCCATCGGCGTGTCCACGCAGTTCGTCATCTTCGACGGGATTCTGTGGGACATGGTCGACGACGGCGTTGTGGTCCCGTCCAAGGAAGCGAAAAGCGGCTATGCCAGCCCCAACGCCTATCTGGACAAGTCGGGCGGCAAGTACGCCAAAAATGTCGCCCACCCCTGGAACTACAGCTTCATCTTTGTCCTGGCGCTCATGGGCGGGGCGGCGCTGTCGGGCGTGCTGCGCGGCGGCGTCCGGCGGGAAGAGCGCATCATGCCCCCTGTCTGGCGCGCCAACTTCGGAGATGGCGTCTGGAAGCGGTATGCCGCCGCCTTTGCCGCCGGGTTCGTCGTGCTGTACGGCGCGCGCCTGGCGGGCGGCTGCACCTCGGGCCATATGATGAGCGGCATGACGCAGACCGCCATGTCCGCCTATATCTTCACGGCCGGGGTATTCCTTGCCGCGGTGCCGGTGGCGCTCCTGGTCTACCGCAAGGAGGGCTGAGCCATGACCACCCTGATCCTCGCCATCGTCATTGGCGGCACCTTCGGCTTCATGTTGGACCGCATCGGCGCGACCAACCCGAACGTCATCATCGGCATGTTGCGCCTCTCGAACCTGCATTTGATGAAGACCATCTTCCTGGCCATCGGCACGGCCTCTGTCCTTCTCCATGCGGGGCTGATGCTGGGCGTCGTCGATCCCGGCCACCTAGACGTGAAGGACGCTTATTTCGGCGTGTTCATCGGCGGCCTGCTGCTGGGGCTCGGCTTCGCAGTCGCGGGATACTGCCCAGGTACCGGGCTGGCCGCGGCCGCCACGGGACGGTGGGACGGCCTGGTCTTCGTGCTGGGCGGGCTGTTCGGTGCCGGCGCCTACATGAGCACCTACACCTGGGTCAAGTCGATGGGCGTGCTCGATCACGTGCTCGGCGGCAAGGCGGCCCTGGGTGCGCTCGCCGGGACCAAGTACCCTGCCGTGATCGCCGGCGTCCCAGGCGAGTGGCTGGGCCTTGTCCTCGGTATCGCCTTCATCGTCATCGCGGCGGTCCTGCCGGGCCGCATGCGGGGTGCGCCGTTCGTCGGCGACCGTCCGGCCGAAGCCGATTGAGGAACGCGGGGCATTCAGCCCCGGCGATACGAAAATTGATTTGCAGTTCCCCCCCTGCAAATCCACGCCGCCGAATCTCCTCCTCCCAACCGGCGGTGCTAGGGCGGAACCTTCGTGGTTCCGCCCTTTTTCCGTCCGCCTGGGATATGTCTGCTTAGGACCGGACAGGCCGCCCGCCCTTGACCACCGGGCCGGACATCGCCGGCGGGTCCAGGGAGAAGCGGCGGCCGAACTTCTCGAAATAAAGGGCGTGGTTGGGGCCTTCACCGACGGCCCGATGGCGGCGGCGGAATTCGGTCTCGCCGATATCGTCGGGCAGGCGGCAAAGCGCCTCGAAATCCTTTTTCGACCAGGCGCGCCCCGACCACGCGACGTCCAGGCGGAACAGGGGCCCGTCCGTCGCCAGCAGCGGCCGGGCCATGCGGGCGAGCAGTCCGGTAACCAACTCGCGCGCGAGGGTTTCCAGGGCCAGCCGGTCCATGCCGGCCGGGATCGGCGCTTCGTCGACGGCGACGATGGGCCCGGCGTCGATGTCCGAGGTCATTTCGTGCAGCGTCGCCCCGAACCGGTCGAGACCTTCATAAAGGGCGAACACGGAGGGATAGACGCCGCGCACCCAGGGCGGGCCCGGATGCAGGTTGTAGGCCGGGCCCGGCAGACGGGCGAGCACGGCTTCGGGCACGATCACATCCGTACAAAAGGCGACAAGGCGCAGGTCGTCCGGCGGGGTCTCCGTCGCCTGTTCCAGTTCGGCGCGGGTGCTGACGCCGAGAACCCGCGCCTCGGGCGCGACGTTCCAGAAGATCCGGGTCAGGCCCGGCAGTTCATCGGCGTCGGCGAGCAGGAGGATTCGCTTCATCGTGTCCGGCCCGTCCGCCCGCCGTCAGCCTGCGTTCCGCGTGAACAGGCGGTCGGCGACGTAGGGGTTGGATTCCCGCTCGTGCCCGAAGGTCGACAAAGGCCCGTGGCCGGGCACGAAGGTGACGTCGTCGCCGAGCGGAAACAGGTTTTCCCGGATCGAGCGGATCAGGGTATCGAAATCGCCGCGCGGAAAATCGGATCGGCCGATGGAGCCTTGGAACAGGATGTCGCCGACGAAGGCGACCCGTTCGGCCGCATGGAAGAACGCCACATGGCCCGGCGTATGGCCGGGGCAGTGCAGGACGTCGAAGACCTGTTCGCCGACGGTGCAGGTGTCGCCTTGGTGAAGCCAGCGGTCGGGCGTGAAGGCGCGCAGCTCGCCGAATCCGTATTTCCGGCCCTGGGCGGGAAGCTGATCAATCCAGAACTTGTCGTCAGGGTGCGGGCCCTCGATGGGCAGGTTGAACACGTCGGCCAGGTCGGCGACGGCGCCTGCATGGTCGAGATGGCCGTGGGTGACCAGGATCTTTTCCAGGGTCGTGCCGGTTTCCTCGACCGCCGCCTTCAACCTGTCGATCTCGCCGCCCGGATCGACGAAGGCCGCGTTCATGGTCTTCTCGCACCAGACGAGGGAACAGTTTTGTTGCAGGGGGGTGACGGGGATGACCGCGGCTCTCATGTTAACTCTTTGAATAAATGGAATTAAATTCGGCGAGTGAGGCCGGTCACAGTCGCCGGCCGCAAAATCCGACTAAAATTCACCTCGGTGTATCGTGCAGGCCCGAACCGACCCTACAACAATCTCGGGCGGCCTGCATAACGAAAGGGTGAGAAACATGAGCGGCATGACGGCCTATCTGGGCATTATCCTGGGCGCCGCCGGTATCGTTTTCGGGGTCATCGCCTTGATGGTTTCCGGGGAGATGTCCCGCAGGGTGACGGCGCTGATCGACGCCCGATTCCAGCAGTCGGAACTCGAACTTCTCAAGGGCCTGGACAAGCAGGACCGCGAACTGAAACGCCAGCGTCGTGTCCTGGGCGATGCGCTGAGCGCGGTGGAGGACAAGTTCAAGGCGGCCTCCACGGGCACCGACGAAATCCGCCAACGTCTGACCGCGGTCAACCAGATGCTTGACGACATCCGCAACGTGCGCCGGGTCATTCCGACGGACGAGGAACGGGGGTTCACGCCGAAAGCGAAACCGAATGAAAGTTTTGTTTCGGCATCTCCGTTCACGGATTAAAATGCGAAATATCTAATCCGGCGTCCCGTCCCGGCGCCGAAAAATGTCCGTGCACCGCTCTACGTGGGTCGGGAGGCGGGCCGAAAAGATAAATAATTTTGGGTGATGGAATGGGTGGAGCCTCCTCATTCGCCGATCTGGCTACCGTGGCCGCTGGAATCGCCGTCATCATCGGCGTGGTCGCCCTGCTGACCTCGGCCGAGGTCGCCAAGCGCTTGCAGGCCCTGGTCGATCACAAGCTGGCCGAGGCGGACGTCAAGCTGGCCGTCTCCCTGCAGCGGCAGGACCAGCGGATGACGACTCTGCGCCAGATCATGTCCCAGAACGCCGAGGACCATGAAACGGCGATCCGCGTCATGCGCCAGGACATCAAGGAAATTAAGGAGTGCATCTCGCTGATGCGCGAGATCCTTGACCGCATGGATACGCGAGGGTCCAACGATCCCGACGCGCCGCGCCACCGGCGGGCGTCCAACGGCTAATCCGCCGTCACGACCTCGCCCCTCAGATCGTATTCGTCCGAGCCCGTGATCCTGGCCCGGACCATCCCGCCGGGGCGAAGGTCCTTGCCGTCCGCCACCCGCACCACGCCGTCGATTTCGGGCGCGTCGGCATAGCAGCGCCCGACCGCCACACCGTCCTTGTCGGCGGCCTCGTCGATCAGCACGTCCAGTTCGCGCCCGACCAGGCGGGCCAGGCGCCGCGCGCTGATCTCCTGCTGGACCTCCATCAGGCGCTCCCAGCGGTCCTGCTTCTCGTCTTCGTCCAGATGGCCGTCGAGCGCCTGGGCCCGCGCCCCGGCGACGTTCTCGTACTTGAAACAGCCGACGCGGTCGAGTTGGGCTTCTTCCAGCCAGTCGACCAGGAAGTCGAAGTCGTCTTCGGTCTCGCCCGGGAAGCCGACGATGAAGGTGGAGCGCAACACAAGGTCCGGACAGGCGCCGCGCCACGCCTTGATGCGCTCCAGCGTGCGCTCCTGGTGCGCCGGGCGGCGCATGGCCTTGAGCACGCTGGGGCTCGCGTGCTGGAACGGAATGTCGAGATAGGGCAGGACCTTGCCCGCCGCCATCAGAGGGATGACCTCGTCCACGTGCGGGTAGGGATAGACGTAATGCAGGCGCGTCCAGATGCCCAGTTCCGCCAAGCCCTCGCACAGGTCGAGGAACCGCGTGCGGTAGTCGCGTCCGCGCCAGCTCTGGCGGGGGAACTTGGCGTCGATGCCGTAGGCGCTGGTGTCCTGGGAGATCACCAGCAGTTCCTTGACCCCGGCTTCGGCCAGGCCCTCGGCCTCGGCCAGCACGTCGCCGATGGGGCGGCTGGCCAGCGGTCCGCGAAGCGAGGGGATGATGCAGAAGGTGCACTTGTTGTTGCAGCCTTCGGAAATCTTCAGATAGGCGTAATGGCGGGGCGTCAGTTTGACGCCCTGGGGCGGCAGCAGGTCCACGTAGGGGTCATGGGCCGGCGGCAGGGCCTGGTGGACGGCCGCCATGACCGTCTCGTACTGATGCGGGCCGGTGACGGCCAGAACGCCCGGATGGATTTCCCGGATCAGGTTCTCGTGCACGCCCAGGCAGCCGGTGACGACGACCTTGCCGTTCTCGGCCATGGCTTCGCCGATGGCGTCAAGGGACTCGTCGCGGGCGGTGTCCAGGAATGCGCAGGTGTTGACGATCACCAGGTCGGCGCCGTCGTAGCTGTCGACCAGGTCGTATCCCTCGGCGCGCAGGCGGGTCATGATGCGCTCGGAATCGACCAGCGCCTTGGGGCAGCCCAGGCTGACCAGGCCGACCTTGGGCGCGGTCGGAGGGGCCGCTTTCCGGGGCCGTTTGGCGCCGGATTTCCGCAAGGCGTTCGAGGGGGAGGTGCTCATGGCGCCTCTATTATCCCAAAACGCGTTTGCTGTCCGCAAAATTGCCGGGGGTCGGATCCGCAAAAATCGCGGGGTCGTCAGGCCGCCGCCCGGCTGCGCACCGCCCCCATGGCGCCCAGGGCGAAGGCGCCGCAGCCGCCGGCCAGGACGGCGATGCAGATCGCCAGCAGCTTGGCGTACTTGTGGGTGATCCCCAGGAGCGGTTCGACGACCGCCACGTGGCCGCCCGCCTCCAGCATGTAGAGGGCGCCGCCGGCGATCGCCAGGGCGAAGGCGAACGCGAAGGCCCACGGCTGGACGCGCCGGCCGCCCAGGATGTTGAAGAACACCACGGGCGCCAGGAACATGGACGCCGTGCCCGATACGGCGACGGCGGCGAACAGGTCCTTGTTGCCGAGGAACAGGAAGGCCAGTCCGCCCAAGAGGAAGCCCGCCATGGCGAGCCGTCCGTTGCGCACCGAGGGCGCCACGATGCCCATGTCGGCGACCACCAGCTTGGAGGCGCTGGCGAATGTTGAATCGAGGGTCGAGACCGCCGAGACGACGAGCGCCAAATTGAACAGCACCATCGCCGGCTCGCCCAACAGACGGGTCAGGACGGCGACCATGGCCTCGCCCTCGGCCTTGTTCAGGCCCGCATAGATGCCGATCACCCCGAACACCATGATCCCCAGGACCGAGATCCAGGCGGCGTTCAGGAAGCTTCTGCGCGTCACGTCGCGGTCGGCCAGGAAGCCGCGGTCCATCATCACCGGGTCGTGCAGGGGGTAGCTCCAGATCTGCAACAGGGCGACCGCCAGCAGCACCCAGCCCGGGCCGCCGGCCTCCGCGCTGGACGCCAGGACGGCGGCCGGATCGAACTCGGGCCGGGTGAAGGTCAGCGCCAGCAGGACCGCCAGCCCGGCATAGAGCACCGCCGTCTGCATGACGTCCGTGCGCAGCGCCGCGCGCAGGCCGCCCATCATGGAATAGCCGAGCGTCAGGACGGCGACCGCGACGATGGCCAGGGTATAGCCCGTCGTCCCGGCCGCGCCGAAGATGATGCCGATGACCAGCAGGTTGGCGAAGACCTCGCTGAGCAGGCGCACCCCGACCACCACGTTGTAGGACCAGCGGCCCATGGCGCCGTAGTGGTCGGACAGGAACTCCTGCACGCTGCCGGCGCCGTGACGGAAGCGCAGCCGGTCGACGATCAGCCCGCCGGTGAGGAAGCTGAGGTAGTAGGCGGCATAGGCCAGGGCGCCCGCGATGCCGTAGTAGAAGCCCAGAATCGCCGCGTTCATCAGGGAACGCGCGAAGATCCAGGTCGTCACTTGCGACAGCGTCAGGGTCAGCAGGCCGGGGGCGCGGCCGTCGTCCGAGGTGCCGCGGAAGAAGCCGTCGGCGGTGCGCACCTTGGGCGACAGCAGGAAACTGGCGACGGCGACCGCGGCGATGGCGACGAGGAGGGAGGTCATGGCGGGGAATTCTCCGAACGGAATGAATTTCCCGCGCTTATAGGCGGGCGCGGCCGTCCCGTTGAACGCACATTTGCGTCACCTTATCGTGATCGGCCGCCGGGAGCCGGGCGCGCGGCCCCGGCGGCACTCCGGAATTCGCCCGTTGCCGGCAAAAATTCCTGCGCTATCGGGAATTCCCTTTGCCGGTGGCGCGTCTTAGAATATTGACTTCGGTCAAAGACGGCGGCCTTCGTCACGCGTCAAAATGCGTGCCGACGAAGGCTTTCCGCACAGGGCCGCAACCGCCCGCCGAAAAGGCGGTGCGCAGGAGAAGAATGATGAATTATGAAAAGGTATTCCAGGACGCCGTCGACAAGGTGAAGGGCGAAGGGCGCTACCGCGTGTTCGCGCACCTGGAGCGGCAGGCCGGGAATTTCCCCCACGCGACCCGCCATCACCCCGACGGCTCGACCTCGCAGGTCGTCGTGTGGTGCTCCAACGACTACCTGGGCCAGGCCCAGAACAAGGACGTCCTTGCCGCCCTCGCCGAGGCGGGCGAGCGCATGGGCGTCGGTTCCGGCGGCACGCGCAACATCGCCGGCACGACCTATCTGCACGCGGAACTGGAACGGGAACTGGCCGACCTGCACGGCAAGGAAGCGGCGCTGCTGTTCACCTCGGGCTACGTGTCCAACGACGCGGCGATCGCGACGATCGCCCAGTTGATGCCCGACTGCATCATCCTGTCGGACGAACTGAACCACGCGTCGATGATCGCCGGCATCCGTCATTCCGGCTGCGCCAAGAAGATCTACCGCCACAACGACATGGCGCACCTGGAGGAACTGCTGCGGAGCCTGCCCCAGGCGGCGCCCAAGCTGATCGCCTTCGAAAGCGTCTATTCCATGGACGGCGACATCGCCCCCATCGCGCAAATCTGCGATCTGGCGGAAAAGTACGGCGCCATGACCTATCTGGACGAAGTCCATGCCGTCGGCCTGTACGGCGAGAACGGCGGCGGCATTTCCGAACGGGAAGGCGTCGCCGACCGCATCACGGTGATCGAGGGCACGCTGGCCAAGGCTTTCGGCCTGATGGGCGGCTACATCGCGGGCTCGGCCGCCATGGTCGACGCCGTGCGCTGCGCCGCGCCCGGCTTCATCTTCACGACGACCCTGCCGCCGCCGTTGGTGGCCGGCGCCATCACCTCGATCCGCCATGTGCGCGAGACCAACGACCTTCGCATCCGCCACCAGGAACGGGCGGCGCGGCTCAAGGGTCTGCTGTCGGACGCCGGCCTGCCGGTCATGCCGTCGGTGACCCATATCGTGCCGCTGATGGTCGGCGACGCCGTGCGCTGCAAGCAGGCGACGGACATGCTGTTGGACGACTACGGCGTCTATATCCAGCCTATCAACTATCCGACCGTGCCCGTCGGCACCGAGCGCCTGCGCATCACGCCGACGCCGTTCCATGGCGACGACGTGATGGACGACCTGGTGGCGGCGCTGAAGGACGTGTGGATGCGCCTGCAGCTTCAGAAGGCCGCCTAGCGGACAGGTCATGCGCCTGCAACTCGCCACCTGGCCCGAGGTCGAGACCTATCTGTCGGCCTCCAAGGGTATTGTCATCCCCATCGGCTCGACCGAACAGCACGGCCCCACGGGCTTCATCGGCACCGACGCGCTGTGCCCGGAACTGCTCGCCTTCGGGCTGGCGGAGAAACGCGCCGCCGCGGGCAATCCCGTGATGGTGGCACCCACGCTCTCCATCGGCATGGCGCAGCACCACCTGGGCTTCGCGGGCTCGGTGACGCTTCGGCCCTCGACCATGATCGCCATGGTCCAGGACATCGTGAACTCGCTCGCCAAGCACGGGTTCGAGCGGTTCTTCTTCCTCAACGGCCACGGCGGCAACATCGCGACCCTGAACGCCGCGTTTTCGGAAATCTATGCCGAGCACAGCCTGGGCAAGGCCGATGACAACCGGCCGCCCGTGCGCTGCACCCTGGTCAACTGGTTCACGCTCAAGCGGGTCATGGATATCTGCGCCGAGCGGTTCGGCGACGACGACGGCGCCCACGCCACCTGCGGCGAGGTCTCGCTGACCTACTACGGGTTCCGGAAGGACGCGGAACGCGTCCGCACCGCCGAGATGGCGCCCGGCCGCGCCGGCGACGGCCCGATCTTCGACTGCGACGACTACCGCCGCCGCTTCCCCGACGGGCGCATCGGATCGGACCCGCGCAAGGCCACGGTCGAGGCGGGGGAAGTTCTCTATAATGCGGCGATCGAGGAGATCGGCGCGCGGTACGACGCCTTCCTGGCGGCGGACTGAGGCGATTGACCTAACCAATGCCTCACCCTGAGGAGGCGGCATCGCCGCCGTCTCGAAGGGTGGGGCGACGGGTTGAGAAAAGGAGTCTGCCATGCGCAGCGTCCTGATCTTTTTCATCGGCGGCACGCTCGGCCTCGTGGCGGGCATCGCCGTCGGCATCTTCGCCTATCCCTACATCTTCCTGGCCGACGTCGTGGCCCAGGAGGCGGCCCCCGCGGACGCCGCCGCCCGGCCCGTCGCCACGGGCAAATTCATCCACGCCAATCCCTCCGACCCCATCCACTACGGCCGGGGCGGGGTCACGGTCTACGACCGCGCCGTGCGCCTGGAGCCCGATTTCGAGGTCGGCCCCGGGCCCAAGTACCACGTCTACCTGGTGCCCCTCGACGCCGTGACGCCGGACACGCAGGTCGACAAGACCATGTTCGTGGACCTGGGCAGGCTTCGCGCCTTCAAGGGCAGCCAGAACTTCAACATCCCCGACGGCATCGACCTCAAGGCCTACGGCCATGTGGTGATCTGGTGCGAACAGTTCGGGGTTTTGATCTCACCGGCGAAGTTGAAATTCTAGAACTGATACTTGACCTATTCTGGCTGCATGGCTGACATTCTTATGTACAGACTTGTGTGCAAAGGTTCGGCACAGGAGCGTTCTTGCCATGAGTGAAGATTCTAAGGTGTTCCCATCTGACGAACAGTCAAAAGCCGAGCAAGAAAAGTGGAAGGCAATTCAAAAGGCTATCCCACTAACAGAGAGATCATTGGAGTTTCTAGGAAAAGTTGTCGGGCCTTCTGTCGAGGCCTTTGGCGGCTTACTTGGTGACCAGATGAAATCATGGCGAGCCGCCAACCTGGATCGATTGTCGGAAAAGTGGAGGAAAAAAATAGAAGAAAGGAAAGTTAGTAAGGTAGCGCTACAAGCCCTGCCTTTTGGAGACGCATACCGAACTTTGGAGTTCGCATCTATGGAGGATGATCCTGATGTCTTGGACTTATGGGCGCAAATAATTTGTAACGCCACTGATGAAAACCATGACGCCCAAATGAAAAAAATGTTTGTCGATTTGTTGAGGCAAATAAATGGTTTAGAAGCGCGAATATTATCAATAATTTTTGAACACCATGACCGTTATATTTTACCGCATGAAAAATATGAGGATGATGAAAAATTCATGGCATCAATGCAGAAATATTTAGGGGATCAAGATACAGAGAAACTCAGAGTTTCCTTGATGAATTTGTGTCGACTCGGGATTCTTACGCATAGCATCACCGAATTTGAAGTATTTGAAAGTAGTACGCATGAGGAGTGGATAAAAAGTGTCAACAAATCAAACATTGTTGAGAAAATAACTTCTGCGCTAAGCAATTTAGTTGCTGAACTAACGGATTTTTCTGGCAGCCCTATGAACGATGTGCTCGTTCCAAACGAACGTCATATCAATTTCATACTTAGCTTCATTTTAACTCATATTGGATGGGATCTTTATCGAGCCTGCACCTATCCTGGGACCAAAGGAGCTTGAATAGCCGAGGGCTGCTTGGACATCTCCGACGGTCGGCTTAGGTGTTGCGGGGAATTGTGCTGGCGGGACAAACCTCCCCTTCCAATCTTGAAACCACGATTGTATACAATCCGCCATGAATTTCGAACTCACCGAAGAACAGCGTCTGTTCCAGGACGCCGTCGGCGCCTTTGCCCGGGATCACCTGGCCGAGGGTGCCCTTGAACGCGCGCATGCGGGGGAATACCCGCGTGACGTCGCCAGGCTCATGGCCGAAAACGGCCTGCTGGGTATCACCATCGCGGAAGAGGGCGGCGGCCAGGGCGGCAGCCTGATGGACGCGGTCATCGCGATCCAGGAAGTGGCCCTGCACTGCCCGCGCTCGGCCGATGTGATCCAGGCCGGCAGCTTCGGCGCGATCCGGGTTCTGGCGGCCTATGGCACGCCGGACCAAAAGGAACGCTATCTGAAGCCGCTGCTGCGCGGGGAAACCCTGATCGCCGTCGGCATGACGGAGCCCGACGCCGGATCGGCCGTGACGGACCTGCGCACCACGGCGACGCCGGACGGCGAGGGCCTTCGCATCAACGGCCAGAAATGCTTCACCAGCCATTCGCCGGAGGCCGACGTGTTTCTGGTCTACGTGCGCTACGGCCCGGGGGTCGACGGCATCGGATCGGTGCTGATCCCGCGCGACGCCGAAGGCCTGGAATTCGGCAAGCCGACGCCGTTCCTGGGCGGCGACGACTGGGCGCCCCTGTTCTTCACCGACCTGTACGTGCCGCCGGAAAACATCCTGCTCCGCGAAGGCGGCTTCAAGAAACAGATCGCGGGCTTCAATGTGGAGCGCATCGGCAACACGGCGCGCTCCCTCGCGCTCGGGCGCCTCGCGTTCGAGACGGCGCGGGAACACGCGCTGACGCGCAAGCAGTTCGACCGGCCCTTGGCCGAGTTCCAGGGCCTGCAATGGAAGTTCGCGGAGATGCAGATCAAGCTCGACGCCGGGCAGTTGCTGCTTTACCGCGCCGCCGTGAACGCCGACAACGGCTTCCCTTCGGCCCAGGACACGGCCATCGCCAAGGCGTTCTGTAACGAGGCCGGGCATTGGGTGTCG
>PFFW01000070.1:20153-21661 GCA_002781745.1 Rhodospirillales bacterium CG15_BIG_FIL_POST_REV_8_21_14_020_66_15
TTCCGCCGCACGCGGGGCTGGATGATCGCCGGCGGCTCCATCGAAATCCTCAAGAACCGCATCGCCGAGGGCGTGTTCGACAAGCGCTTCTCGCAGCGCCCGCCCCGGGCCAAATAACATGGCCGATCACGCGACCCTGGCGAAGGCCCTGTTCACGCCCCGGGCCGTGGCCCTGATCGGCGCCTCGGCGGACCCGACGAAAAACTCCGGCCGGCCGCAGCGTTTCCTCAAGGCCCATGGGTTCACCGGCGCCGTCTATCCCATCAACCCGGGCCGCGACGAGGTCCAGGGCGTGCCCGCCTTCAAGTCCGTCGCCGACGTTCCGGGCCCGGTCGACCATGCCTTCGTCATGGTCCCGGCCAGGCATGTGGAGGACGCCATCCGCGACTGCGGGGCCAAGGGCGTGCCGGTGGCGACGATCTATTCCGACGGCTTCGCCGAAACCGGCGAGGACGGCCGCAAGATGCAGCAGCGCCTGGTCGCCACGGCGCGCAAGGCGGGCGTGCGCCTGATCGGCCCCAACTCCATGGGCGTCATCCATCCGGCGTCGAGCCTGACCCTCTCGGTCAACGCGGTGCTGGAGATGGAGGGCATCAAGGCGGGCGGCCTGTCCCTGATTTCGCAGAGCGGCACCATCCTGGGCACGCTGCTGAGCCGGGGGGCCGCGCGCGGCATCGGCTTCGCGCGCATGATCGGCGTCGGCAACGAGAGCGACCTGGGTGTGGGTGAACTGGTCGACCTGCTGGTCGACGATCCCGCGACCAAGGCCATCCTGCTGTTCGTCGAGGCGGTGCGCGACGGCGCCGTTCTGGCCGCCGCCGCGCGCCGGGCGTTTGCGGCGGGCAAGCCGGTGATCGCCTACAAGCTGGGGCGCTCCGACGCCGGGCGCGAACTGGCGCTCAGCCATTCCGGGGCCATCGCCGGCCCGGCCAAGGCGGCGGACGCCTATTTCAAGGCGCACGCCATCGCCCGGGTCGAGATGCTGGAAGGGCTGCTGGAAGCGCCGCCCCTGTTCCTGGGCCATCCGCCGCCCAAAGGAAAGAGGGTCGCCGTGGTCACGACCACGGGCGGCGGGGCGGCCTCCGTCGCCGACCGCTTGGGATTACTGGGCGCCACCCTGGTCCCCGCACCGGACAGCGTGCGCGCGGCGCTGCGCGAACATGGGCTGGAACTGGGCCGCGGGCCGCTCGTGGACCTGACCATGGCGGGCACCCGCGAGGGCGTCTATGGTGCTGCGCTGGAGAACCTGCTGGCCGCCGACGAGATCGACGCCGTGGTCGCGGTGGTCGGATCAAGCGGCCAGTTCAAGCCGGAACTGGCCGTCGCCCCCATCGTCGAGAAGGCGGCGGGGTCGGCCAAGCCCGTGGCCGCCTTCATCGCGCCCCAGGCCGACCGCTCCCTGGCCCTTTTGCAGGACGCCGGGATCGCCAACTTCCGCACGCCCGAGGCCTGCGCCGACGCGGTCATGGCGTTTCTCAACCGGTCGGCCCCGCGACCCGTTCCGGCGG
>PFFW01000165.1:0-21196 GCA_002781745.1 Rhodospirillales bacterium CG15_BIG_FIL_POST_REV_8_21_14_020_66_15
ACCGGCCGAACAGTCCGCCGACAAGTACCACGGCGTGTCGAAGTTCGATGTGGTCACCGGCGAGCAGGTGAAGGCGATCGCCAACGCGCCCAGCTACACCTCGGTGTTCGCCAAGGCGCTGATCGCCGAAGCCAAGGAGGATCCCAGGATCGTCGCCATCACGGCCGCCATGCCCGGCGGCACGGGCGTCGACAAGTTCGCCAAGGAATTCCCCGAGCGCGCCTTCGACGTCGGCATCGCAGAACAGCACGGCGTGACCTTCGCCGCCGGCATGGCGACCGAGGGCTACAAGCCGTTCTGCGCCATCTATTCCACCTTCCTGCAGCGCGCCTACGACCAGGTCGTGCATGACGTGGCGATCCAGTCGCTGCCCGTGCGTTTCGCCATCGACCGCGCCGGCTACGTCGGCGCGGACGGTTCGACCCACTGCGGCGCCTTCGACCTGCCGTACCTGTGCACCCTGCCGGGTTTCGTGGTCATGGCGCCCGCGGACGAGGCCGAACTGATGCACATGACGGCGACCGCCGCCGCCATCGACGACCGCCCGTCGGCGATCCGCTATCCGCGCGGCGAGGGCGTGGGGGTCGAACTGCCGGCCAAGGGCACGGCGCTGGAGATCGGCAAGGGCCGCATCGTCCGCGAAGGCTCGACGATCGCCATCCTGTCGCTGGGGTCCCGGCTTCAGGACGCCCTCAAGGCGGCCGAGGACCTGGCCGCGCGCGGCCTGTCGACGACGGTCGCCGACGCGCGCTTCGCCAAGCCCATCGACGAGGACCTGGTCCGCAGGCTGGCGGCCGGCCACGAGGTGCTGGTCACGGTCGAGGAAGGCTCCATCGGCGGCTTCTCCGCCCAGGTGCTGCAGTTCATGGCCAACGAAGGCCTGCTGGAAAACGGCCTCAAGGTGCGCGCCGTGACCATGCCCGACGCCTTCATCGAACAGGACAAGCCGGAAGCCCAATGTGCCCAGGCGGGCCTGGATGCCGCCGGCATCGTCGCCACGGTGCTGGCGGCGCTCGGCCGCAGCGGCGAGCTGACCGAACCCGCCCGCGCCTGAGGCCGCGCCGGCCCGGGCGCAACGCGGGCATTCCGAAACCGGAAAATAGAATCTTCTCACCGCCTCACCATCTCTGTGGTTAATTGTTTTTTGAACCACGGAGGCGGTGAGACAGTGAGGTTCGTCGTTTCTTGAGCAAGTCAGACAAGATCAGATTGGATCAATTGCTTGTGGAGCGCGGCCTGGCGGACAGCCGCGCCAAGGCGCAGGCGCTGATCATGGCGGGCCTGGTCCACGGCGCCGACCGCCGCCTGGACAAGCCGGGGGCGCAGGTCGCGGCCGACGCCGAGATCACGGTGAAGGGCAGGGACCATCCCTGGGTGTCGCGCGGCGGGGTGAAGCTGGCGAAGGGGCTGGAGCATTTCCGCATCGACCCCACGGGAATGTCCTGCCTCGACCTGGGGGCCTCCACCGGCGGCTTCACGGACGTGCTGCTGACCCATGGTGCGGCCAAGGTCTATGCGGTCGACGTGGGCCACGGGCAGCTCGATTGGAAGCTGCGTACCGACGGCCGCGTGGTGGTCCTGGAAAAGACCAACGCCCGCCATCTGAGCGCCGCCGAGGTGCCCGACCCCATCGACCTGATCGTCTGCGACGTCAGCTTCATCGGCCTGGAAAAGGTCCTGCCGCCGGCCATGGCGCTGGCCGCGCCCGGGGCCAAGCTGGTCGCCCTCATCAAGCCGAAGTTCCAGGCCGGGCCCGGCCAGGTCGGCAAGGGCGGCGTGGTGCGCGACCCGGAAGTCCACCGGATGGTCTGCGATCAGGTCCGCGCCTTCGTCGAAGGCCCCTGCGGCTGGCGCGTGCTGGGCGTCACGGAAAGCCCCATCACGGGGCCGGAAGGGAACGTGGAATTTCTGATTGGGGCGGAACGGCCCTGAAGCGTCACCCCGCCTCCACCGGATACCCCGCCATCATCCAGCCCTGGAGGCCGCCGGCCAGGTTGTAGGCGTCGTCGACCATGTCGTTCTGCAACAGGTAGCTGCCGACCTGCAGGGAGCGCATGCCCATGGCGCACATGAACACCAGGCGCTTGCCGTCGAGGTTCGCCAGCATCTCCAGGTCGAAGGCCGACATGGGATTGTGCAGGGCGCCGGGCACGCGGGCCTGGGCCAGCTCTTCCGCCTCGCGCACGTCGATGAGGACGGCGGTGCCGTCGTCGAGCCACTGCTTGACCTGCCGCGCGTCGGTTTCGGTCATCTGTTTCATGGCGGTTTCCTGCCTTCCTGCGCCCGGTCGCGTCCCGCTTTCATATGGTGTAGCGTTCCCGCATCGACAACGGAACTGACGATTGATCCCAGGACCATGGCCATCTTCAAAGACGAACGTGACCTCACCCTGACGGCCGCCGGCGCGGATGCCGCGGCCGCCTTCGACCACGCCATCGAGGGATACCTGTCCATGGCGCCCGACGCGGGCGACCGCCTGAAATCCGTGTTCGCCGCCGACGGCGACATGGCCATGGCGCATTGCCTGAAGGCCTATTTCATGATGCTGATGGCCATGGGCGGGCTGGTGCCCAAGGCGCAGGCGGCCGCCGCCAAGGCGCAGGAGCTTGCGGTCGACGCCACGCCGCGCGAACGGATGCACGCCGAGGCCGCGGGCCTGTGGACCGCGCGCGACATGGAGGGGGCGGCCATGGTGTGGGAGGATATCCTGCTCGACCATCCGCGCGACATCCTGGCCGCGCGCCTGGCCCACTTCGCCAATTTCTATTCGGGCGACGCGCGGCGGCTCCGCGATTCCGTGAACCGGATCATGCCGGCCTGGGACGCGGACGTGCCCGGGTTCTCCTACCTCAAGGGCATGCAGGCCTTCGGTTTCGAGGAGGCGGGCGACTACGCCCGCGCCCAGGCGGCGGCGGAGACGGCCATCGGGCTGGAGCCCAACGACCCCTGGGCGACCCATGCCTATGCCCACGTGATGGAGATGCAGGACCGGCAGGCCGACGGCCTGGCCTGGATCGACCGCCTGCGCCCCCATTGGACCAAGGCCAACAACTTCCAGAACCATATCTGGTGGCACGAGGCTCTGATGATGCTGGACCAGGGCCGCATGGGCGACGTCATGGCGCAGTACGACGCCCATGTCGCCGCACCCGAGAGCGAGGAATATCTCGACCTCTGCAACGCGGCCTCGCTGCTGCAGCGGCTGGAGATCATGGGCATCGACGTGGGCGACCGCTGGCGGCCGATCGCCGACAAGGTGCGCGGCCGGACGGAGGAACATCTTCTGACCTTCGTCGACCTGCACTACGCCCTGGCCCTGGCCGCCGTGGGCGACGAAAAGGTGCACGAGATGCGCGAGTTCATGGCCGCCTACGAAGGACCCGAGGACGACAGCAACCTGCCGATCATGAAGGCCCTGGGCGTGCCGCTGGTCGACGCCCTGATCGCCTATCGCGACGGGCGTTACGACGACGTGGCGGCGTCCATGATCCCCGTGCGCTACGAGATATGGCAGATGGGCGGCAGCCATGCCCAGCGCGACCTGTTCGACCTGATCCTCATCGACGCCGCGCGCAAGGCGGGCAACGGCAATCTGACCCGCGCGCTGCTGGCCGAACGCCGCGCCGCCATGCCGCACGATCACTGGACGGAGAAGACGTTTGCCGAGGCGGCGGCCTGAGGAAGCCTATTCGGCGAGCGCCCGCATCTCCCGGATCAGGTCCGCCTTGCCCTCGAAGCCGATGCCCGGCAGGTCGGGCATGACGATGTGGCCGTCCTCGACCGTCACCGTGTCCGGGAACCCGCCGTAGGGCTGGAACAGGTCCGGGTAGCTTTCGTTGCCGCCCAGGCCCAGGCCCGCCGCGATGTTCAACGACATCTGATGCCCGCCGTGGGGCACGCAGCGAGACGGCGACCAGCCCGCCTTGTCCAGTTCGTCCAGGGTGCGCAGGTATTCGACCAGGCCGTAGGCGAGGGCGCAGTCGAACTGCAGCCAGTCGCGGTCGGGCCGCATGCCGCCGTAGCGCAGCAGGTTGCGGGCGTCCTGGTGGGAGAACAGGTTTTCCCCCGTCGCCATGGGGCCGGGATAGAACTCGGCCAGCCCCGCCTGCAGGGCGTAGTCGAGCGGATCGCCCGCTTCCTCGTACCAGAACAGGGGATAGTCCCTCAGCATCTTGGCGTAGGCGACGGCGGTTTCCAGATCGAACCGCCCGTTGGCGTCGACCGCCAACTGCGCCGCGCCGTCGATCTCGTCCAGCACCGCCTCGATGCGGCGGCGGTCCTCGTCAATGGGCGCCCCGCCGATCTTCATCTTCACCACGGTGTAGCCGCGGTTGAGGTATCCCCGCATTTCGGCGCAGAGCTGCGTATCGTCCTTGCCCGGGTAGTAGTAGCCGCCGGCGGCATAGACGAAGACCCTGGGGGCGGCCTCGCGGCCCTTCATCCGGGCCAGCAGGCGGAACAGCGGCAGCCCCGCAATCTTGGCCGTGGCGTCCCACACCGCCATGTCGATGGTGCCGACGGCGACGGACCGCTCGCCGTGGCCGCCCGGCTTTTCGTTGGTCATCATCGCGGCCCAGACGCGGTGCGGGTCCAGGTTGTCGCCTTCGTCGTTCAGCAGGCTCTTGGGATCGGCCTCCAGGATGCGGTCGCGGAAACGTTCGCGGATCAGTCCACCCTGGCCGTAGCGGCCGTTGGAATTGAAGCCGTAGCCGACCACGCGCCGTCCGTCGCGCTCCACGTCCGTGACCACGGCGACCAGGCTGGTCGTCATCCTGGTGAAGTCGATATAGGCGTTGCGGATGGGCGACGAGATCGGCTTGGTGACCTCGCAGATGTCGATGATGCGCATGGGGCGGTCTCTTGAGATCAGGTGATGGGCGGAGGAAAAGGGAAAGTCGGCCTGCCTATCCGCACTGCGCCTTGTGGCGCAGCAGGTGGTCGGCCAGGACGCAGGCCATCATGGCCTCGCCGATGGGCACGGCGCGGATGCCGACGCAGGGATCGTGGCGGCCCTTGGTGGAAATCTCGGTGTCCTCGCCGGACTTGGTGACGGTCTTGCGCGGCGTCAGGATCGACGATGTCGGTTTGACGGCGAAGCGGCACACGACATCCTGGCCCGACGAAATGCCGCCCAGGATGCCACCCGCGTTGTTGGACAGGAACTCCACGTCGTTGCCCTTCGCGCGGATTTCGTCGGCGTTCTCCTCACCGGTGATGCACGCGGCCTCGAAGCCGTTGCCGATTTCCACGCCCTTGACGGCGTTGATGCTCATCATGGCCGAGGCCAGGTCGGCGTCGAGCTTGCCGTAGACGGGCGCACCGAGCCCGGCGGGCACGCCCGAGGCCACGACCTCGATCACGCCGCCGACGGAAGATCCCGCCTTGCGGATGCCTTCGAGATAATCCGCGAACTCCCGGGCCGCCTGGGCGTCCGGGCAGAAGAAGGGGTTGTTGTCCACTTCCGCCCAGTCCCAGCGGGCGCGGTCGATTTCCTTGGTTCCCATGGAGATCAGGGCGCCACGGATCGTCACGCCGGGGCCGAGGATCTTGCGCGCGACCGCGCCGGCGGCGACGCGCATGGCGGTTTCCCGCGCGGACGACCGCCCGCCGCCCCGGTAATCGCGGATGCCGTACTTTTTCCAGTAGGTGTAGTCGGCGTGGCCGGGACGGAACTTCTCGGAAATCTCCGAATAGTCCCTGGAGCGCTGATCCACGTTCTCGATCAAAAGGCCGATGGGGGTGCCCGTGGTCACGCCGTCGAACACGCCGGACAGGATTTTCACCTGGTCCGGTTCCTGACGCTGGGTCGTGAACTTGGATTGGCCGGGGCGGCGCTTGTCCAGGTGGACCTGGATGTCGGCCTCGGAAAGGCTCAGCCCCGGCGGGCAGCCGTCGACCACGCAACCGAGCGCCGGCCCATGGCTTTCGCCGAAGGTCGTGAAGCGGAACAGGTGGCCGAACGTGTTATGCGACATGGCGCCCCTTTTAGCGGAAAAGGGGAATTTAAACGACGGAAATGTCCGGCGCGTCCACGGCCTTCATGCCGACGATGTTGTAGCCGCAGTCGACGTGATGGGTCTCGCCGGTGACGCCCGACGCCATGTCGGACACCAGGTAGAGCCCGGCGCCGCCGACGTCCTCGAGCGTTACGTTGCGGCGCAGCGGCGAGTTGTATTCGTTCCACTTGAGAATGTAGCGGAAGTCGCCGATGCCCGACGCGGCCAGGGTCTTCATCGGCCCGGCCGACAGCGAGTTCACGCGGATGCCTTCCTTGCCCAGGTCTTCGGCGAGATAGCGCACGCTGGCTTCCAGCGCCGCCTTGGCCACGCCCATGACGTTGTAGTGCGGCATCACGCGCTCGGCCCCGAAGTAGGTGAGGGTCAAAAGCGCCCCGCCCTCGGTCATCAGCCTGCGCGCGCGCTGGGCCACGGCGGTGAAGGAGTAGCACGAGATGTTCATGGTCTTGAGGAAGTTGTCGAGAGTGGTGTCGATATACCCGCCCTTGAGTTCGTCCTTGTCCGAATAGGCGATGGCGTGGATCACGAAATCCAGCTTGCCCCATTTCCCGGCGATGGCGTCGAACACGGCGTCGACGGAGGCCATGTCGGTGACGTCGCAGGGCAGGACCAGATCCGAGCCGACGCTCGCCGCCAGCGGCGTGACGCGCTTCTGCAGGGCCTCGCCCTGATAGGTGAAGGCCAGTTCGGCCCCCTGGTCGTGCGCGGCCTTGGCGATGCCCCAGGCGATGGAGCGATCGTTGGCCACGCCCATGACCAAACCCTTCTTACCGGACATCAGGGGCAATACAGAAGCCATCTGTCTCCTCGAATTTTTTGCAGAAACCGGATCGTTCGCCGGTGGATTACCGGGGTGTGCGCCCGGGCAAATTGTTGAGGTTTGCCCGAACCCCCATGCCATATAGTATGGGGCCGGGAACGTCAACGGGAGGTTCCGGGGCCATGAAAAACCGCGACTTCGCGCGGCGCGTGAAGGCCCAGTGGCGCGTGTGGCGCGGCATACTGGGGATCGTCTTTCGGCGGTTCCGGGGCGACCAGTGCCTGCGCATGGCGGCATCGCTCAGCTATACCTCGCTTCTGGCCGCCGTGCCGCTGACGGCGATCGCCTTCGCCATGCTGGCCGCATTCCCGGTGTTCGAGGGCGTGCGCGAGAGTTTCCAGGACGTTCTGTTCGCCAATTTCCTGCCCGACGCGGCGGAATCCATGCGCGAGCACTTCGACAAGTTCGTGCGCAACACGGCGACCCTGTCGGCGGTCGGCATCATCGCCCTGGCGCTGACGGCGGTGCTGCTGCTGGGCACCATCGAATCGGCGCTCAACACCATCTTCCGGGTCACCCGCCCGCGCAGCCTGGGGCCGCGGCTCCTGGTGTTCTGGGCGATCATCACCCTGGGCCCGCTGCTGCTGGGCGCCAGCTTCTCGTTGTCGGCCTATTTCTTCGCGGCGACGCAGTGGCTGGGGGTCGATCCGGCGACGGGCATGCTGGGCGGGGCCGCGAAACTGCTGCCGACGGGAATCATGATCCTGCTGCTGACCATGTTCTATGTCACCATCCCGAACCGGCCCGTGGCCCTTGCCGGAGCGGTCACGGGGGCGATTGCCGCGGGCCTGATGATCGCCCTTTTGCGCAAGGGCTTCGGCTTCTACGTGACCCATTTCCCCACGTATCAGAACATCTACGGCGCGCTGTCGGCGGTTCCGATCTTCCTGATCTGGATGTACCTGTCGTGGGCCGTGGTGCTGTTGGGCGCGACCCTGGCGGCGACCGTTTCCGAATGGCGCGAGGCGGGCGGGCGTCCGGTGCACCTCGGCGGTTCGGCGTCGTCGCGGCTGACCGCGGCCATGGCCGTGCTGGCCTGTCTGTTCGCCAAAAGCCGCGACGGCGGCGGCGCCGCCCGGCGCGAACTGGTGCGCGCGGCGCGGGTCTCGCTTGCGGTGCTGGAGCCCTTGTTGGAGGAACTGCGGGACCAGGGCTATGCCGAGCGCACGTCGCGCGGCGGCTGGGTGCTGGCCCGCGACCTGCATACGGCGACGCTTTACGAACTCTATCGCGACCTGGGCCTCGGCGTGAACGACGTCGATGAAACCCTGCAGGCCGACGGCTGGCAGGCGGCCCTGGGCGGGCATCTGGACAGTCTACGCCGGCGCAATGCCGAGGCCATGACGCTTCCCATCGCCGACATTCTGGAAACGCCCGGGAGCGGCGGTTCCGACGACCGCCAGGACGGAAAAGGGGCGGCCCTGAAAAGCGTTTCCGGGGGGGCTTAGGACGCGCGGGCGCCGGTCTTCTTCGTCCATTTCTCGACGAAGGCGCGCAGTTCTGGATCGGGCTTCCTGGGCAGGACGACCTTCAGGGTCACGAACTGGTCGCCGGTCTCGCCACTCTCCCCGTCCTTCAGCCCCTTGCCCTTGAGGCGCAGCACCGTCCCCGTGTTGGCGTTTTCCGGCACGGTCACGCTGACCTCGCCGGTCAGTGTCGGGGCCTTGATCTTGCCACCAAGCACGGCCTCGGCCAGGCCCACGGCGACCTCAACATGCACGTCTCGGCCGTCGATGCGGAAGCGGCCGTCCGCCTCCACCGCGACGACGACCAGCGCGTCGCCGGGCTTGCCGCCGCCCATGCCGGGCATGCCCTGCTCCTTGAGGCGCAGGACCTGGCCGTCGCGGGTGCCCTTGGGAATCGCGACCTTCAGGCGCTTGCCGTTGGTCATGCTGATGAACCGGGTGCCGCCCTGCTTGGCCTCGGCGGCCGTCAGTTTCAGGGAATAATTGACGTTGGCGCCGTCGACCTTGACCGTCTTCTCCTGGCGCTTCTTGTGGCGGAAGGTTTCGAACGGATCCTTCTTCCAGCGCTTGGTCCTGGCCCGGCCCTTGGCGTCGTAGCCGGTGGTCCGCCGCCCGGCCATGGGCTGGCCCGTGGCGTCGATCTCGCCGTCGTCGTACTGCCGGCGCCGTTCGGCGTTGGACAGCACCTCGTAGGCGGCGGTCAGCTCCTTGAAGTCGTCCTCGGCCCAGGGGTTGCCGGGGTCCAAGTCGGGATGGCGCTCGCGCGCCGCCTTGCGATAGGCGGTCTTGACCTGATCGCGAGTGGCGTCTTTGGCCACGCCCAGGATCTTGTAGGCGTCCTTCATCGAAGTCCCGGCCTCCGCCCGCTCGCGACCGCAGGTCCGGCGGTCAGTTGTTGACGACCCGCCAGGTCCCGTCGGGCTGACGGCAGGCGGTGCCCGTGGCCTTCTCGGTCTTGCCGTCGACGACGATCGAGGTTTCGTAATCGCGGCAGTTGCGGCCCTCGGCGGTCTGGTAGGTCTTCGTCGGCGTGACGGTGCCGGAGGCCTTGGAATCCGGGTTGTTCCACGAAGACGTCTGGTTGGTCTTGTTGTATTCAAGCGCGTCCTGGGCGGTGCGCTGGGCATAGGCCTTGTCGGCCTTGTCGAGGGACTTGCCGGCCTCGCCGCCGAGCCAGGCGCCGGCCAAGGCACCCACGGCGACCGCCGCAAGCTGGCCCCTGCCGCCGCCGACCTGCGATCCCGCCAGGGCGCCCAGGCCGGCGCCCAGCAGGGTTCCCACGGTCTGCTTCTCGCCCTGGTCCGAGCTACAGGCGGTCAGCGCCACGGCCAGGACCGTAACGCCGATGAATTTCATGATGTTCATTTCGATGACCTCTTCGAATGTGCGTCCGTCCGAACTTCCGCGGCGGCGCCTGCATTTTAGACGAAAAAACCCTTAAAATCCCGTATCCGCGGTCATGGACATTAACATGTCAAAGGATTATGGCAGACCTTTGACCATCGTTGCCAAGCGGAACCAAAAGGCATGGACGAGCAAACCCAGGACGATGCCCCGCCGCGCAGCCCGGCAAAGGACGACCCGATCGAGAAGTTCCGGACCTGGCTGGGCGAAGCGGAGGCCAAAGAGATCAGCAACCCCAACGCCATGGCCCTGGCCACGGCGAATGCTGCGGGCCGGCCCAGCGTGCGCATGGTCCTTTTGAAGGATGTCGACGACCAGGGGTTCGTGTTCTACACCAATCTGGAAAGCCGCAAAGGCGGGGAGTTGCAGGAAAATCCCTTCGCCGCACTGTGCTTCTATTGGAAGACCCTGGAACGCCAGGTCCGCGTCGAAGGTCCGATCAAGCCCGTCGAAGCGGCCGAGGCCGACGCCTAT
This sequence comes from Rhodospirillales bacterium CG15_BIG_FIL_POST_REV_8_21_14_020_66_15, assembly GCA_002781745.1. Classification (GTDB taxonomy): domain Bacteria; phylum Pseudomonadota; class Alphaproteobacteria; order Rhodospirillales; family Casp-alpha2; genus UBA1479. The sequence goes on from PFFW01000165.1 coordinate 10,182, forward strand.
TTCGCAAGCCGTCATCGCTCGTCGCGCATCGGCGCCTGGGCGTCCAAACAATCGCGGCCCATGAAGACCCGATTCGACTTGGAAAAGCGGGTTGCCGAGTTCACCGCCAGGTTCCATGTCGGCGCCGTGCCGAGGCCTGAATTCTGGTCCGGCTTCCGCGTCGTGCCGGAGCGGATCGAATTCTGGACCGAGGGCGCCTTTCGCCTGCACGAACGCATCGTGTACCATTGCACGGATAGCGGCTGGGAGACGGAACGGCTGTTCCCGTGAATGACGAAACGGAAAACCCGATCAGCGATCAGGCCACCGCCTCCCAGGCGGCGACCGTCGCCGTTTCGGGCGGGTTGGATAGCCCCGAGGCGCGCCTCATGCGCTTCGCGACCTACGCCTCGGTCGGCGTCGCCCTGGTCCTGATCGGCACCAAGTTCGCGGCCTGGACCTTGACCGAATCGGTCAGCCTGTTGTCGACGCTGATCGATTCCATGCTCGACGCGCTGGCGTCGATCATCAACCTGATCGCCATCCACCACGCGCTGCAGCCGGCGGACCGCGAACACCGCTTCGGCCACGGCAAGGCGGAACCGCTGGCCGGGCTGGCGCAGGCGGCGTTCATCTGCGGGTCCGCCGCGTTCCTGCTGCTTCAGGCCGGCGAACGCCTGATCCATCCCAAGTCCATTTCCCATACGGAAATCGGCTATGCGGTGATGGTGTTCTCCATCGTCGTCACCATCGCCCTGGTCCTGTTCCAGCGCTATGTGGTGCGGCGTTCGGGCTCGGTCGCGATCAGTGCCGACAGCCTGCACTACCAGACGGACGTGCTGATCAACGGCAGCGTCATCGCCTCTCTCTATATCGCCACCGAATTCGGCATCCGGGTCGCCGACCCGCTGTTCGCCGTGGCGATCGCGACCTACATCGTCATTGGCGCGCTGAAGATCGGCAAGCAATCCCTCGACATCCTGATGGACAAGGAACTGGCGGACGAGGAGCGCGCACGCATCCGCGAGATCGTCACCCGCCACCGGGAAGTCCGCGGCATGCACGACCTGCGCACCCGCACATCGGGCGCGCACGTGTTCATCCAGATGCACCTGGAGATGGACCCGGACATGACGCTTCTGCAGGCGCACGACGTCACCGACGCGGTGACCGAGGAACTGCTTGCCGTCTATCCCAACGCCGAGGTTATCATTCACGAGGACCCGGACGGCCTGGAGGAGGAGCGGGCGGTGTTCCGATGAGCGGTGAAGAGGAAACCGCGCCCGTCGACCACCAGCAGGCCGTCGTCGAATTCCTCGCCGATCCGGCGGCCTACCGTCTTGCGCCCGGCGAGCAGGTCGCCCATCAGGAAACTCACGTGTCTCATGTGTTCCTGGCCGGCGAGCGCGCCTACAAGCTGAAGAAGCAGGTCCGCTTCCCCTACCTGGACTTCTCGACCCTCGAGGCCCGGCACGCCGCCTGCGAAACCGAGGTCGTCATCAACCGGCGTACGGCGCCCGACATCTACCTGGGCGTGCGGGCGGTGACCGACGAGGGCGGTGGGCACCTGGCGCTCGGCGGTGCGGGCGAACCGATCGACTGGGTGGTGGAGATGCGGCGCTTTGCCGACGGCGCCCTGTTCACTCACTTGGCCGACGCCGGGGCGCTGAACCGCCGGCTGCTGGAGGACCTTGCCGACCGCATCCAGGCGTTCCACGCGGCGGCCGAGGTCGTCCGCGATTACGGCGGGGCCGCCGGTGTGCGGGCCATCGTCGACAACAACGACGCCAGTTTCCGCGCCGCCGGGGGCGACCTGTTCGGCGCGGCCGACGTGGACGAACTGACTGCGGGCTCCCGCAGCCTGCATGGCCATTTGGCGGCCCTTTTGGACGGGCGGCGCGACGCCGGGTGCGTGCGCCACTGCCACGGTGACCTGCATCTGGGGAACATCTGCCTGTTCGAGGACCGGCCGACCCTGTTCGACGCCATCGAGTTCAACGAGGCCTTCTCGCGCATCGACGTGCTCTACGATCTGGCCTTCCTGCTCATGGACCTGGACCTGCGCGGGTTGCGCCGCCTGGCGTCGATCGTGCTCAACCGCTACCTGGACCGCGCGCCGGCGGACGGTGGCGACCCGGAGGGTCTCGCCCTGCTGCCCCTGTTCCTGTCCATGCGCGCCGCCGTGAGGGCGCATGTCGGCGCGTCGCAGGCGGCGGTGCTCAAGGACGCGGCCGAGGCCGGACGCCGCGCCGGCCACGCCCGCGAATATTTCTTCCGCGCGCTCGAATACCTGCGTCCCGCACCGCCGGTGATGATCGCCGTCGGCGGCCTGTCCGGCAGCGGCAAAAGCCGCCTGGCGCGGGAACTGGCGCCGCACCTGGGGGCGGCGCCGGGCGCGCGGGTGGTGCGCACCGACGTGCAACGCAAGCGTTTGGCGGGGGTCGATTTGTTCGACCGCCTGCCGCCGGAAAGCTATACCCCGGAGGCCTCGCGCCGCACCTACGAGGCCTGTTTCGACGAGGTCGGCCGCGCGCTCGCCGCCGGCCAGTCGGTGGTGTTCGACGCCGTGTCCCTGCGGCCCGAGGAACGTGCCGCCGTGAAGGCCGTCGCCGACAGGGCCGGGGTGCCGTTCCTGGGCCTGTGGGCCGATGCGCCGCTGGAAGTCCGCCTGGACCGTGTTGGAGGCCGCACGGCCAGCGTGTCCGACGCCGGGGTCGAGGTCGCGCGCCGCCAGGAAGCGGCCGATGTGGGCGAGATGACCTGGACCGTGATCGACAGCTCGGGCGCCAAGAAGAACACCGTGGCCGGCGCCCTGGCGCTGATCCGCGACCACGGCCTGGCCTGAGTCAGGCTGGCATGACGATTGCTTGGGGTGGGGGCGTGGCCATCCGCCCGCCGTGTTAGCCTGGCGGTAAACAGACAGAACTACAGGACCCGCCCCATGTCCCAGGTCCACCACCGGATCCTGACCGCCGCCCTCAGCGGACTGGAAGAAGAGCAGGCCGTCTATTTCGCCGACATCGCGGAGAAGCTGGGGGAGGATCCGCGTACGGAACGCATGCCCAATCTGGTCTATCTCGTGCTCGCCGATACGGTACGCTTCATGCCCGCCTACCTTGCGAAGAAGGAATTCATCAACCGACTGTTCCGCTTCGTCGACGACAACCACCGCCGCCTGGCGCGGATCATCTACGACCCGGCGTTTCTCACGGACAAGATGCTGCTGGCCTCCGTGACCGGCGACTTCGTGGCCGAAGTGGTGGAGGCGACCCTGGTGCAGTACGCGCAGGGCGGCATCGACACCGGCGAACGCGTCGCCCACCGCATGACCTTCGACGAGAGCGGCGGAGCCTTGGACTTCCCCTATGTCGACGACGAGGACGAGGACGACTAGAACAACTCGCCCTGTGCGCGCTCGGGTACCTGTTCCTCGAACATCAAGGCCCCCTCGTAGGGATGCAGCAGAAATTTCACATCGGCGAACGGGCGACCACTGTCCGCCCAGGCGTTCGCGTCGACGGCGTCCAGGATCACCGGCATGCGGTCGTGGATGTGTGCGACGGCGGGCGCTGGTTCGCAGGTGACGATGGTGAAAGCCTCGCCGTCGCTAAGGCCCGCGAAGGCGGCGGGCGCCCCCGTCGCCGGGGCGATCCGGTTCCTGCGCCTGGTGCCGTCCTCCAGCCTGCGCCACTCCAGGTAGGCGGTCATTGGCACCAGGCAGCGCTTTTCCAGCAGGGGACGAAAGGTCGGCTTCGCATCGAGCGTTTCCGCCCGGGCGTTGAACAGGGGCTTCCCGTCCCAGGAAACGCTCAAGCCCCAGCGCATCAGCCGCGCGCCCGTTTGGTCGACGATCAGGGCCTGGTCCGTGGGCCTGAGGTCATCCCTGTTGGGCACCGGCGGCGGAGCGTCCAGCTTGAACCGCTCCATGATCATGCGGGGGCTCGCCGACAGTTCATAACGCGCGCACATGGCCGCCATTCTATGTCGCCGGCGGGCGGCGGGATAGGGACTGGACGCTGGAATCATGGCCGTCTATGCCGTAACGTCCTGGCCATGACAGGGAGCGGAGACAGCCGGCCGGTACCGGCAACGGACGGGCGCGTGCGCACGGTGGTCATCACCGGCGCCAGCCGCGGCATCGGCCATGCGACCGCGCGGTTCTTCCTGGCGCGCGGCTGGCACATCATCACCTGTTCGCGCGACCCGACGCCGGAAGAATGCAAGAGAGACCGGCAATGGACCTGCCATATTCCGACGGACCTGTCGGAGGTCGAAAGCCTGGAGAATTTCATCAAGGAAGCCAACGCGGCCCTGCCCGAGGGGCGGCTGGAGGCCCTGGTCAACAACGCCGGCATGTCGCCCAAGACGCCGTTCAAGGAACGGCTCGGCTGTCTGAATGGCGACCTCGACGCCTGGCAGGAGGTCTTCGACCTCAACTTCCTGGCGCCGCTGCGCCTGTCGCGCGGCTTCGCCTCGGCGCTTCACAAGGGCGACGGCGCGATCGTCAACGTGACCTCCATCGCCGGGCACATGATCCATCCCTTCGCGGGCTCCGCCTATTCCATCTCCAAGGCGGCGCTGTCGGCCTTGACGCGGGAGATGGCCAACGAATTCGCGGCGTTGGGCGTGCGCGTCAACGCCGTGGCTCCGGGAGAGATCGAAACGGACATGATCCAGCCGGAATACGAGGCCCTGATCCCGCGCATCCCGCTGGACAAGATGGGCGCGCCCGAGGACGTGGCCGGCGCCATCCACTACCTGTGTTCCGACGACGCGCGCTACGTCACCGGCACGGAGATTTGGGTCACGGGCGGCCAGCATATGTTCTGACCGACCGGATTTATCAATAAAACTCAGTCTATTAGTAGACCTTCTTCAGGCCCGTCTTAACCCTGCCTTAACCACGAATCCGCTATCCTGCGGGCTCGGCCAAAGGCGTTTCGCCTCCGCTCGGCGGGGGTGTATCATGAATTTCCGGCGTTTTGCCCGCAAAGGAGGGCGCATATCATGGCGAAGCAGTCATCGTCGCAGGGACATCCGCGACAGGACGGGGCCGCGGAATCCGGGCGCATCGCGGCAGGACGCGAGGGGACGGAAGGCCGCGCGGCCCTGCCGGAGGCCGACGGCCTGCTGGCGCCCGACGATTGGCGCGCGCCGTTCTACCTGCGCTGGAAGCTGGACCTCCTGGGGGGCGGCATCCTGACCGTGCTGTGGTTCGCCCTGGTCCTTGGCTTCATCGAACGGTCCCTTGGCCTAGCCAACCTGACGGAATTGCTGCCCCACGAGGTCGGCGGCCTGGCCGCCGGCGCCTTCACGCCCGTGGCCTTCCTGTGGATGGTCATCGCCTTTTTCGAGCGCGGCCGACAGTTGCGCCACGAGACGGCGGTCCTGCGCGCCCACTTGAAGAAACTGATCTATCCCTCCGACCGTGCCGACAGCCGCATGAAGGAAATCACCGCGTCGCTGCGGTCGCAGACCAAGGAACTGCTGTCGGCTTCGGAAGAGGCCGCGCGCCGCGGCCAGGCGCTGGGCGACCTGATCCGCGAACGGACGCGGGACCTGTCCCAGGTGTCCGAGGACGCCGACCTGCGCGCCCATGCCGTGGCCGACGCCCTGAAACGCCAGACCGCCGACCTTGCGGCGACCTCGGAGCGCGCGGCGGAACGAGCCCGCGACGCGGGCGGGCACCTGTTCGAGCAGGCCCATGGCCTGACCGTCACCACCGACCGTGCCTCGGCCCGCGCCGAGGACATGATCCAGACCCTGAAGCGCCGGGCCGAGGAACTGGACGGCGTCGCCCAGGAAGCGTCGGACCGGACCCTTAAGGCGGTCGAGGCCTTCGATCGGCGCACCGAGCGCCTGGACACGGTTTCGCGCGAGGCCCTGGCCCGCGGCATCCAGGCCGACAGCCTTCTGGAACGCCGGGTCGGCGAGATCCAGGACGCCGCCGGCAAGGCCAACGCCGCGGTCACGGATGCGGCGGGGACGCTGGAACGCGGCGCCCAGGACCTGTCACAACGCGCCGACCGGGCCAAGGACGCGGCGACCGAACTGGAAATGGGCCTGGGCCGTCAGGCGGACGTGCTCGACGGCCTGGGGCAACGTGTGTCCGATCGCATTTCGCAGATATCGACGACCCTTCGCGACAATGCCGACGCGTTGTCGACCGTCACCGAGCAGGCTGTCGTCCACGCCACGGAAGCCGGCACCAGGCTGGGCCGCCAAGCGGCCGCCATCACGGAAACCGTCGACCGCGCCGTCGCCCGTCTGACCCAATCCGGCGACGGCCTGTCGGCGCAGGTCGACAACCTGCACGGCCAGGCCCAACGTGTCGCCGACCAGGCCGACGCCGCCGTCGACAACCTGCGCCGGGCGACGACCGAATTGGGCGACAACGCGGAACGCACCATCGTCCGCGCCGAACAGGCAGGGAGCGAACTGCGCGGCCGCTCGGAAGAACTGTGCGGGGTGGCCGATCAGGCGGTCGAGCGCCTGTCCGAATTCGGGCGCGAGGTCGCCGAACGCCGCAACGAACTGGCCCAGGCCGCGGACACCGCGGCCAACCGGCTGGCGGCGGTCGGCGCCGACCTGACCCGCCGCCAGGGCGACCTGACGGCCGCCGCCGATACGGCGGACGGCCGGGTCACCGGGCTGATCGAGGGCCTGCGCGAGACGGAAACGAGCCTCGCCCGCACCGTCGACAAGAGTTCGGCCGATGTCGCCTCGGTGACGCGGGCCATGCTGCACAGCGCCGACCGGGTCCAGGCCTCGACCCAGCGTGCGGAAACCATCGCCCAGGCCCTGCAGGAAACCCTGGTCGGCCTGACCGACGCCAGCGCTCAGGCCGTGGAGCGCCTGGGCCAGTTGGGCGGCCAGATCAGCAGCCAATCGAACGTGATCGGCGACGCCTCGGGCCAGGCGGTCACCAACCTCGAGAAGGTGTCGGCCCTGTTGCGCTTCCATTCCGACCGCCTGCGCGAAATCTCCCTGCGCGCGGTCGAGCAGGTGGGCACGGCCGGCGGCGCGATCGAAGGGGTCGGCGACCAGGTCGGCACGGTGGCCAATACGACGGAAACCCAGTTGCGCGAACTAGATGCCGTCATGCGCAATCGCCTGGAGCAGATCGTCGCTGCGTCCAGCCAGACCACGGCAGCGATCGGCGCGACGCTGGACGCGGTCAAGCGCGGAACCTCGGGCTTGCAGGTGTCGGGCGCCGAGGCCGTGGGCGAGATGACCAAGGCGGGCACCGCCCTTGAAGGCCAGTCGCGGGCCATCCGCGAGGTTTCTGACCAGGCGGCCAACCTGCTGTCGATGGTCACGGAAACCTTGTTCCGTCAAGGTGAGGCGGTGTCGGAAACCACGGACGAAGCGAGCCGCAAGGTCAACGCGCTGCGCGACGCCATGGAATTGCGCACGGTGGAGTTGGAACGGGTCAGCAGCCTGACCGATGAGCGTATCGCCAGCGCGCGGCGGTTCCTGAAGGCGGCCGCCGGCGAACTGGACGAGGCGACGGAGCGGGCGTCGGGCCGTATCGACGAGGCGTCCACGGCGCTTTCCGCCGGCAGCGCTACGCTCGAGGAAGTCGTCGACCACGCGGTATCGCGCCTGGGCACCATCGGCGACGTCGTCAAGGAGGTGGTCGAGGAGGCGGTCTCCGATTCGGACCGCACGACGGCGCGTCTGGCCGGCATCCGCAACGGCCTGACGCAGTACCGGGGCGAACTGGAACAGGCCGTGACCGACGCCCGCGAGCGCCTGACCGGCCTGTCCTCGGTGATGCGTACCTCGGCCGCCGACGTGAACAAGGCGTCGGAAACTGCGGGCCAGGACCTGCATTCGTTCTCGGAACGCCTGCACGAACAGGCGGTCAACGTCACGCGCATGGCCAACGATGCGGCGGCGCGCCTGATGCGCGTCGGCGAGGGCCTGCAAAGCCGCGCCGACGAGGTCGCCCAGACCGTCGACAAGTCGTCCAACATGGTGACCCTGATCTCCGATTCCCTGCATTCGTCGTCGCAGCAGCTCACCGCCGTGGTCGAGCGGGCATCGGGTCAGGTCGAGGCCATCGGCACCATGCTGCGCCAGCGCACGGTGGAACTGGAAGGCATGTCGGACAGCACCCTGGCCGGCCTGCGCGACCTGGGCCGCGAGTTCCGGGCGCGCCTGGACGAACTGGAGAACGTGTCGCGCGATCTGACCTCGCGCGTCGACGAGGCGTCGCAATCCTTGGATACCAGGGCCGAACAGCTCGACCGCGTGTCCGAGCGCGCGGTGCAGCGGCTGGACCAGGCCGGCGAGGCCGTGGCGCGCACCTCGGTCGAGGTCGATGGCCTGTGGCGCGACAGCAGCGAGAAGATCAACCGTCTGACCGAAAGCCTGCGCGCCCATACGGACGAGGCCGGCGGGCTGGCCGACAAGGTGCTGTCCAAGATGGACGGCGCCGCCGAAACCCTGCGCCGCCAGATGGACCACCTGTCGTCCAATTATCGGCAGGCGGAGCAGAGCATTTCCGCCCTGGGCCAGTCGATCAGCGAACGCGGCCGACAGCTTGGCAAGGCGTCGGACGAGGCGATCTCCAAGGTCGGCCTGTGGGAGTCGGCGCTTCGCAACCAGGCCGAGAACATCAACCGCTCGCTCGGCGAATTCAGCCGCCGCGCCCAGGAAACCAGCACCAACGTGGAGGCCCAGTCGCGTCAGCTTCATTTCGCCGCCGACGAGGCGCGGGCGATCCTGGAAACCCTCAACAAGCGGAAGGAGGACGTCCAGAAGACCGACTTCCTGCAGCAGATGGGTTTCGTCACCGAACGTCTGCAGTCGGTGGCGGTGGACCTCAACCGCTCCCTCGAGGTGCCGATCAGCGAGGACGAATGGCGCCGCTTCAACCAGGGCGAAAAGGGCGTCTTCGTGCGCAAGATGCTGGGCTTCCGCGAACGGGCGAAACTGGACGCCATCGCCAAGCTGTACCGCGAGAACGCCGAGTTCCGGAACTATGCGGGGCGGTACGTGTCGGAATTCGAACGCCTGCTGCACGATGCGGGCAAGCGCGATCCGGACAACATCCTGCGCACCACGTTCCTGTCGTCGGATGTCGGCAAGGTCTACATGATCCTGGCCCGCGCCCTCGGCCGCAATATCTGACGGCGCGACCGGACGGCCTGACGAGGGGGGGATCAGTTCCCGCTGTCGGCCTCGTCGCTGTCGGCGCGGCCGGGATTGAACCATTCCAGTTCCAAAGCCAGGCCTGCCACCCGGCCGATCACCAGGAGGGTCGCGCCCTTCAGGCCCGCCCCCGTGACGGCGCGGGGCAGGTCCTCGAGACGGGCATGGACCGTGCGCTGGTCCGGGCGGGTGCCCTGGTTGATGGCCGCCGCCGGCGTGTCCGCCGGCAGGCCGTGGCCGATCAGTTCGCGGCAGATTGTCTCCAGGTTGGTCAGGCCCATGTATACGACCAGCGTCGTCTCCGGATCGGCCAGCCCGTCCCAGTCCAGGTCCAGCGTGCCTTCGGTGGCGAGATGGCCGGTGACGAAGCGCACGCTGTGGGCCAGGCCGCGGTGGGTGAGGGGAATCCCCGCATAGGCCGCGCAGCCCGCCGACGAGGTGATTCCCGGCACGATCTCGAACGGAATGTTGGCCTGCGCCAGATGCAGGGCCTCTTCGCCGCCGCGCCCGAATACGAAGGGGTCGCCGCCCTTGAGCCGCACCACCCGGCGTCCCGAACGCGCCAGCCGGACCAGCAGTTCATTGATGTCCTCCTGCGGCATGTGGTGGTTGCGCGCCTGTTTGCCGGCGAAGATGCGGCTGGCCCCCGCCGGGATCAGGTCCAGGATCGCGTCCGACACCAGCTTGTCGTAAACGACCACGTCGGCGCCCATGATCCGGCGCAGCCCCTTGACCGTAAGCAGGTCCGGGTCGCCGGGGCCGGCGCCGACGATGGCGATGGGTGTGACGGCAGGAGGGGAGTTTCGCTGCATTCGGTTGGCTTCGGCGGTTGGTTTCGTCGGATATTTGGGATAAGACGCGGTGGATTGACGGCCCGGCGCGCGTTGCATCCGTCCCACCATTGTGCAAAACGCCCGGCAAATCAACGGCGCCCGGGCCAGCGGGTGCCAAACGCAAACAGAAACACGGATTTCCGCCCATGAAGACCGTTACGGACACCCGCGACAGGGGCCTGCCCCTCCCGGGCGCCTTCGACCCCGTGGCCGCTTGGTTGTTTCTGATCTGCGCCATGGTGTTCGCCATGGTCGTGCTGGGCGGCGTGACGCGCCTGACCGAATCCGGATTGTCCATGGTCCACTGGCGCCCCATCACCGGCTGGCTGCCGCCGCTGGGCGACACGGAATGGCAAGCCGCGTTCGACGCCTACCGGCAGAGCCCCGAATACCATCATTTAAACCGTGGCATGAGTCTGGACGGCTTCAAGGGCATCTTCTGGCTGGAATACCTGCATCGCCTGTTCGGCCGGATCATCGGCATCGTGTTCTTCGTCCCCTTCGTCTGGTTCCTGGCGACGGGTCGGTTGACCGGTCCGATCCGGAGCAAATGCATCATGATGTTCGTCCTGGGCGGGCTGCAGGGGCTGCTCGGCTGGTTCATGGTGAAAAGCGGCCTGGTCGACGAGCCGTCGGTCAGCCAATACCGCCTTGCGGCGCACCTGTCCCTGGCGCTGGTCATCTATCTGTTCGCGCTGTGGACGGCGCTCGACATCGTGCAGCCGCGCTACGCCGTGGTTCCGGCCGCGCGCGCGCGCCATTCGTTCTGGGCCACGGGGCTGCTCGGCTTCATCTTCCTGACCGTGTTCTCCGGCGCCCTGGTGGCGGGGCTCGACGCGGGGCTTCTCTACAACACCTTCCCGTTCATGGAAGGGCGTGTGTTCCCCGCCGACGGCTTCGACCTGCGCCCGGTCTACCTAAACTTTTTCGAGGATCGGGCGACCGTGCAGTTCGACCACCGCGTGCTCGCGCTGACGACGGTCTGCCTCGTGGCGGCGTTCTGGGCGGGCGTACGCCGGTCCTCGGCGCCGGGGGGGCTCCGGC
>PFFW01000165.1:21448-21633 GCA_002781745.1 Rhodospirillales bacterium CG15_BIG_FIL_POST_REV_8_21_14_020_66_15
GACGATCATCATCGCCCGAATGATACCGATTACCCCCTTTACCATCGTCAACATCGTGGCCGGAGCAAGCCATATCCGTTTCAAAGAGTACATCATTGGCACCATGATCGGCATGACCCCCGGTGTGCTGGCGATTGTGCTGATTGTCGATCGGCTGGCTAAGGCGGTCGATGAGCCGCAACCGA
>PFFW01000160.1 GCA_002781745.1 Rhodospirillales bacterium CG15_BIG_FIL_POST_REV_8_21_14_020_66_15
TCAGACATCTCCATCGCCTCCTCACTGGAGACAATGAATCACGACAGACCCGATTAGGGAATCCCCTTAATGGGTCCGGACCCTAATATAATGACCAGAATGCACCGTTCTGTTCACGCTCGGGGGGCTTGCGAACAATGGTGCGCGATACAACCTCCTTCACCAGTAAGGGGGCTTAGGTGGCTGTCTGGCCGCCAACGACAATCTCTCCATAAACGACCTTGGCGACGGTGCGATGACCGCCGTAGCCACGTGCGGGAAGAGCATCACGCAGTACCAGAAAGTGAGGCATTAACGATGGGACCGACCGCAAAGATATCCTGCATAGCACTTGCGCTGCTCGCCGCCCCGTTCGTTGCGGCGACCGCACAGGCCGCCGAACTCGCTCCGATGGAGCGGCTCAACTACCCCGTCGGGTACCAGACCCTCGGGGTCAACCAGGACGGCAAGGACGTAACCACGACCAAAGTCGCCGAGACCGACACCACGAGCACGTGGGAGCGGGACGACGGCTGTTCCTGGACCAGCCTCAACACGGGGTTCGCGCCGTCGCAGGAATGGAAGAACTGCGGTGGTCGGAGCGGCGACACGTCGGTCAGACTCGACGAAGGAACGCCGTACCCTATCGAGGTCGGCAAGAAGTGGAAATATGCCATGGGCTGGGGCTGGCGCCGGTGCGAAGTTCTCGGTATCGAGTCCGTGACGGTCCCCGCCGGCACCGTCGACGCCTTCAAGATCAAGTGCGTCGAGGACAGCGACAACAGCGGCTGGTCATCCGACCGCATCTATCACCTTGCCCCCAAACTGGGGCTGGTGAAGTGGACGAGGAACCACGCCCGTCGAGGCAAAACCTCGTGGGCGCTCAAAAAAATTCTGAGCCGTGGGGCGCGGTAAGGGGCGGCGATGAAACGAATGACGCGAACAGTCGCTGCCATCCTTTTCACCATGGCTCTTTCCTCATGCGCAGCCCAGGTGCGCGGAGCCTTGCATGTCGATGCCCCGTACGAGGATGTGTTTGCCGCGAGCGTGCAGGCGATCAACGACATCAACTATGCCGTGGTCCGTGCGGATGCCGCGACGGGATTCATCGCGGCAGAGTTGGGGTCGATCACGAGCAGCAAGACCGTCGTCAACATGAGCGTGTTGGTGAAGCGTGCAGGTGACGGTACGGACGTTGACGTGGCAATCGTGCCTCGACCAGGAGTATGGGAAATTGGTCGTGGAACGAAAGACCACTACCGGGAATTCAAGGACGCCCTGAAATCGAGGTTTCCGAATAGCAAAACCAACTTCTAGCAGGTCGCATCCTGGCTCAGCCGCGAAGGTGCCGCGACATGGACGCAGCCGGTGTGAGAAGAGAAGGAGTCGTCATGATCAAAACCATCGCAATGTCCTGCGCGGCATATGCACTCTTTGTTGGCGTAGCTGGTGCAGATCAGAATGTGGTCGGTGAGTACCACGGCGTCTATGCGTTCTGCAAAAACCAGTACCCGTGCGACGACGAGGCGTTTACGCGCGCACGGCAGCGGAAGAACAACATCGCTGTCAAAATTTGGCAAGAGGACGGGCAGTGGAAAGTCCGCTTCTCCCCACCGGATCACTGGACGAATTTTCCGTGGCCGACGGAGGCGCATTTCACTGAGGTCACTGACAACAAGATTCGTTTCAAGGTTGACCGACCAAACGACCACAAAACTCTCGACATGGAGGGAACGGTCACAGACGGCACTTTCGCGGGAAAGATTCTGTACAACGACTACACCATGGACGGCCGTCTGACGCGCGAATAACCTTCGAGTCTGGATACAGCTCTGTGCGTTTCCGAAGACAATACGCGTTGCTTGTCATATGCGGGTTCGTTGCCGGCTGCGGGGTCACGTCCACAACCCAGGCGCCTGCCACGTCAACGGATGCGGGAATCGCCCGCCTCTTTGACCCGGCAACCGTACTCACCGACGCGTGGGAGCACATTCTGCTTAAAGGTGGGACGGACTACCAGATGGCCATCTTCGACAACAGGCTGGCCATCCGTGCGTACGGACGACACTCGGCCTCCATGCTTGCCCGTCGGGTGTCACTAGACCCGACACGATGTCAGGCATTCTCCTGGTCGTGGTCGGCGACAACGCTCCAACAAAGCGCGGACCTCACGCTGAAAAGCCGCGAGGATGTCGCGGCGTCGGTCTTCGTCCTGTTTGGTGACCCAGGGTTTCTCTTCGACCCAAAGCCGGTACCGACCATCCGTTACGTCTGGACGAACACGCGCGCGCTGCATGAATCCATCATCGACAATCCGTACCTGCCGGAGTTCGTAAAGAGCATCGTACTGAGAAACGGCCCGCAACAATCAGGATCATGGGTGACAGAGACGCGTAGCCTTGCTGAGGATTACGCTTTGGCATTCAAAGGTGCCCGACCACCTGCTGTTCACGCTATCGCGCTCTTTACCGACAACGACCAGACCGGTGAGGCCGTTGAGGCATTCTATGGCGTGGGAACGGTGCGATGTTCGTCCTAGCCAGCCAGGAGAAATTCGTCATGCGCCCATGTACTCGACTCGTGTCGGTATTCCTCGCTCTTGTTCTTGTCATCCCCCAAGCGAAGGCCGGGGAGAAAGTCGCCATGCCGAACATGCTTGACGGCTCATGGTCGAGCGAGGTCGATTTTTCATGGGGCGGCAATCTCACCATTCGCACCAAGAACAGTGATGGAAATGCCATAGCTGGTGACATCGACTTCGGCAATTCGGCCTGCCCGGGGCTTCAGCCTTTCACCGGTAGCCGTAACGCGGATGGGTCGGTCACGTTGACCAGTGACCTTGGTGGCCGATGTGGCGCGGTCCGGGTCACGTTAAAGCAGGCGGGAGATGAATGGCGAGGCCGCTACGTCGCCGGGTACCCCGACGAGGGCACCGTAAAACTCGCTCCATGATGAATGATGTTCCGTCGGGGCGTCGTTGTGCAAATCGGCGCGCGACGCTGCCGCGACCTCGGCCTGGAATGCACGTGTTTTGTATGCCAGCCCTAAAAAACATCTTAATGGCGGCCAGACATGAATAAATGTGGCGATATCAGTTCAGGAGAAATGCCATGAGAAGTCTACGCAAACTTACTTGCCAAATAATAGTATTTTGCAGCGTCATTCTCGTACTGTTTTCAACGACGGGATGTCAGACCACTACGCAACTTACGCCCACTGAAGTGAGAAAAATTTTCATTGGCACTCCGTGGCACGGTTCAGACGGTGCCTTTCTATTCAGGGAAGATGGGACCTACACGTACAAGGACTTTGACCAGGCAACACCTCGTGGCACTTGGAGCTACCAGATGAAGGCGGACGGCACGCTTAGCGGTAGTTCGACCGACTACACATTCTATCGGCTCCAGGATGGTAGCTATCAGTACCACCACAGCCGATCCAATGAGTATTACCCTGCCAGGCCCAACAAACCACCGTTCCTGTAAGGTGCAAGATTTGAATTGCCTGGGATTTCCCTGAGGCTCCGCCGACCTGTGGAAAGGAGGCTCCCTATGTCTAGCATTCCTCTTTCGAGTGCTATCGGTGCAATCTCACTGCTCTTTGCCGTTGGCGCTGATGCATCGGAATCCAACCTGACTGGCGAATATCGCGGCCTCTACGCCTATTGTGGCAATTCGTATCCCTGCAGCGAGGCGGACTTCGCCAAGGCCAAGGACCGCTCTACGGGGAACAGGAACGATTTCGGCCTCAAGCTTTGGCAGGAAAACGGGACGTGGAAGGCGATGTTCTTCCCGCCTGCAAAATGGAAGAATTTCCGGGACCCCAAGGAAGCGCGTTTCGTCGAGGTAACGAAAGATCGGGTGCACTTCAGGGTCGACCGGCCGATTGACTTCAAGACGCTCGAGATGGACGCGGCAATCGGAGACGGAAGGCTTGACGGGAAGATTCTGTACAATGGCTACACGATGCACGGCAGGTTGACACGGAAATAGCCAGTCCAATCTTATTGCGTGTCAGGTCTATTCACAGGAGCTGCCGCCATGCACCCCACCCGCCCTTCCCCGTAATAGGCTTCCGCGGGTTCGCCGGTCTGGTCGTTGTCCGTGAACAGGGCCACGGCATGGATGCGTTCCGGCATTTCGGACGCCTCGGGGAACGCCAGCTTGAAGTCGTCGGCGAGATTGCGGCTTTCCGTTACCCAGCCGGGTTGATCGGCGGCGCCGCTGCGCAGAACGATGCTGCGCACCGTGCCGGGCAGGTAGGGGCTGTCGACCACGGCGCCGACGGGCGCGCGCCCGTTGGTCCAGACGTAACGCACCGTCGGCACGGGCTTGGGGTCGTAGAGGAAGCCGGGGTCGCCGAACAGCAGGAACACCGAGGCCGCCACGTCCTCGCGACGGCGGACGTCCAGTTGCGCGCTTTCCTGTATCCTGGTCGCGCGCCACGACCACTGGGCGGTGGGGCAGCGCCGCGGGTCCACGGATACGCGGCGGACCAGAAGCGAGGCCGAGCGCGCGCCGACGGCGCGGATCGCCGGGCGGCCGTCCAGAACCGCGATGGTATAGACGGTTTGGCCCTTCAGGGGCAGGTGCTCCCAGCCGTCCTGCAAAACGCCTTCGGCAGAGAACAGCCGGGCCGTGTGTTTCGCGGGGAGCGCCCCCGGCGGCGGCATCCCGGCCGGGGCGCAGCCCGCACCCAGGATCGCCAGGGCACAGACAACGGCTCGGCCCTGCATGGCGGCCAGCCTGCAACGGCATGTGGGCCGGCACGGCATGATGACGCTCCTCGTTGTCCCCTTGGGCATGGATTTTAACCAGATTTGCGCTCGTTCAGCCATCGCGAGCTGTCGGCGGGCGTGGCGGTACACGAATCCGTCATGACCGCCGCAGCGCGCGCGGCGGCTCCGCAGGTATTCCCCACCCCATACTTTTGCTCCCGCCGCCTCGCCCCCCGGTCAGCAGAATTCGCGGCCCGGACTGAGTATTCTCCGCATCGTCACAGACGGAAAACGTCCGCGCCCGGAATTGGGGCGGGGATGCCGCATAACGCCAAAGGGAGCCGAAATGGCCAGAATTCTTGTCGTCGACGATGATACCGATCACCGCGCCTATGTCGTCCAGTTGCTGGAGCGGCTGGGCCACGCGGCGACGCCCGCGGAAAACGGGCGAAGCTGCCTGAACATTCTGCGTGAGAAGGAAGTCGACGCCATCATCACCGACATCTTCATGCCGGGCGCCGACGGCATCGAACTGGTGACCGAGTTGAATAGGCTGGGGTTGCGGGTGCCGGTGCTGGGCATGACCGGCGGGTACAAGGGGGTGATCCGCCCCTATGAAAACCTGTTCGAGGTGCTGGCGAAGGCCAAGGTGCTGCACAAGCCGTTCAGCGCGCGAGACCTGGAGAGCGCCCTGGTGGAGATACTGGCCGATGCCGCCTGAGTTCAAACGCAATCGCGCCATCGACACCGTCGTTCAAAGCCGTCGAGAGACCGTCCTTGAGCGTCTGCGCACCGCGGTAGACACCCTGGACCGGGAAAACCGGGCCCTTCAGGAAAATGCGGCGGAATTTCAGGATGTGCTCGGCGAACTCAGGGCCGGGCTCGAGGACCTGGCCGAGTCCACCGACGATTGCCGCCTGAACCTGTCGGCCATCGACGCGGCGCCGCTCGGGCGCGCCGCGCGGCGGCTTGGCGTGATCGCCGACGGATGGCTGGAGCGCGACCGCGGCACGCCTCGCGCGCGGCCTTCCGTCCGGTCCGGCGCGTCCGGAGGAAGATGACGACAGGGAACATCGCCCAAGATTTCACGACCAACCGGCCATCGCCGCCGGACAAGGCGTTCCGGCTTGCCGAACAAAGCGCCGAATGAAAAGATCGCACAATCCACCTCCGCCGGGAGCGTCGGGCAACGTGTTTCCGGATCGGTGACGCCTTCTGGGAGGGGCTGCATGCCGCGGGCACCATCTGACACGCCAACCACGACGGGCCGCTCCCACGGCCTGCACGACGGTCACGGAGACCCGGATTCCCGGCTGCTCGATTTCGCCCGGGCCAGCGCCGACTGGTTCTGGGAAACGGACGCCGACGACCGGTTCACTTATGTCTCGGACCAGGTGACCGCCGCCGCCGGCGTATCGCCCGCGGACTGGACCGGAAAGTCACGGCAGGACCTCCATCCGGTCGTCGCACAGGACACGACGTGGGACGCCTATCGCCGCGTCGTCGCCGCCCGGGAGCCGTACCGGGATTTCACCTTTGTCGCCGCGAACGCGGACGGCACCACCTTTCCCATCGCCATCAGCGGCGTGCCCGTTTTCGAAGGCGGCCGCTTCATGGGGTATCGCGGCACCGGCCGCCGGGTTTCCCAGGGCGAGGCGATCGAGAAGCTGGTCCGCAACGTCGTCAACGCGACGTCGCAGGCGGTCGGGCGGGACTTTCTCGAACTCGTCGCCACGGCCCTGTGCCGGGAGCTGACCGTCGACCAGGTCTACATCTCCCGCCTGCGCGACGACGGCAAGACGGCGGAAAGCCTGGTCGCCGTGGTCGACGGCGAGCTGGTCGGCAACATCGCCTACGGCATCGTCGGCGGTCCGTGCGAGACGGTAACCCGGGACTCGACGTTCTGCGTCTACCCGCGCCGTGTCGCCGACCTTTTTCCCGACGATCGCTTCCTCGCGGAAGAAGGCATAGAGGGCTACATCGGCTTGCCGCTATACGGTGCCGGCGGCCGCTGCCTCGGCCTGATGGTGGCGATGTCCCGCGAACCGCTGATCCTGGAGGATGTGCACAAGCTGGTGTTCGAATTCTTCGCCGGCCGGGTCGCCGCGGAAATGGGCCGGGCCGTTGCCGAAGAAGAACTGACGCGCCGGGATGCGCTGTTGTCGGCCATCATCGACAATCTTCCCCATGGCCTCACCGTGAAGGATCCCGAAGGACGCTACATCCTGGTCAACAAGGAGTTCTCGCGCCGTTACGGCCTTTGCGACGAAGACATCCTGGGCCTTTCCAACGAAGAACGGTTCGCCGACTGGGGCAAGGACTGGGCCGCGTCGAAGGCCCAGGAGAAGGACGTCGCGACGACCGGCCGGATCATCGTCCGCGAGCTGGACCGCCGGTTCGCCGACGGTACGGAGCACCGCCTGGAGATCGTAAAGTTTCCCATTCCCGATCGCACCGGCCGCATGGTGGGCGTCGGTGCCCTTGGCGTCGACATTACCGAACGGACCCGTTGGGAACGCGAAGCGCGCGACCGGGAGCGTGTCCTTGAAAGCTATCACCAAGCGCTTGACCGCATTGTCGCAAGCGACGCCATGGCGTCGCCGGACGCGCAGGACGCCTTCGAGCTTCTGACCCGGGTCGCCGCCGAAACCCTGGGTGTCGAGCGGGTCAGCGTGTGGCGGGCCCGCCCGGAGTTGAGCAATATCGAATGCCTGGACCTGTACCGGCGAACGCCGGATGTCCACGAACGCGGCGTCGTGCTGGAGCGCGAGTCGTTCCCCCGGTACTTCGAGGCGCTTCGACAGGTCGAGGTGATCGACGCCCATGACGCCCGATCGGACCCGCGCACCGGCGAGTTCGCCGAAGGATACCTCGATACGCACGGCATCACTTCCTTGCTCGACGCCGCCGTCCACATCGGCGACGAACTCAAGGGCGTGCTGTGCCTGGAACATGTCGGGGAGCCGAGACATTGGACCCTGGAGGAGCAATCCCTGGCGCGCTCGCTCGCCGCCCTGACCTCGCTGATTTTGGCCCGCCAGGAACAGCAGGAAGCGGACCGCGCCCGCCAGTCCGTCGAGCAGCGGTTCAGCGAAATCGTCAATGCCCTGCCCAGTTCCCTGTCGCTCAAGGACCGGGACCAGCGCTACGTTTTCGTCAACAAGGTCTACGAGCGGAACTACGGCGTTCGCGCCGACGAAGCCTTCGGCAGGACGATCCGCGATCTAGGGGTCAACAACGAGGCAATTCTCCAATCCATCGAAGCGGAGGACACGGCCGTCCTGGCAGAGGGGCGTTCGTTCACCAAGGAGACCACGCGCATCGGCCGCGACGGCGTGGAACGGTCGGCCCTGGTCTCCAAGTTTCCCGTGTACGACAAGGACGGCAAGGTGGAACTGGTCGCCACGTTGTGGACCGACATTTCCGAGCAGAAGGCCGTTCAGGTGATCCTGGAGGGTGCCCAGGCGCGGTTGCGCGCGATCACCGACAACGTTCCGATGATGTTGTGCCTGAAGGGGCTGGACGGCCGCTATGTCGAAGGCAACACCGGTTTTGCGCGATGGCATGGGAGAGACGTGAAGGAAATTCCCGGGCTGCGGTCGGGTGACCTCTTGAACCCGCGCCGCGCTGCTGTTGTCGAAGGCCTTGACCAGCGGGTGATCGAAACCGGAGAAGTCGTGGTTGACGAGGCGGTCTCCGAACTTCGGCGCCGCCCGGACGGTCAACCGACGATCTTCCGGATGATCAAGTTTCCCGTGCGCGACGCCGAGGAGCGCATCATCGCCGTGGGTACGGCGATGATGGACATTACCGAACAGAAGCTGGCGCAGCGGGCCCTTGAGGAAACCCAGGCGCGGTTGATGGCGATCACGGACAACGTGCCGATCATGCTGTCCCTGAAGGACAAGAACGGTGTGTACCGGCACTGCAATGCCAAGTTCGCGGAGTGGCATGGGATCCGGCCGGATCAAGTGATCGGCAAGACGTTGCATGACCTGCTGCCGCCGGAACGCGCCGCGGCGATCGAAAGAACAGACCGCGAGGTGCTGAGGGCCGGCGAGGTCCGCGTGCTGGAGACCGATACCGTGTTCGGCCACCTCAAGGACGGCGAGCCGATGACCCTGCGGCAGTTCAAGTTTCCGATCCGTGACAGTGCCGGTGTTGTGACGGGGGTCGGCACGGCGATGCTCGACATCACCGACGAACGCCGCGCCGAGAAGGCGTTACAGACCCACCTGGAAAAGCTGGAGGACGTGGTTGCCGACCGCACCGTCGAGCTGACCCAGGAAATCGCGGAAAGAAGGCATGCCGAGGCGGAACTTCGCCGCACCGAAGCCAACCTGCGCGCGATCCTGGAGATAAGTCCCGTCGGCGTGGCGGTCGTCGCGCGCGATCCGCGGCGCCGGCTGTTCGTGAACCGGAGCTTCCTCGGCATGTTCGGCGCCGCGACGGAGGACGATCTCAACAGCGTGCCCATGTCGGACACTTACGCCGACCCCGCCGATTTCGAACGTCTGGCCCGGGAATTCGACGAGACCGACGCCATCGTCGCGCAGGAGGTCCAGCGTAAACGCCTGGACGGCAGCGAATGGTGGGCGCTCGTGGATGCGCGCTCGGTGGAGTTCGAGGGCGAGCGCGCCGCTCTCGTCTGGCATTACGACATCACCGACCGCAAGAACGCGGCCGAGGCCCTGGCGCGGCAGGCGGAGACGCTGGAGCAAGCCGTCGCGGCGCGCACCCGTGAACTTCGGGAAAGCGAACAGCTTCTCAACTCGATTTTCGAACACCTTCCGGTCGGGGTCCTCATCAAGGACGCCGAGCATCGCCTGGTGCGGGCGAATATCACCTATACGAACTGGTACGGCGTGAAGCCCGAGAAACTGATCGGATCGAAGGGGGTTCTTGTCGAGGAGTACCAGACGCCGGAGGACGCGGCCATTCGCGAAGCTCAGGAACAGGCCGTCCTGAAGACCGGCGAAATCCAGACGCGCGAGGTCGAACGCCGGTTCCTCGACGGGCGGCTGCATACGGTCAACGTGACCAAGTTCCCGATCTTCGACGACAAGGGCAAGGTCACGCGCGTGGGTTCGGTGGCCATCGACGTGACCCAGGAGGTCGAGGCCCGCAAGGCACTTCAACGGCACCAGCGCCTGCTGCGCTCGTTGATCGACAATCTGCCCGTTGCAATCATCATGGCCGGCCAGAGCGACCGCTACTCGCTGGTCAATCAGACCTTCTGCGACTGGTACGGCCTCGGCATGGACGACGTTGTCGGCAACGACATTCCGGGCCTGGCCGCGCGCATGAACTTGGACGGCGAAACGATCCGCGAGCAGGACCTGCGCACGCGGACGACCGGCGAGACGCACTCGCGCGAGACGAAGAGGGCGTTCGCCGACGGGTCGATCCACAACCTTCTGATCACCAAGTATCCGTTCCGCGACGAAACGGGCGAGGTGACCGGCGTGGTGTCCGTCAGCATCGACCTGACCGATCAGGTCGAGGCGCGGCGCCGGTTGGAGGAAAGCGAACGGCTGCTCCGCTACGTCGTCGACAACCTGCCCGTGGGTCTGACCATAAAGGATTCGGACGGGAGATACATTCAATTCAACAAGACCCTGGTCGATTGGCACAGCCTGGACGAGAACCAGGTGCTCGGCCTGACCTTCGAGCAGGGTCTCACCAACCTGGTGATCGACCCGGAGGAAGCCCGGGAGCAGGAACGAAAGGTCATCGAAACCGGTAAGGTCAACACGCGCGAGACGACACGCCGGTTCGCCGACGGCCGGATGCACGACCTTCTGGTCACCAAGTACCTGGTGCCCGACACGGAGGGCAGGCCGTATCGCATCGTGTCCGTGATCCAGGATCTGACGGATCTCCGCGATCGGGAACGCCAGTTGTCGACCCTGGTCGAGAACGTTCCCGGACTGGTGTTTCGGACCAAGGAAACCCGAGACGGTGAATTCCGGATTCAGTTCGTCAGCGAGGGCGTCGAGGCCATTACCGGCTATTCGCCGGCCGAGGTCATGGCCGCGGTCAATTCCGGCGATTTGGGCATATTCCATCCCGAAGACCTGAAGGTACGGCAAGCTGCGTCGATTGCCGGCTATGCCGCGGGCGTGCCTGTCGAGGTGACCTGCCGGCTGTTCCACAGGAACGGGGAAGTGCGCTGGGTCATGGAGCGTAAGCGCGCCGTCGAGAGGACGGACGACGGCTGGATCGTCGAAGGCCTGATCCTTGACGTCACCGAACGGAAGCTTGCCGACGACGCGCTTAGACAGAGCCAGGCCTGGCTGCGGGCGTTCACCGACAACCTGCCCATCTTCCTGAACCTTAAGGATACGGAGGGGCGGTACCTGTTCGTCAACCGGCTGTTCGCCGAAATCCGCGCCGACAAGACGGTCGACTATTTGGGCAAGACCCCGCACGAGGCCTTTCCGGACCATGCCTCCGACGACCTGATAGCGATCGACAGGGAGGTCCTGGCGACGGGCGAGGTGAAGGATTTCGAATCGCCGGCGATCAGCAAGGAACTGGCCGGAAGGCTGCTGCGGTTCATCAAGTTTCCCGTTGCCGATGATGACGGCGTCGTCATCGGCATCGGCACGGCGGCCATGGACATCACCGACAAGAAGAAGGCGGAGGACGCCATCCGGGAAAGCGAGGCCAAGCTGCAGGCGATCACCCAGAACGTGCCGATGCTGTTGAACCTGAAGGATCTGGGCGGACGCTATCAGTTCGTCAACGAAAGCTATTCCCAATGGGTGCGCAAGCCCGTCGAGGAAATAATCGGCAGGACGGTGAACGATCTTTTCGACGGGGAGATCGCGGGCCGCCGCGTCGAACAGGAAGCGGAAGTCCTCAGGACCGGTGAACCCGTCGAATTCGAAACGCAGGCCTTGTCCGACGATTGCCAGGGCGAACGCACGCTGCGGTACATCAAGTTCCCCGTGCGCGACGACGAGGGCGCGGTGTTCGGCATCGGCACGGCGATCATGGACGTGACGGACCGCAAGCGCGCGGAACTGGCGCTGAAGGAGAGCGAAGCGAGGTTTCGCGGACTGTTCGAGAACGCGCCGGCCGGCATCACCATCAAGACCACGACGGGCCGCTACCTGGCCATGAACAAGACCTTCCTGGACTGGAAGGGCTGGAACCTCGTGGATGTCGTCGGGCGGCGGCCGTCGGAACTGCTCGGGCCCGAGGTCGGAGAGCGGACGGACCAGGAAGACGCCCAGGTCGTCGCCCGGCAAAGCCCCTTCATGAAAGAAGTTGTCATCAAGTGCGCCGACGGCCGCAACCTTATCACGACCAACGTCAAAGCGCCGATGCTGACGCCCGACGGCCAGGTCACGGGGGTCTGTTCGTTCTACGTCGACGTGTCGGAAACCCGCGAGATCGAGGCACAACTCCAGCAGGCCCAGAAGATGGAGGCCATCGGGCGCCTGGCGGGCGGCATCGCCCACGACTTCAACAACCTTTTGGGCGCCATGATGGGCTTCAACGAGTTCCTGATAGAGGACCTTCCCGAAGACACGCCGCAGCACAATTTCGCCCGGCGCGTAGCGCGCGCGGGCGAACGGGCGAAACAGCTGGTCAGTCAGATCCTCGCATTTTCGCGCGCCTCCCATGGCGAGTTGAGCGTCGTCGACCTGAACATGATCGGCGAGGAGGCGGCGACGCTGCTGTCCGGAACCCTGCCCGTGACGACACGCGTGGTGTTCCAGCCGTCCGACGCCCAGGTCACCGCCTTGACCAATGCCGGTCAGATGTCCCAGGTGCTGATGAACCTGGGGGTCAACGCCAATGACGCCCTGTCCGGCGCCGACGGGGTGATCAACATCGGCATCGAGCGCATCCCCGCCGGTTCCCATCTGCTCGCCTTGCATGACGGGCCGATCAAGACCATGCCCGAGGATTTCATGGACGTTCGTGAAGTGAGGGATGGCGCCTGGCAGGTGGTGGCGGGGGTGATCGACCCCGGCATCGATCACGTCCTGATCTATGTCGAGGACACGGGCCCGGGCATCCCGGAGAACGTGCTGCGGCGGCTGTTCGAACCCTTCTTCACCACCAAGGAAGCGGGCAAAGGCACCGGCCTGGGCCTTCCCGTGGTCCACGGAATCGTGACCGCCCACCACGGCGCGTTGCGTGTCCGCACGCGGCTAGGCGCCGGCACGCGCTTCGAAGTCCTGCTGCCTTGCGCGGCGCCGGCGTCCGAGCGCGATACGGGTGATGAATTGGCCGAAAAGATCGAAGGCCGCGGGATGATTCTGGTCGTCGACGACGAAAGCGACGTCGCGGACATGGTGTCCATCGGCCTGGAACGGCTGGGCTACGAGGTCGGGGTGTGTTCCAGCGGCGAGGAGGCGCTGGACGTGTTCCGTGAAACGCCCGACCTGTGGCGGGCCGTGATCTCCGACCACATCATGCCGGACATGCGCGGGATGGATTTGATCGAAAAGATCAAGGCGGTCCGGCCGCACGTGCCCTGCATCCTGTGCACCGGCTACAGCGACACCCTGACCGACGAGACGGCGCGGGCCGGCGGCGCCGACGCCTTCTTCCAGAAGCCGGTCTCGGCGTCGCGTCTGGGCCGCATGCTGGCGGACCTGCTGGGCGGGTAAGCGCTCCTCCCCTCGTTCCTCCCTGAAATCCGGGTGGTGCCTGAAGCGTCGTTCAGGGTTCGTTACCGGCGTCGCTCGGTCCGAGGCGATCAATCTCGGCCGATTAATCGGTATCGACCCAGGTATGTGATTGCGGCATACTTAAGTATCGGATACGGGGGGTGCCGGGCCGCGGATGAACCGCGGTCACAAGAAACGAGGCAGGCAGAATGCGGTTGCTGTTCGCCGATGATCATCCCATGTTCCTCGACGCGGTTCGCGAGCATCTCAACCGCGCATTTCCCGATATCGAAATCCAGGCAGCCGCCACGTTGGACGAGGTGGCGGCCAAACTCGCGGGCAAGGGCGGCGACAACGGCGCCTATGATCTGGTCGTGCTCGATTTCTCCATGCCCGGCATGGAAGGCACCGAAGGGGTCAGGCGGCTGCGCGAGACCTATCCCGACCTGGCCATCGCGGTGACCTCCGGGGTCGCGAAGACGCGGGACGTGAAGACGGTGCTGGACTTGGGGGCGCATGGCTACCTTCCCAAGACGTTGACCGGTTCCGCCTATGCCGGTGCACTCCGAGTGATCGCCGAAGGCGGCACCTACGTGCCGGTGGAGACCATGCAGGCGCTCGCCGCCGACGCGGCGGACCGTAAGGTCAATGCCGAGGGCCTGACGCCGCGGGAGATGGAGGTGCTCGAGGGCATCGCCGACGGCAAGCCGAACAAGCAGATCGCCCGCGACCTGAAAATCCATGAAGTGACGGTAAAACTGCACGCACGCAGCATCTTCAAGAAAATCGGCGTGCAGAACCGGTCGCAGGCGGCGGTCATCGCCCGCGAACGGGGGCTCGTATCGAGGGGGTGAGGTGTGACGGACCCTTCTTGATGCGGGCTGCGCATGGGTATTTCGTGGAAGATCCGTAAGGCCGGCAATCTGGTCGGTTTCTCCGTGTTCGGGCAGTCGAGCCTGCTGGAAACGGTGGACGCCCTGCGGGATATTGCCGCCGATCCGGATTTCGATCCCGCCATGCGCCGGCTCTACGTCTGCGACGACAACCTGGAGGCGCCGCCGGGCCTGGATTCCACCCAGGGCGCCTTTGCCGACGTGCTGACCCACCAGATCACCAGGACGTTCAGGCACCCCGCCACGGCGGCCTTCGTCTACCGGCGGGGCAACGGCGTCGCCGCCGAGAGGTTCGCGATCATCGCGCGCATGTGCGACGCCATCTACGCGCAGGCCGGCAAGCCGCCCATGAATCGCAAAAGCTTCCGCACCGTAACCGAGGCGGCGGCCTGGCTCGGCCTGCCCGCCGGCTTCAGGCCGTGAACCGTGGTTGCGGCAAATCCTCTGATTTTCAAGATGACTTTCTGGAAGGATGGCTGGGGCGCCAGGATTCGAACCTGGGAATGCCGGTACCAAAGTAATTCAATGACTTAGCGCGCTGGCTCGGGTCTGTGTGTATACGCCTTGTGTAACCACGCTGTGTTCCCAAATCAGCGCCATGCTAGGCGCCGCCAGCCACGTCGGCAATGGACCTGGCGTTTGAGCGGAAGGGCGCGAAATTTTCGGCCGCACACCGGCCGGATTTTCGCTGGCCGCTGGTAGGCTTGCCGCCGATCAATTCCGACGCATCAGTGGCCTTCGTAGCGCCTCACAGCGACTCTCGGCCGCCGCGACCGGCATCGCCGTCCAGTGCTGGCAGCGCCAGCAGCCGATACCTCGTGCCTCGGTCGCCATCATTCGGCCAAGGCCCTTCAGACGGTCGCGGCGAGATCATCAACACCGCGTGCAGGTTCGCGGCGACCGCCTGCCGCACCGGGTTTCCGGCTGACCGATTGCCGGGACGCAGGTCATTTCTCGAAGGGGGAACGGGCATCGGCCCGAGTAGGGCATTTTCCGGCCAGAGTAGCCGAATTTGACATATTCCTATTCTTGTTATAATATCCTAATTCAAAGGAAGTAAACGACTAAATTCCTCCTTCTGTTTCCGCGAAATTGCGAGGTAGTACATGCTTTCGGAAGCGACCCGCAGGCTCCGCAGGGAGTCTGAACCCAAACAACCGGCGATGGTGGGCATCGCCAGGCCGGTCGTCAAGCTGGTCTCGGACGTTCAGCGTCTACTTGACGCCATCCCCGTCTGGAAGCGGGCCGAGGTCCGCCTGACGTTCGCCTTGTCCGATGGCAGGGTCGAGGACATCGCCCGCGCCCTGAAGCTGGACCGCGAGGCGGTCTACCTGATCACGCGCCTTAATCCAGTCGACGATCCACGCCGGCATTGGGAGATGGGCCGTGGGAGTGCCGGCGTTGCTTTCGCAAAGGAAGGCTATTTCGCCGACCGGCGCTTCTCGGGCAGCACGGCGGTCCTCGCCGAGCGTTGGGAAGCCGCCATCGAGGAAGTGAAGCAGAAGTCGGAGGGCAACTGCCTGATCGACGTTGCCGCCCTGACGGACGAGATCGCCAACGCCATCAATCCCGAACGCCGGTTGAACGAGGCCGCTGCGGCCGTGGTGCCCGCCCAGCGGGTCGCCGTCCGGCTGGCCTTCGCCGTGAACCCGCGTCTCGGGGCCGCCGAGATCGCCGACGCCCTTGGCATGGACGCGATTATCGTCCAGCGCCTGACGCGCCGGGCCGAGCGCAGCAGCGATCCCATCAACAGGGGCGACGCCGGCATTCAGGAGACGAAGGGCATGTTCATGTCCGAACAGGCGGTGGGTCGCGGCAGCCCCGTGCGGGACGAAGCCGGCTGGCTTGCCGCCCTCGTGACCGTCCGGGCCACTAAGAACCGGCTCCTGAAGGATCTCGACTGGCGGCTGGTCGATCTGGCGGCGCAGGCCAAGGGCCTCGGCAACCCGCTGCTGGTGTCGTTGGAGGCGCCGCGATGATCACCGTCTACGTTGACCCGGAACGCGCCCGCGCCAATCCGCTGCCGAAGTTCGGCGAGCCGCACTTCTATGAGTCCATCGACCAAGCCGCCGACTTCCTGCGTCGGGCGGGCGTCACGGGCGAGGTCCGCGTCCTTGCCACGCCGGAAGCCATCAAGGAGTACAAAGGTCATGCCTAATTACGCCTACAGCCCCGAACGCCTCGCCGCGCTCGAACAGCAATATAAAGAGCAGGCCGGCGACCTGGACGGCGACCATATGACCGTCGCCGAGATGGCGGAGCTGGAATGGCAGCGGGACAAGAAGGCCGAGGCCGTCGCCGCCTATCGCCAACGGGAATCAGAAAAGACCCCCGCCCTTGCCGGCACGGCAGATACCGCCGTCGCCAGCCTGGGTGAGCAGCTTGCCGCGCTGCGTGAGAGGCATACGCAGCGCGGCAGGCTCTCCGATCCCCACAGGGCCAGCCGCCGCAAGGCGCCGGACAGCACCCGGGGGCTGGACCGCATCAAGCGCGGCCTCGCCGGTTAGGGAAAACTTCGATGCCGTTTGCCGCCAACAACCCACGCTACAAGCTGACGACACACGGGCGCTTGGTCCTGCGGATCGAGGCCCTGCTGGGCATCATGTCGGTCGCCGAACTGGCCGAACGGTACGGCGTCAAGCGCCAGTCCGCCTATTCGCTGCTACGATACCTCGACTTGCGGGAGACGGACGCCGTGGGCCGGTTCAAGGCCAACATGGAAATGCTGTACCTTCTGTGGGCGCAGGACGCGATGGCCTGCAACGACCCGACGCCCTGGCCGCAGGCCCTGCAGGCTGCCCTGGAAGAGGCCAAGCAGGAACCCATCCGCATCGTGTCGGCGGCCATCGACCGGCTAACCGAGATCGAATGCGCCGCCGCTGAGTTCGATCTCGCCGAGGCGATGGATGCCGCGAATGTCCGTGGCGGGCGTTCGAAGGCGTAAGACCATGCCGGGCCGCCGAAAATCCGCCCTGAAGCCGCGAGGGCGTCGGCAGGCGCGTTCCGGCCCTGGCATCGCCGGCCTGACCGACGACCTGATCGACGCCTACCGGGCGAGCCGCATCACCCAGGCTGAGATCGCCGAACAGCTTGGCGTCGGCAGGGAAGCGGTGCGCCGAGCGCTGAAAGCCCGCGGCGTGGTGCAGACCAAATCGAAAAATTTTCAGGATCGTCGGGGGTCGTGCGCGCCCGAAGGCCCGGCCAACGGGCCGGCGGCCGAGCCAGCCTCTGACCCTGCCGGCGGTCCTGCCACCGCCGATGCCGCAGCCCTGCTCGCGGAAGCGGATGCTGCCTTCCTAGACCTGCTGCGCCTCTCCAACGAGGAAATCGAAGCGGAGGGGCGGCGCCTGAAAGAGTACGCGAAGGCCCTGCACGCCAGTTGGCGGCAGGTACAGGCCTATGTGCTGGACGTGTTCGTCGCGGAACAGCAGGGCCGGGCGCCGAAGATGTCGCCGAAGGTCATCGGTCAGGTCGTCAGAATCTTGCAGGCGCTTGGGCCGAACCCGATCCAGCATTGGCGGGAAGTGGTCTTGCCCCAGCAGGAAGCAATGGCGCAGGAACATGAACTGCCGACGCTGCGGGTCGAAGCCATGACGCCGGAAGACGTGGCGGCGATCATGCGCCGCCACGCCGAGGCCGGAACTACAGCTTCCTGAACAAGTCGCAGAGGATGTTGATGAAGGGCGTATCCAGGCTGTCCTCGCCGTCGAGGAAGGCCTTGGCCGTGCCACCATCGATCTGCACGGCGAACCGGGTGAAGCCGGCATAGCCGCCCATCCGGTTCTTGGCGTTGACCTTGCCGCAGACGATGGTGATGCCCTTTTCCTTCGAGAACGGCTTCTCGAAATTGAACCGGGCGGATTCCTGGTCGAGTAGCTTGGCCTTGACCGCCGCCGTGCTGACTTCCTTCCAGTTCGGCGCCACGTCGGCGGTCGCCGTCGTCGCGGCCAAGATCAGGGCCGCCGAGATCACGTACTTGATGGGCATGGTTGCCTCCATTCTGTTGATGAACGAAGGCGCGATAACGCAGCGGCTCGGCGGTCCTCAATGACCAGCGGGGCCAGCAGGCTTGACCTTGGGCGGCGTTAAAGCGCACAAGTAAGCCAAACTAGCATTGCGACCGATGCGTGTGGGGGCAGCATGAAAGCGCTATATTACGGCGACAATCTGCGGGTGCTGCGGGAGGAGATCAAGGACGAGAGCGTTGACCTGATCTATCTCGACCCGCCGTTCAATTCCAACGCCACCTACAACGTCCTTTTCAAGTCACCCGAAGGTGCTGGAAGCCAAGCGCAAATTGAAGCGTTTGAGGACGCCTGGCATTGGTCGAACGAGGCCGAGCAGGCATTCGATGAAGTCATGACATCTGGAAATACGGATGTTGCAGACATGCTCAACGCCATGCGCGCGTTCTTGAAAGAGAACGACGTTATGGCCTACTTGACCATGATGGCAGTACGCCTGCTAGAACTTCATCGTGTTCTAAAGAACACAGGCAGCATCTATCTGCACTGCGACCCGACCGCAGGCCATTATCTTAAAATCTTGTTAGATGCGATCTTCGGCGCTCGCAATTTCCGCAACGAAGTAATTTGGAAACGAACCAGCTCCTCGAACAATCCAGGTCGGTGGGGGCCAGTGCACGACGACATATTCTTCTACTCGAAGACGAACGAGTTTACCTGGAACAAAGTCTTTCAGGTCCACGATGCGGAATACGTCGCTGGAAAGTACAAGTATGACGACGCTCGGGGTCGGTATAGGCTTTCCGACTTAACTGCTGCCGGGACCAGGGCTGGTCACTCGGGGCAACCGTGGAGAGGCTTTGATCCGAATCGGACAGGACGCCACTGGGGGGTGCCACGGGCAATCATCGAAGAGTTTGTCGACCCGACAGGCATGACGACCCAGCAAAAATTAGATGTCCTCGACGAAAAGGGGTTTATCTATTGGACGCCAGGGCGAAGTGGCAAACCCGGCTTCCCTCAGTTAAAACGCTATTTGACCGAAGGCACGACTATCCAAGATGTCATCACGGATATCGCACCGATCAATTCGATGGCAAAAGAGCGTTTAGGCTTTCCGACGCAAAAGCCGGTCGAACTTCTTGAGCGAATTATCTGCGCATCGAGTAACCCCGGCGAAGCAATTTTAGATCCCTTCTGTGGGTGCGGTACGGCGGTACACGCTGCCGAGAAATTAGGCAGAGATTGGATCGGAATAGACGTTACTCATCTCGCGATCAGCCTAATTGAAAAGCGACTATCGGATGCCTTCCCCGGCATAAAATACGAGGTGCATGGCACGCCGAAGGATCTCGGCGGCGCCATCGCCCTCGCCGACCTCGACAAGTTCCAGTTCGAATGGTGGGCCGTCTCGCTCGTTGGCGCAGTCCCCTTTGGCGGCAAGAAGAAGGGGGCCGATAGCGGCATCGACGGCATCATTTACTGCAAGCCGGACGGCAAGAAAACCGAGCGCGTGATCGTTTCCGTCAAGGGCGGGAAGAATGTGAACGTCGCGATGGTCCGCGACCTGAAGGGCGTCTTGGATCGCGAAAAGGCACCCTTCGGCATCTTGGTCACGCTACATCCGCCAACGAAACCAATGACCGCCGAGGCGGCTAGTGCCGGCGTCGTCGATACGGCGTGGGGCAAGGTGCCGCGTCTTCAAATCCTGACCGTCGAGGAACTGCTGGGCGGCAAGAAGGCGAACGTGCCGGGTCTTGACCCGACGCTGGGCTTCAAGAAGGCAGCTAAGGAAGTGGCCGACGATCAGGGGAAACTCCTGTAGATCGGCAACGGGTCGGCATTTTGACAAATGCAACTATTCGTGAGATGCTGAACTATCCCGTTGGAGAGAGCGAGATGAGTGGTCGCGCCCGCCGAATTGTTCGGCGGGCGAAGTCGCTTTTGCATGGAGTTTAATGAACGTGCCTGCCCGCAGACCTTCGAAATCGCAGATTGTCGATGCCTCCTTGGCGACGATGGGTGACAGCCAACTCCCTCTGTATTTCGTCGAGGCCGTGCGTTGCTGTGCCCGGTTGGATGCCGCCGGACGTGATGGTCGCAAGCGTGGAGCGCTTGGTGACCTTCAAAGACGCCAAAGCTACTGGCATGACTTGGTTTTTTGCCAAATCTCTTCTTCTGCTCCTGCCCATCCCATACTCGTCATCCGTCTTGCTGAACGCCACCTCATTCGGGCGCTGGAAAGCTACGGGCCTGACTTCGAACCCTACATGCTGACGGTCAAGCTAAAGGCCGGCGAGCAGCCCGAGGAGTTCTTCGCCGGCCTGCGGCAAGTGTACGAAGGTTTCGGCCATATCTGGGCCTGCGTGGGCGTCTTAGAAGAGGGGCGCCGCAAAGGTAAGTCGAGGCGCGACCGTTCGAAGTACCTGCCGCAGAACCGGCACGTCCACGCTCTGATCGCATGGCCGAAGGCCAGGGCACGGAGCCGCCACGCCCGGAACCTGCATCAAGCCCTTGTCGCCCATCTGGCGCCCCGCAACGCACAACGCAAGAAAGCCCGCTGCCCAAACGTGACGGACGGCAACTTCTTTCGCTACAGCCTCGGTCAGCCGGTCAACCTCTCTAACAAGAAGCTCAAGTCGTGGTACGAGAACGCCGAACAGCACGGCCTGGCGGAGCTGCTCGAATACCTGGCAAAGCAGCAGTTCGACCATCCCGACGCGCCGATCCACTTGAGCGACGGCATTTGGGAAGCCGGTCTGGCAGAGTACGAGGCGGCGTTGGAAGAGGTCGACCTGCCCGAGGCGCCCGACTTCCTGGTCGAAGGCACGCCCGAAGCGGAAGCCCACTTCAATCGCGATAGCGCCTACCTCGTCATCAAGGCGAACGAGTTGATCGACGCCGGTGTCGGCAGGCGCGAAGCCGTCGATACGATGATCGCCTGGTGGGTAGCCGACATGGGCATCCAGCGCCGCGTTCGAGCCGCCTAATCAGGACCGGCCTGATCGCCTCGGACGGTCATTGAATACCGCCGACAAGCCCAGATAGTTACAAACTTCAACGTGGCGTGAGCTTCTGTGGATGCCCGCGCCGCGGCCGAAGCTGTAGCTAAGAGGCTGATATGTCTGGAAACCTGAACTTCATCAGTTATCTCCGCGTCTCGACACAGCGGCAAGGCCGTTCAGGCCTCGGCTTAGAAGCTCAGCGACAAGCCGTTGCCGAACTGGCCGCCGTCAGGGGCGCAAATTTGGTCGCAGAGTTCGTGGAGATCGAGTCAGGCCGCCGAACCAGCCGACCACAACTAGGGTCCGGACCCATTAAGGGGATTCCCTAATCGGGTCTGTCGTGATTCATTGTCTCCAGTGAGGAGGCGATGGAGATG
>PFFW01000159.1:0-366 GCA_002781745.1 Rhodospirillales bacterium CG15_BIG_FIL_POST_REV_8_21_14_020_66_15
CCTGACCGACTTCTTCCTCGTGCTAATGCTGCCGGGCGCGGGCGACGAGTTGCAGGGCATCAAGAAGGGCATCCTCGAACTCGCCGACATGATCGCGGTCAACAAGGCCGATGAGGGCGAGGCGGAGGCGCGGGCGAACGCGGCGGCCTCGGAGTACCGGGCTGCCCTTCATATCCTCACGCCCGCCTCCGCCACATGGACGCCGCCGGTCGTCACGATCTCGGGTTTCCACAATCTGCGGCTGGATGACCTCTGGGCGCGTGTGGAGGATCATCGCCAGAAACTCGGTGCCACCGGCGAGATCGAGCGGAAACGCCGGGGCCAGGACGTGAAATGGATGTGGGCGCTGGTCCACGAGCGCCTGCA
>PFFW01000159.1:494-21521 GCA_002781745.1 Rhodospirillales bacterium CG15_BIG_FIL_POST_REV_8_21_14_020_66_15
ACGCGGCATCCGCCCACCGCATGCTGGTTCAGCTGTGCCAGGGCCGCCTGCCCGAGGTGAAGAATCCGCTCAGCTGTATCAACGAACTGAACAAGACCATGGCGGCCTACGTGCTGGAAAACGCGCGGGACGCCATTCTGGGCCGGGTCGCCCGCGGCATCGGCGGGGTCAAGCCGATGACCCGTGAAGGCAAGGACGGCGAGCGCACGGCCCTGGTCACCCTGATCCGCAATCTGGAAGGCTACGCCGGTCTGCTCGGCGGCCCGCAGATGGCCGAGGCCCTGACCCTGCGCGCCAAGATGGCGCTGGGCGGCGCGGACGGGGACCTCAGCGCCGAGCAGGCGGTGGCCAAGGTCATCAGCTTCCTGCCGTCCCTGCCGTCCCGGGCCGGGTTCGTGCTGGATCTGTCGACGACCGATACGGGCGCCAAACAGCAGGCCGCCGTCATCCGCAATCTGGCCCAGGCCATGCGCGGGCTGACGAGCGTCGACGCGCTGACGGGCGGCGGCCAGGACGTGACCATGGCCAAGCGGGTCGCCGACGTGCTGACGGAAAAGATCGCCGCCGCCGGCCTGCCCGAAGAGGTGAAGAGGGCCGCCTCGGCGACCCTGGCCAAGGCGCTGGCCAATGCGGGCGCCAACGGACCGGCGGCGGCCACTCCGACGGGGACCCGGGCGCCCGTCGAAAAGCGCTGGGACGACGCGCCGCGGAATTCCGCCCCGGCCGCCCAGTCGGCCCCGCAGGCGCAGACCCAGGCCCAGAACGGCAACGGCAAGGGGCCGGAGCACCGCAGACTGGTCAAGGGCCAGATACTGTTCGAGGAAGGGGACGCGGGGACCGAGGCGTTCCTGATCTCCGCCGGCGCCATCGAGGTCTACCGCCGTGGCGCCATCGAGCAGAGCCTCGCCAGGCTGGGCCCCGGCGAGTTACTGGGCGAGATGTCGCTGATCGACGATCAGCCGCGCGCCGCCTCGGCCCGCGCCACCGAGGATTCGAACCTGATCGTGCTGTCCAAGGACTCGCTCAAGGTCCGCCTGCAGCGCCTGGAGCAGACGGACAAGGTCCTGCACCGCCTGATGGGCGTGCTGGTCAACCGCCTGCGCGGGATGGCGCGCTCCGCCGAATAGGCGGGATAGGGAGTCAACCCCAGGGAAACGCCGATTTGGGCGGCAGGGCGGCCGTGCCCAGCGCGTCGGCCACGCGCAGGCCCTCGTTCCACTTCGCCATGCGTTCCGAGCGCGTGAACGATCCCACCTTCAACTGCCTGGCCCCCCAGCCGACGGCCAGGTGGACGATGGTCACGTCCTCGGTCTCGCCCGAGCGGGCGGACACGATGGCCCCCAGGCCGGCGGCCTGTGCCGCGTCGAAGGCGGCTTTGGTTTCCGTCACCGTGCCCGCCTGGTTCGGCTTGATGAGCGCGCAGTTGACGGTCTTGTCGCGGGCCGCCGCGCGGACCCGATCCGCGCTGGTCACCAGGAAGTCGTCGCCGACGATCTGCAGGTGCTTCGGCGCGGCGGCGGCGAAGGCGATGAAGCCTTCCGGGTCGTCCTCGGCCATGGGGTCCTCGACCGATACGATGGGATAGCGCCCGACCCAGCCCAGCAGCATCTCGGCGAGTTCGCCGCTCGACATCCCGCGATCCTCGCGGGCCAGGCGATAGCGCCCGCCACGGCCGAATTCCGACGCGGCGATGTCGAGGGAGATCGCGACCTGCTCGCCCGGTTTCAGTCCCGCCTTCTCGATGGCGCGCAGCAGGGTCTCGGCGGCGTCCTCGTTGGCGTCGAACGCGGGCCAGAAGCCGCCCTCGTCGGCGACCCCCTGCAGCAGGCCGCGCTCGGCCATGATCTTGCCGGCGGCGATGTAGACCTCGGCGGTCCAGGCCAGCGCCTGGTCGTAGTCGTCGGCCCCGGTGGCGATGACCATGAAGTCCTGCACGTCGATGCGCCGGCCGGCATGGGCGCCGCCGCCGAAGATCTGGATTTCCGGCAGGGGCAGCACGGGCGTTCCCGAATTGCCGCCCCGGTCCCACAGATGGCGCCACAGCGGCTTGCCTGCGGCGGCCGCGGCGGCGTGCAGCACGGCCATGGAAACGGCGATGGTGGCATTGCCGCCCAGGTTGGCCTTGTTGGGCGTGCCGTCGAGGGCGATCAGGGCCGCGTCGACGGCGTCCTGGTCGGCGGCGTCCAGGCCGCCGAGGGCCCGGGCGATGGCGCCGTTGATCTGCCGCAGCGCTTCGGTCACGTCCCAGCCGCCGAAGCGCGGCCCGCCGTCGCGCAGGTCGATGGCTTCATGACTGCCGCGCGATGCCCCCGCCGGCGCGATGGCCCGGCCCAGGGCGCCGCCCGCCAGGGTCACGTCGGCCTCGACCGTCGGCCGGCCCCGGGAATCCCAGACACGGCGGCCCTTGACGGACGTGATGGCGGTGGCGGAGGAGGCCGTCATGAGCGGAGTTCCCTTTCCCAGGCTTGGCGCACACCGTCCAGGCGTCCGGGCGGCGTTTCGATCATCGGCCGGGCCGCGCGCCGCACACGGTCGCGCTCGGGCTCGGCGGTGACATATTCGACGGGAGACTTACCGTCCACCCGCGCCAGGAACAAGGCCGGAAGCAGGGTGGCGGCCCGTTTCTCGACCGCCGGGGCGGGGGCGTAGCCGGCACGGAGGGCGTCGAAGCAGGCGAGGAACCCGTCCGCCGCCGACGGCGTCCACAGGCATTTCAGGAGCAGGTGGTTGAGACAGAACGCCAGGTCGAAGGCCGGATCGCCGTACCACGCGCATTCGGCGTCGAGGAACACGGGCTGCGTCCCCGCGACCAGGATGTTCTTGGGGCTGACGTCGCCGTGGACCAGGGCCTCGCGGTTGGCGGCCGTGGTCGCGGCAAGGGCTTCCAGGCGTGGGGCGAGGTCCGGATGCGCCCGGCCCGTGGCGATCAGGTAGGGTTCCAGGCGGATCGCGTAAAAGGTTTCGTCCGTGCGGAAACGTTCGGCCGCGGCGGCGTCGTTCGCCGTGCCCGCATGGACCCGTTTCAGGCGTTCTCCGACCCGGCGGGCGAAGGCCGGGTCGGCCCGCCCGGCGCGCAGTTCGTCCTTCCAGGTCGGATGGCCGGCCGGGTCCAGATAGGCCATGGCGAACACGCCCAGGCCCGCGTCGTGGGCCAGCACTTTGGGCGCGATTCCGGGCTCGAGGGCGTTCGCCGTTTCCATCCAGGCGACCTCGAAGGCGTTGCGCTCGATGGGGGCGAACCAGTCGGCCTTGACCTTCAGCTTGGGCAGGGCGCGCTTGACGCAGACGGGGCCCGTGCGCAGTTCGGCGCGCCAGATGTCCGACGACACGCCGCCGGCCAGGGCCGTATAGGCGGGCGTCTCGTCCGCCGCCGCCAGGCCGCTTCGGCGCAGGAACGCCGTCAGGAAATCGTCCGCGCCGGTCCCGGTCATGGCCTTATTTCCCCCGTGCCGCCTGGGCGATGAACCCGGGAATGTCGGAAAGCGGCAGGATGGCGTGGCAGTCGCCGGCGGCGGCCACGGCCCCGGGCATGCCCCAGACGACGCTCGTCTCCTTGTCCTGCACCACCACCGTACCGCCGCCGTCTGCGACCGCCTTGGCTCCCGCCTTGCCGTCCGATCCCATGCCCGTCAGCACCACGAACAGGACGTTGTCCGCCCCGTAAACGTCGATCAGCCCGCGCATCATGGGTTCCGCCGAGGGGCGGCAGTAGCTTTCCTCCGGCCCCTGGTCGGTCGCGACCACCGGTCCGGACGCCGCCCGCCGGACGGTCATGTGATAGTCGCCGGGCGCCATGTAGATCTGCCCGCCCTTCACGGCCTCGCCGTCCTTGCCTTCCGAACAATGCCATCCGGTGCGCCGCTTGATGTGGTCGGAGAGCGCGGCGGTGAACCCGGCGGGCATGTGCTGGGTCAGGAAAATGGGCTGGACGACCTCGCGCGGCAGGTCGTTGAACAGAGAAAGCAGAGCCTGTGGCCCGCCGGTGGAACTGGCGATCGCGATGGCCTTGGGCACGTGGAGGCGGCGCTTGCGCAAGTCCTTGGGAGTCGGGTGCTCGAAGCGGGCGGCGGGCGGCGGGGCGATCACGCGCTGGCCCTTGTCGCGCCGCGCGCGGCCCAGGGCCAGGGCCAGGTCGGCGATCTGGCGGGTGAACTCGGCCTCGGCGATATGCGGGGTGTGGCGCGAGGGCGCCTGGACGAATTCGGCGGCGCCCGCGACCAGGCCCGCCATGGCATTCTTCACGTTGGCGAAGGTCAGGGTCGCCACCAGCACGATCTGGGCATGGGCATCGACCTTCAGCAGGCGCGACAGGTCCGTAGCCAGCTTCGCGTTGGTGTCGCCGATGTCGATGAAGATGACGTCGATGGCGCGCCGGCGCAGTCGGCTGACGGCATCGACGCCGTCCTTCGCCTCGGCCGCCAGGTCGACGCCCTTCAGATCGCCGAGCACCGACTTGATGCGTCGGGCGACGACGTCCGACGCGCCGACGACCATGGCCTGGATGTTGCCGGGAGAGGTAGCTGTGCTGTCCGCCATTAAGGATGCGTTCGTCGCCGAGGATTTGTCAGGACCATAGTCGCTGGGAGTGGGCGAGACAATCCTATGCGGCCCGCCTTCCGACGCGTCGTGTCAGAGGGCCGCATTGACGCCTCCACCCCTCGGGGCGTATACAGCGCGTGGGCCAGGTCCCCCCAACGGGACCGGACCCTTCTGGAAGCGAAGGGAGTAAAATTCGATGCCAGTTCCCCAGAAGCCGGGCGTGCGCCCGGCCAATCCGTGCTTTTCATCCGGCCCCTGCGCCAAGCACCCCGGATGGTCCCTCGACAATCTCAAAGACGCTTTTCTCGGCCGATCGCACCGCCACGCGACGGGCAAGGCGAAGCTGAACGAGGTCATCACTCGTTCCCGCAAGATGCTGGGCATTCCCGACGATTTCCACGTCGGCATCCTGCCCGGTTCCGACACCGGCGCCTTCGAGGCCGCCATGTGGAACCTTCTCGGGGCGCGCGGCGTCGACGTTCTGTCGTGGGAGAACTTCGGCAACGAATGGACGAAGGACGCGGTACAGGAACTCAAGCTGGAGAACTGCCGCGCCTTCACGGCGCCCTTCGGCGAGATCCCGGACCTGTCGCAGGTCGATTTCAACAACGACGTGGTGTTCACCTGGAACGGCACCTCGTCGGGCGTGATGGTGCCGGGCGACTCCTGGATTCCCGATGACCGCGCCGGCCTGACGCTGTGCGACGCGACCTCCTGCATCTTCGGCGTCGACCTGCCCTGGCACAAGCTGGACGCGGTCACCTGGTCCTGGCAGAAGGTCATGGGCGGCGAGGCCGCGCACGGCATGATCGCGTTGAGCCCGCGGGCGGTGGAGCGCCTCAACACGTTCCACCCCGAGCGCGCCATTCCCAAGGTCTTCCGCATGAAGAAGAACGGCAAGCTGAACCCCGAGCCGTTCGAGGGCTCGACCCTGAACACGCCGTCGCTGCTGTGCGTCGAGGATGCCATCGACGGCCTGAAATGGGGAGAGGACATCGGCGGCCTGCCGGTTCTCATGGGCCGGGTGCAGTCGAACTTCGATGCCGTCCGGCGCTGGGTCGAGCGTACGTCCTGGGTCGACTTTCTGGCGTCCGATCCGGCCATCCGGTCGTGCACCTCGGTGACGCTGAAGGTCGTCGACCCGGCGTTCGCCGGTCTGTCCGAGGACGAGTTGCGCAAGACGCTGCGCCGCATCCCCAAGATGTGCGAGGCGGAGGGCGCGGGCTACGACTTCTCGGAACACAAGTCCGCCCCGCCGGGCTTCCGCATCTGGTGCGGTGCCACGGTGGAGACCTCGGACCTGGAAGCCTTGTTTCCCTGGATCGAATGGGCGTTCCATCAGGTCCGCGCCGAGCTTGCGGGTGAAGCGGCCTAAGGGCCGCGGGTATCGTCATGCCCAAGGTACTGATTTCCGACAAGATGTCGGACCTCGCGGCCGAGGTCTTCCAACGCCGCGGGATCGAGGTGGACGTCAAGACCGGTCTGTCGCCCGAGGACCTTGCCGCTGTCATCGGCGCCTATGACGGCCTGGCCGTGCGCTCGGCGACCAAGGTGCGCGGCCCGGTCATCGAGGAGGCCAAGAACCTCAAGGTTATCGGCCGCGCCGGGATCGGCGTCGACAACGTCGACCTGAACGCGGCCACGGCCAAGGGCATCGTGGTGATGAACACGCCTTTCGGCAACTCCATCACCACGGCCGAGCACGCCATCGCCATGCTGCTGGCGCTGGCCCGCGATATCGCGCAGGCCAATGCGTCGACCCACGCCGGGAAGTGGGAGAAGTCCCGCTTCATGGGCGTCGAGATCACCGGCAAGGTGCTGGGCATTATCGGTTGCGGCAACATCGGCTCGGTCGTCGCCGACCGCGCCCAGGGCCTGAAGATGCGGGTCATCGCCTTCGACCCCTACCTGTCCGAGGAACGGGCCATGGAACTGGGCGTGGAGAAGGTGACCCTCGACGAGCTTCTGGCCCGCGCCGACTTCATCAGCCTGCATACGCCGCTGACCGACGCCACGCGCTACATCATCGACGCGGACGCCCTGAACAAGACCCGCAAGGGCGTGCGTCTGATCAACTGCGCACGCGGCGGGCTGGTCGACGAAAAGGCGCTCAAGGCCGCCCTGGAAAGCGGCCAGGTGGCGGGGGCGGCGATCGACGTGTTCGAGGAGGAGCCGGCGAGGGAGAGCCCCCTGTTCGGCATGGCGCAGGTGGTGGCGACGCCGCATCTGGGCGCGGCGACGACCGAGGCCCAGGAAAAGGTCGCCGTGCAGATCGCCGAGCAGATGGCCGACTACCTTCTGGACGGGGCCGTGTCCAACGCCCTCAACATGCCGTCGGTGACGGCCGAGGAGGCGCCGCGTCTACGGCCCTACATGACCCTGGCCCAGCAGCTCGGCAGCTTCGCCGGCCAGGCGACGCGCTCGGCCATCCGCGAGGTCACCATTTCCTACGAGGGAACCTGCGCCGAATTGAACTGCAAGCCGTTGACCGCGGTGGTTCTGCAGGGGCTTCTGGGCCCCACGATGGAGGGCATCAACATGGTCAACGCGCCGTCCATCGCCAAGGACCGCGACATCCTGGTGCGCGAGGTGCGCTCCGACGACGCCGGGGCGTTCCATTCCCGCGTCGAGGTGACGGTGACGACCGAGAACCAGACCCGCTCGCTCGCCGGGACCCTGTTCCACGACCGCCCGCGCCTGGTCGAGATCAAGGGTATCCCCATCGACGCCACCCTGGGCAAGAACATGCTCTATATCACCAACTACGACAAACCGGGTCTGATCGGGGCGCTGGGTTCGCTGTTGGGCGACGCGGGGATCAACATCGCCACCTTCAACCTGGGCCGGGCCGAGGTGGGGGGCGACGCCATCGCGCTTCTGGAAGTCGACGAGGCGCCGTCGCCCGAGATCCTGGCCAGGATCCAGGCCCTGGAGCATGTGATCGTCGCGCAGGCCATGCGGTTCTGACGCGGCGGAGCCTTGCGGGCCGTCATGTAGTGTTAATGTTGGGCCGATAACCTCTGTCCCGTGATCCGGCCGGGGCGCGCGAGGTGCGACCCTGCCGGGCCTGGTCTGGAGGGCTGCATGCTCCGGTTCTGGCTGTCCGCGTTCGTGGGGATGCTGCTCGCCGTTCCGGCGCGGGCGGAAACCATCCAGCTGGTATATGAGCCTGTCGAAAACCCGCCCCGCTACTACGGCGCGACGGCCAAGGTGCCGGTGGACAAGCCCGGCGCCACCATCGACGTGTTCCGCGAAGTCGCCCGGCGCCTGAACGTGACGCTCAAGTTTGATCGCGTGCCCTGGAAACGGGGCCTGTTCATGGTCGAAACGGGCGAGGCCGACGGCATCTTCCACGCCAGTTTCAAGAAGGAACGCACGGCCTACGCCGTCTATCCGACCCTGGCCGACGGCAAGACGCCCGACCAAACCCGCGCCGTGTTCTTCCAGTCCTACTCGTTCTTCGCGCGGCGCGAGGCGGGCGTGTCCTTCGACGGCCGGAAACTCCTGGGGGCCGGCGGCCGCGCGGTGGCGGTCACCCGCGGTTATTCCGTGATCGGGGAGTTGAAGGCGCTCGACATCCCTTTCGAGGAGGAACGCACCCAAGCGTTGAACTTGGAAAAATTGGACAAAGGACGCGTTGCGGCCTACGCGGAACTTGATAACATGATCGCGCCCTATCTTGCTGAGAACGGCGGCACGTACGGCGGGATCGTAAGACTACGGCCCGCGATATCCGAAAAGGCCTACTACCTTCTGTTTTCAAAGAAGTTTTACAAGAACAAGACGACACTGGCTGATGCCTTCTGGAACGAAATCCGCGTCATCAACCGCTCGCCGCTTATCGGCAGGATCCTCGACGGATACCGATAAGGCGATGGATGCCGACAAGACTGCGGGCGCGCCGGGCCCGGTGCGGCGCACCCTGGCGGGACGCCTGTTCACCTCGATCTTCCTGGCGTTCCTCGCGTTCGGCATTCTCATCACCGCCGTCCTGGTGTGGGACGTCCTTCGCCGCGCGGACGAGGAAATCGACCGCGAGATCCGCATCGTCAAAAGCGCCTTCCACGACCCCATCGCCGACCAGCTTTGGGCCTATGACGAAAAGGAGCTGGGAGCGGTCCTGGCCGCCCTGGTGCGGCTGTCCGTGGCCGACGGCGTCGCCGTCACGGATCCGTTCAGCGGCCGCCGCCTGGGCGCCCACGGCATTACCATCGGCGGCGAAGGATCGGGCATGGTGGTTCATTCCTTCGACATCAATTACGTCCCGCAGGGCGCGGACAAGGCGCGTCATCTCGGCCATGTGGAACTCTACCTTCCGAATGACCTGTCGCTGGTCCGCTCCTGGCCATCCATCATGCTGATTTTCACGGCGGCATCGGTGAAGCTGCTGCTGATCTGGATCCTGTTCAACTATTATGCCCAGCGCCAACTGGTGCGGCCCCTGTCGCGGCTGTCCGACGCCGTCGACCGGATCGATCCGGGCTGGCGGCCGCACCGGGAAATCCAGGCCGTGGGACCGGAAGACGGCGAACTGCGGCACCTGCAGGACGCGTTCAACCGCCTTTTGAACCGCCTCGAAACGGCCCATGCGGAACGCGCCGCCTACGAGGAGGAACTGGTCGGCGCGCGCGAGCGGCTGGAGGACGCGGTCGCCGAGCGGACCCGGGAACTGGAGGGTGCGCGCCGCCGTGCAGAAGAGGCGAGCATGGCCAAATCCCGGTTCCTCGCCATGATGAGCCATGAACTGCGCACGCCGCTCAACTCAATCCTGGGGTTCTCCCAGTTCATGGTCGACGAGATCATGGGCCGCATGGCCAACGCCCGCTACCTGGAATATGCCGGCGACATCCAGCATTCGGCGCGCCATCTCCTGGACGTCATCAACGACATTCTCGACATCTCCAAGGTCGAGGCCGGCGAGGCCAAGCTGGAGGAAGAGGACTTGGACCTGCACGAGGTCGCCGCCACCATCCAGCGCCTGATGGCACCCAGGCTGAGCGCCAAGGAACAGGTGCTGACGGTCAGCATCCCCGCCGGCATGCCGCGGCTTCGGGGTGACGGCCGCGTGATCCGCCAGATCCTCATGAACCTGTGTTCCAACGCCAACAAGTTCACGCCCGAGGGCGGCGCCGTGACCCTGACCGCCGGCGTGGATTACCGGGGCGGCATCCGGGTCGAGGTCGCCGATACCGGCGTCGGCATCGCGGCCGCGAACATCCCCCTGGTTCTGGAGGCGTTCGGCCAGGTCCGCACCAGCCATACCGTGACCCACGAGGGGACGGGTCTCGGGTTGACCCTGTCGAAACAGCTTGTCGACCTGCACGGCGGCGACCTGGCCATCCAGAGCGAGGTCGGCAAGGGCACCACGGTGATTCTGCGCTTTCCCGCCGCGCGAACGGTGCCGTCCGCGTAACGGCGACGGCGTATTCCGCCGACGCGTGATGACGCCCTATTCCTTCGCGAAATGCAGGATGCCCCAGGCGAGGTATCCCCTGTCGGCGCCGTCGACCCAGTGGTCCAGGCCGCGCAACATGTTGTCGACGTAGGTCCTTCCCGACAATTTGACGATCTCGTCGTAGCGGCTTTTCAACTCCTGACCGACCCGGAAGTAGTGGGTGCGGAGTTGGCCCAGCATGGGCGCGGACCGCACTTCGGTGAATCCGCGCTTGGCGAACTCGGCACGGTAGAAGGCGAACGACCCCAGTGTCGTCAGGTGAATGCGGTCGAGGATCGGCTGCAGCACGCCCGCCGGCACGTCGTCGGCCTGCATGGGGTCGGTGAAGATGACATTGCCGCCGGGGACCAGCACCCGCGTGATCTCGTCCAGCACGCGGGGGCGGTCGCCGGAATGCAGGATGGCATCCTGCGACCACACCAGGTCGAAAGCCCCGTCGTCGGCGGGGATGTCCTCGAACGATCCGTGGACCACGTCGATCAGGTGGTCCAGCCCGGTTTCGGCGTTTTTTTCCCGGTTCAGGTCGTTCTGGGTCTCGCTCAGGTTCAAGCAGGTCACGCGGCAGCCGTAGGCGTCGGCCAGGTAGCGGGCGGACCCGCCGTATCCCGCACCCAGGTCGACGACCCGCGTCTCGGCGCCCAATCCCGGAATCTGGCGAGCCATGGTTTCGACCGTGCGCCGGCTGGCCTGGGCGATGCCCTCGTCCGGGAGGTTGTAGATGCCGATGTGAATGTCCTCGCCGCCCCAGACGTTCTGGTAGAACGCGTCGGCTTCCGACGAGTCGTAGTATTCCTCGGCCTTGCGGACCGCCTGCGATCGCCTATTCATGATAGTTCTTCTCCGCCACGTGGATGAAAAAGTCGGGATCGTTTTCCTGATAGGTTTCCTGGAAATCGCCGTAGGTCTTTATCTTCTGGAACCCGACTTCCGTGAGAAGCTGGCGCGTATAGGTCTTGCGCAGCGGATACATGTTCAAGTGGAAATTCGATCCGTCGGGGAACGCGTAGCAGAACCGCGCCAGGCCGGCGTCGACGTGTTCCGGTTCCGCCGTTACCTGGTCGCCGCAGTAGTAGTATTTGTGCTTCGACGAAAAGCCGTGATCGAGCATGCCGTCGTAGTTGCGCTGGTCCAGGATCAGGATGCCGTCCC
The DNA here is from genome assembly GCA_002781745.1 of Rhodospirillales bacterium CG15_BIG_FIL_POST_REV_8_21_14_020_66_15. Taxonomy (GTDB): domain Bacteria; phylum Pseudomonadota; class Alphaproteobacteria; order Rhodospirillales; family Casp-alpha2; genus UBA1479. Next base: position 11,638 of record PFFW01000159.1, read on the forward strand.
ATTTCAGGGCGGCGTAGAACTCGGCAAGCGCCCGGCGCCGGTCGTTCTCGTTGAACAGATGGGTGAACGAATTGCCCAGGCAGATGATGGCGTCGTACTTGCCGTGCACGTCCTTGTTCAGCCAGCGCCAGTCCGCGTGGGCGGTGTGCAGGACAAGGCCGCGCTCGCGCGCATTCTCGAAGGCCTTGGTCAGCATTTCCGCGTTGCCGTCGGCGCTGGTCACCTCGAAACCGGCCTTCAGCAGCTGTACCGAATGGAAGCCGGTGCCCGTCGCCACGTCCAGCACGCGGTGCTTGTCGCGGGCCTTCAGCATGTCGATGAAGAATCGGCCCTCGCTTTCCGCGCGGGCGTCCCAGTCGATCAATTCATCCCATTTTTCGACGAAGGACTGGATGTATTCCTTTTGGTAGTGATCGGTCGTGCGGGTCTCCAGCGGGTTGTCGCCGAAGTCCTGATGCTCTTGATTGATGTCGTCCATTTTGCCCCTCCAAGGCGTGATCATTGGTTTCCGGCCGCCCGGGAACGGGCGGCATCCGGCAGGCCCGGACGGGCCTGCTTTATGGTCCACGGCACGGCACAACCCACGGGCCACGAGCGGCCCGGCCATACCGAAGCGATCTGGTTTCTTTGGCGGTTCAACAGGCCCACTGCCCGTGCCGCGGGATTGCAGCAGGGAAGACCAAAAGACGCGTTTTCCTGTTGTCGTTACCCACCCCGCCATCGGGGCAGCGGGACCGGTGAGATCCCGACGCGTCCACCGCCTGGACGGCGCATTTCATGCCCAACCGGCTCCGTTTTTACGGGAACTCTGCCGATGTGCCGCCCACGGGCATCACCCCAAGGGTACCAGCAGGGGCGGAGGGGATCAACCGGGGCCCCGGCGAGCGGCCGGTCCGGGGATTGCGGGAGCGGCGGAAGGGCCGGGAAATCCGGTCTTTCGGACGATCGTGAAAGATTCAGGCGGCGGCCCGGTCGGCCGCTTCGCCGATGCCCACGGCGGGCGTGCTCGCGGCGATGGCGGACTTGCCGCGGGCGACGCGCAAGGCGTCCCGGCGTTCCAGCCCGAACATGGCGGTCGCCGCCAGGAACGGCAGGCTCTGCACCAGAAGCGTGCCCGCGAACAGGTTCAGTTCAACGATTCCCGAGGTGTTGGTGGCGAACAGGGTGGCGGAGCCTGCCATCAGGGCAAGGCCGATGCGTGTTTCCGCCAGCACCGGCGACTGCGCCGCGTCGCCGGCCGCCGGCGTCTTGCCTTTCTGCGTGCGGCGGAACGGCAGGTCCGGATACTTGATGCCGTCATAGATGGCGCGCGCCACGGTCCACTGCAGGCTGGCCGCCGCCAGGGCGGCCCCGGCGATGCGCGCCGGGCCGATCTTCACCCGCGCCATGTACAGCAGTACGCAATGCAGAAGTCCCGCGCCGAAGGCGGCCAGGATGGGCAGCGTGAAGGGGATGGGCGGCAGCATGGCGCCGATGAACAGCACGAACGGCACCCAGGCCAGGTTGACCACGGCGGCCAGCGCTCCCACGGCGTCCGATAGCCAGTGCAGCCAGCCGGTGACGTAGTGGACCTTCTGCGGGCGGGTCAGGGTCTTGCTTCCCGGCAGCATGTGGCGCCAGTGCTTGCGGAAAATCTGCACCGCGCCGTAGGCCCAGCGGTGGCGCTGGGTCTTGAAGGCGCGGTAGGTGTCGGGCAGCAGGCCCCAGCCGTATCGTCGTCTGGTGTAATGGGCGTGGTAACCGGCCTCGAACAGGCGCAGGCCCAGTTCCGTGTCCTCGGTGATGGTGTCGGGAGACCAGCCGCCGACGGCCTCGAAGGCGGCGCGCCGCACCAGAAGCATGGTGCCGTGGGCGACGATGGCGTCGGTCTCGTTGCGCTGAACCATGCCGATGTCGAAGAAACCCGTGTATTCGGCGTTCATGCAACGCCCCAGCAGCGAACGTTCGCCGTCGCGGTGGTCCTGCGGCGCCTGCACCATGGCGACCTTGGGGTCGGAGAAGGCGGGCACCAGGTCCGTCAACCAGACGGGGTCGACCACGTAGTCGGCGTCCAGCACGGCGAGGATCTCCGCCTCCCCGGCGACATGGGCCATGGCGGCCGTCAGGGCGCCGGCCTTGAAGCCCTTGATCTTGGGGAAGTTCAGGAACTTGAAGCGCGGACCCAGCTTGGCGCAATGGGCCTCCACCGGGCGCCATAGGCGCTCGTCGGGCGTGTTGTTGATGATCACCACGACCTCGAAAGCCGGATAATCGAGCGCGGCCACCGAGTTCAGCGTCTCGATCAGCATGGCCGGGTTCTCGCGGTAGGCTGGGATCTGGATCGAGACCTTGGGCAGGGGTGCGTCCTTGGGTGCGTCCTCGGCCCGCCACAGGCGTTTGGGCCGGGGACCCAGGGTGACCTCGGCGACTTCGTCGAGCTTACCCAGCGTGACCAGGGTCAGCGGCAGCATCAGCACCATGCCCAGGCCCCAGGCGACGGCCGATCCGGGGTTGAGGTAGTTCTCGAAGGGATAGAGCAGCGCCACCGCCACCGCCGCCGCCAGGGCGTTGGCGGCAATCGCCATGGCCATGGCGTGGCCGAAGGTCGGCCGCCGCGCGGTCAGCCACAGGCCGGTGATCACGGCGCCCAGGATCAGGGCCAGGACGCCGCGCCGCCACTGCTCCGGCTGTTCCACGGCGCCGGCCAGCGAGAATTTGGGATTGCCGTCGCGGTCGAACACGCCCCAATAGGGGCCGACGCTTCCTTCCACGGTCTTCCACGGTTGGTCGAAGGCTTCCATCAGGTTGTAGCCGATGCCGTGGCGCGAGGCTTCGGAAATGAACTCGCGGACGATGGTGGCCTGGTTCATGGGGTCTGGCCCGGCCTCGCGGTTGCGGTAGCCGCGCGACGGCCAGCCGAATTCGGCGATGATCACGTCCTTGCCGGGGAAGGTGTCGACGACTTCCTTGTAGCGGCGCATGGCGTAGGGCACGGCGTTCCGGGCGCCCACGGCCTCCCAGTAGGGCAGCACGTGGATCGACAGGAAATCGACCTCTTCGGCCAGTTCCGGGTTGGATATCCAGCGGTCCCAGGTCTCTCCCGTGGTCACCGGCACGGGCACGCGGGTACGGACCTCGCGGAGGACGGCGATCAATTCCTCGACCGTCATGTCCTCGCGCAGCAGCGTTTCGTTGCCGACGAACACGGCGCGGATGTTGGAATGCTTGCGCACCAGGGAGACCGCCGTCTCGATCTCGCGCCGGTTGGCGGCGGCGTCGCGGCCCAGCCAGATGCCGAGCATGACCTCGATACCGCGTTCCTTGGCGAGTTCGGGCACCTGGGCCTGGATGCCGCCGACCGTGTAAGTGCGGACGGAGCGGGTCACGGGCCCGACGACGTCCAGCGCGCCGGCCAGTTCCTCAAGGGTCGCCGGCCGCCCGAACCAGGCCTCGCGGGGGGCGCCGATGTTGAAGGACATGGAATGGACCTTGCCCGTGACGTCGGGCAGGACCGCGGTTTCCAGCGTCGCCGCCCAAGCCAATGCATGCAGGACAGCGGCGACCAACGCCGCCGCAAGGACGTTCTTCATCTTATTCTGGGCATCCCAAGAGCAGTGGCGTGACCGGGCCTCAACACGCGGCGCTGCCGGGCCGCACGGATTGAACGACGCATAAATAGGGCGCGCTGATCCCCGCGCAAGGGGCGGTGCGGCGGCGCTGCCTAACGGTCACCACGAAGCGGAGATTGCGCCAGATTGCACCGGCTCACAAGGGGTGGAATTCGCCAATTCGTCATAGCCGGCCTGCAGCCGATGCAGACCTCAGGCGCCGGTGTCCATGAGTCGGACCAGGTCGGGGACCCTGTCGGCTTGCTCCAGGACCATCAGGCCGTCGAACAGGGGGCGCAGGCGGCCGGCGGGCAGGGCGCGGCCGGCGCAGTCCTCGAACTTCTCCCACAGGTCGGCGGCGGTCATGGCGTCGTCGCCGCTGCGGCCGATCAGGTTGGAGACCGTTTCCGAGACCTTCCGTCCGTCCTTCAGGGTGACGACGATTTCCGCCCCCCATTGGTCGGCGGTGTCGCCTTCCAGGTCCGGATGGGGCCGCGCCGTGGTCACGGACAACAGGCGGCGCACGGCGTCCTCGCGGAAGGCGTCGCCCTCGAAGTCCTTCAGCTTCACGGTGCCGTCCAGAAGCGTGCGCGCGACCACGTACTGGACCGAGAACTTGGCCTCAAGCTCGCTGTCGGGCATGGGCGTGTTGGTATGCCTGAGGCGCCGCCGATGGGGCATGATCTCGATGCCCGCGACGGCCTCGGCCGGAATGTCGTGCTTACGGGCCAAGCGTTGCATGGCGGTGATGCATTGGTGGGTGGAGCCGCAACAGGGGAACTGCTTGATCGCCAGCGTCTCGGCCTCGATCTCCCAGGGGCCGCCGTCCCAGCCCTCCAGCAGGCGTTCGGCCGCATAGGTGCCGGCGCCGTTGAATACCTCGAAGAAGCCCTGGTGGTGCTCCAGGACGCCCGGATTGGCGTCGAACCCCTGTTCCGCCAGGAGGACAGCGAGAACGCCCGAACGGGCCGAATGGCCGATGTGCAGCGGCTTGGTCATGGTGCCGAAGTTGGCCTTGAGCCCGCTTGCCAGCGACGCCGAGATGGCGAGCGCCAGAGCCGTCTGCTCGACGCTCAGGCCGAGCAGGCGCGCGGCGCCCGCCGCGGTGCCGAAGATGCCGAGCGTCGCCGTCGGGTGCCAGCCCTTGTCGTAATGGTGCGGATGAACCGCGCGGGCGAGGCGCATCTCGGCCTCCAGCCCCACCGCATAGGCGGCGATCAGGTCCCGGCCGGACAGGCTCCGGTCCTCGGCCAGCGCGAACAGCGGGGCGACCAGCGGCACCGACTGGTGGCCGCCGAACACGGACGAGAAATCGTCATAGTCCAGGGCATGCGAGGCGATGCCGTTGACGAAGGCCGCGTCCAGCGCGCTGGTCCGAAGCCCGCTGCCGAAGACGAGAGACGCCCCCGGCGCCGTGGCAACGCCGGGCGTGCGCAGGGCGATCTGCGTGCAGTCCTCGGGCAGGCCCGCCAGGGTCACGCCGACCGTGTCGGTGATGCCCAGCTTGGCCAGCCAAAGGCCCTTTTCGGAGATCACGTCGGGGTCGTACCGGGTAATGCGCTCTGCCAGGCGCGTCAGGAGTGCCCGCTGTTGAGCCGCGGAAATCTTGTTCATGGACGCTTCCTACCTTGGTCGGCGGACCTTCATATCCGTGTGTGCCTCCCTTGTTTGTATACAATATCCAAGGCGGGGCTGGCGTCAATCCGCGCCGATCCGGTGCAGGTCGAACGGCGTCGACTGGTAGATCATGTTGATCCAGTTGCCGAACAGGATGTGGGCATAGGCGCGCCAGCGGTTGACCGGCGTATTCCCGGGGTCGTCGCCGGGGTAGTAGTTGGCGGGCACCTGGATGTTCTCGCCCTTGGCGGCGTCGCGGCGGTATTCGGCGTCCAGCGTGTCGGAATCGTATTCCAGATGGTTGAACATGTGCACATGACCCAGCGCGTGGTCATGCACCAGGGCGATCCCCGTGACCGGGCTTTCCATCAGGACTTCCAGGTTCGGGAAGGGCTTCAGATCGTCCGCGTGGTTCTCCGTATGGCGCGATACGGGGATGTTCAGGGTATCGTTCAGGCCGCGGCACAGTTCCGACGCGGTATTGAGGACCCGGTGCTCGAACACGCCGAAGGCCTTCTTCGGCAACTGGTACTTGGGGATGCCGTAGAAATGGTGGAGGGCGGCCTGCGCGCCCCAGCACAGGTTGAACAGGCCGTGCACGTTGGACCGCGACCAGTCGAAAATCTGGCACAACTCGTCCCAATAGGTGACCTGTTCGAACGGCAGCTGCTCGATGGGTGCGCCGGTGACGATCAGGCCGTCGAATTTCTGATCCGTGACCTGTGTCCACGGATGGTAGAAGTCGATCATGTGCTGCTCGTCCACGGTCTTGGGCTTGTGGGTGGTCAGCGCCAGAAGGTGCATTTCGATCTGCAGGGGCGTCGCGCCCAGTACGCGGGCGATCTGCGTTTCGGTCTTCTGCTTCAGCGGCATCAGGTTCAGCACCGCGATACGCAGCGGGCGGATGTCCTGGCGGATCGCCTGGTCCTCGCCGATGATCGGCACGCCTTCCTGTTCCAGGACGGCGCGGGCGGGAAGGTCTGAGGGGATCTTGATCGGCATGCTGACCTGTCCGGCGTTGGTTTCAGGATGCGGGTAGGCGGTGCCGCGGACGCGGCAGGGGAGCGTCTAGATATCCCGCGCCCGGCGCTGGGCCCGGGCGCGGCATGCGTTCACATAGTACCTGGCGTTGGCCGCCGCAACCTCGTTGTCCATGGATCGGGCGCGGATGGTCTCGAGTACCCGCCGCAAAATCTTGTCGGCGCCCGGCACCAACTGTCCCGCCGGCGGGTCGGCGAACAGGCCGGCGACGTCGATGGTGAAGCCGTATCTGTCGGCCATCGCCTGATACCGCGGTTTGCGGTCCTGAACCAGGTCGGGGAACAGCTTGCGGGCGAAATCCTTGGGCCCCACGCCGCGCCCGTCGTCGGGTTGCCCGGCCAGGTGCTTTTCTATGAAGGCCGGGTGATAGAACAGGGGCTTGGGGTCCGTCTCCGCGCGCTCCATGAGGGCTTCCTCGTCCGCCTGTCCGGCGCGTATGTAGAGGATCAGGGTCTCCGCGCGCAGCGCCGCGATCACCGGGTCGTTCGGGTCGTCCAGGTCGACGACCTCGCACAGGCTGCCCGACGCGTCGTTCACGAAGTCCTTGCAGCGATAGATCTCCCAGGCCTTCGCGACAAAGTGACCCGTGTCCTTCATGGATTCCTGCTCGCCCCATTTGTAGAGGTTCTGACGTTCCAGGAAGGTCGCCTTGTCCAGCCCGCCCTGGGCCGGGTCGCCGTACATGCCGAGGAAGGTCGACACCGGGTCCAGGTTGTCGACGCTGATGTTGTGGTTGATGTAGATGGAATCGGAGCGCAGCAGGTTCGCCACGAAGGGATCCTGCATGTGCATGATCTTGTACTTGATGTTGTCCAGAATGTGTTCCGACAGGTAGCGCGTGCCGATGCGGTAGTCGGCCGAATAGTGGAACCAGTCGGCCTTGCGGCGCAGGCTGGTGGACAGCATCGTCTTGCCCACGCCCGACATCCCCAGCAGCGTGATCGCATGGGGGAGTTGGCGGAAGGCCTCGAAGTCGTTCAGATAGTCTTCTGCGTTCATGCCCTTGGTTTGGCGCTCGCCAAGGCGCTTGTAAAGTCCTTTTAAAGTTCGTTGACCGGGTGTTCCCGGACAAAAAAAATCCCAAGACCCCCGGGGTGGAGTGCTAAGCTTGTAGCCAATGAATTACGGCGTCCGGTGCCGCAAAAACGCGAAAATCGGCCGGCACGCCTGACCAGCAAACATACCGAACGGGAGGATTTCATGCTGAAAGCCTTGAACATCGATCCGGGCAAGTGCACGGGTTGCCTGCAGTGCGAGCTTGCCTGCTCTTTCGAGAACGAGGGCGTGTTCAATCCGTCCAAGTCGCGGATCAAGGTCTTCAACTTCCACGACCAGGGGCGCTTCGTGCCCTATACGTGCACGCAGTGCGACGAGGCCTGGTGCATGCATGCCTGTCCCGTCGACGCCATCGCGCTGAACAAGCTGACGGGCGCCAAGGAGGTCAACGACAACCTCTGCGTCGGGTGCAAGGTCTGCACCATCGCCTGTCCCTTCGGGACGGTGAACTACAACTCGGCGACCGGCAAGGTCATCAAGTGCGACCTGTGCGGCGGCGATCCGGAATGCGCCAAGGCCTGCCCCACCGAGGCCATCACCTTCGTCGACGCCGACTGGACGGGCCTCGACAAGATGCGCAAATGGGCGGCCAGGACCGACGCCGGCCAACAGGCGGCGCATTGAACGGGAGGATGATGTCATGGCATGGGCAAAACGCATCCTGCGGGTCGACCTGACCAAGGGCACCTGCACGCACGAACCCCTCAACATGGACTGGGCCCAGCGCTACCTGGGGCAGCGCGGCCTGGCGACCAAATACCTGATGGAGGAGATCGACCCCAAGGTCGATCCGCTTGATCCCGGGAACAAGCTGATCATGGCGACCGGGCCGCTGACCGGCACCTGCGCGTCGACGGCAGGGCGCTACTCGGTGATCACCAAGGGGGCGCTCACGGGCGCCATCGCGTGCTCCAACTCGGGCGGCTTCTTCGGCAACGAGATGAAGAACGCCGGGCTGGACATGATCATCTTCGAAGGCCGCGCCAAGGCGCCGGTCTACCTGTTCATCGACAACGACGACTGCCGCCTTGAAGACGCCTCCGGCTACTGGGGCACTTCCGTGTGGGACACGGAAGAAGGCATCAAGGAAGCGCACGGCGATCCGCAGATCCGCGTCGCCTCGATCGGCGTGGCGGGCGAGAAGGGCGTCAAGTTCGCCTGCGTCGTCAACGACATGCACCGCGCCGCCGGACGCTCCGGCGTCGGCACGGTGATGGGCTCGAAAAACCTCAAGGCAGTGGCGATCCGCGGCACCAAAGGCGTTTCCGTCGACGACATGCCCCGCTTCCTGAAGGCCGCCGCCGCGGGCAAGAAGGTGCTGGCCGAGAACGCGGTGACGGGGCAGGGCCTGCCGGCCTACGGCACCCAGGTACTGATGAACGTGATCAACGAGACGGGCGCGCTGCCGACCCGCAATCACCGCGACATCCAGTTCGAGGGAGCGTCCAAGATTTCCGCCGAGGCCATGGCCGAGCCCCGGGAATCGGACGGCAAGCCCAATCTGGTGCGCAACGCCGCCTGTTTCGGTTGCACCATCGCCTGCGGGCGGGTCTCGACCGTCGACCGCACCCATTACACGGTCGCCGAGCGGCCGCAATACCAAGTGGCGTCCGGCGGGCTGGAGTACGAAGCCGCCTGGGCGCTGGGCGCCGCCACGGGCGTGGACGACCTGGACGCCCTGACCTTCGCCAACTTCGTGTGCAACGAACAGGGGATCGACCCCATTTCCTTCGGCGCCACGTTGGGCGCGGCCATGGAACTGTTCGAGGACGGCGTCATCACGGCCAAGGACACGGGCGGGATCGAGGTCAAATTCGGCTCGGCCAAGGCCCTGACGGACCTTGCGGAACTGACCGGCCGTGGCGAGGGCTTCGGGGCGGAGATCGGCCTGGGGTCCAAGCTGCTGTGCGAGAAGTACGGCAAGCCGGAACTCTCCATGTCCGTGAAGGGGCAGGAGTTCCCGGCCTACGACAGCCGCGGCATCCAGGGCATGGGCCTGACCTATGCGACCTCCAACCGCGGGGCCTGCCACCTGCGCAGCTATACCGTGGCCTCGGAGATCCTGGGCATCCCGGAAAAGACCGATCCCCTGGTCACCGACGGCAAGGCGGGCCTGGTCAAGGCGTTCCAGGACGCGACGGCGGCGGTGGACAGCGCGGGCATCTGCGTGTTCACCACCTTCGCCTGGACGCTGGAGGACATCGCGCCGCAGATCGACGCCGCCTGCGAGGGCGACTGGTCGGTCGAAAAGCTGCTTGAGGTCGGCGAGCGGGTGTGGAACTTGGAGCGCCAGTTCAACCTGGCCGCCGGATTCACCGGCAAGGACGACACCCTGCCCAAGCGTCTGCTCAAGGACGCGGCCAAGACCGGCCCGGCCAAGGGGCTGACCAACGGCTTGGAAAAGATGCTGCCGGAGTACTATCAGCTTCGCGGCTGGTCCAAGGACGGCGTGCCGACCAACGAAACGGTCAGCCGCCTGGGGATGTAGGGTCATGACCTATGTCGTCATCGGCGCCGGCCCGGCGGGGGTCGTCGCGGCGGAAACGCTCGCCAGGACCGATCCGGGGGCGGAGGTCGTGCTGC
>PFFW01000176.1 GCA_002781745.1 Rhodospirillales bacterium CG15_BIG_FIL_POST_REV_8_21_14_020_66_15
ATCGACGATGGGATCGAGCCAGCCCTGAAGATAGGCGGCCCCAAGAAACCCCAGGGCAACCACGTTGACCAGTAGGAAATGCGCGACAAGCAGATAGCGATACAGCACCGACGGCTCGCTCCCTATCAACCGGAACGGCGAAAACGCCGTTTCGGCATTCGCGTATCCGGGATCGGTGCCCTTATACCACGATCGTCCCCGCCGGGATGCCGATTTCGCGCGGACCGGCCCCGGTTTTTATTTCACATATTCGGGAATAATCGCCCGATCCCGGCTGTTGAAGGGGTTGAGCGGGCCGCATCAAGACCCGCGTCACCGCCGAAACCGTCCACCGACCAAGGAACATGCAGACATGAAACGCCTTCTCACCGCCGCCGTGTTCGCCGGCACCTTGAGCATTCTGGCCTCCGCGGCCTTTGCCATGCCCCCCGTCAAGACCGCGAACACTGCCCAGGGCCCGGTGCTGACCGACGCCAAGGGCATGACACTCTACACCTTCAAGAAGGACACGCTGGGCAAGTCGGCGTGCTACGGCAAATGCGCCGTCAATTGGCCGCCGCTGGCGGCGGGCGCCGAAGTCAAGGGTGACGGCGACTATTCCGTCATCACCCGCGACGACGGCAAGAAGCAGTGGGCCTATAAGGGCAAGGCCCTTTACGGCTGGGTCAAGGACGAAAAGCCGGGGCAAACCACCGGTCACGGCGTCAAAGGCGTCTGGGAAGTCGCCCGGCCGTAGCCCCCTCCCCGCTCGCTACGGTCGGCGGGCGGGCAGTGTATACTGCCCGCCCGGCGCCGTTCCCTTAACGAAAGTTTCCCATGTCCGTCGAACGCGACATCGAAGCCCTGATCCCCAGCCTTCGCCGCTTTGCCCGCGCGCTGTGCCGGGACGCGCACCTCGCCGACGACCTGGTGCAGGATACGCTGGAACGCGCGCTGTCGCGCCTGTTCCTGTGGCGCCGGGGCAGCAACCTGCGGGCCTGGATGTTCACCATCCTGCGCAACCTGTTCATCAACGGGCGCCGCACGCGCTATGCCCCGGCGGCGACCCTGACGGCGGATCAATGGGAAGTCCTGCTGGTTCACCTACCCGAACAGCCGGCGCGCATGGAGGCCCTGGACCTTCTGCGTGCCCTCGACCGCCTGACAGAGGACCAGCGTGAGGTGCTGCTGCTGGTCGGGCTCGAGGGCCTGACCTATGACGAGGCGGCTCGCGTCCTGGACGTGCCCGCGGGCACCGTCATGTCGCGCCTGTCACGCGGCCGCGAGGCATTGCGTCGCCTGCTCGACCGTGACGATCCGCCCAAATTGCGAGAGGTGACTTCCAATGACTCGTGATCCAATGACCCGCGACCGGTTCACCGAGGACGAGTTGCAGGCCTGGGTCGACCGCCATCTGGACGCGACGCGGAGCGCCGAGGTCGAGGCTTGGCTTGACGCCAATCCCGACGCGGCGAAGCGCTGGCGTGCCTATCGGCGCGACATGGACGTGCTGCACGGCGTTTTCGATCCCGTTCTGGCGGAACCGGTTCAGGACCGGCTGAACCCGGCCGCCATCCGCGCCCGCACGTGGCGGCCGCTGGCGGCGCGCGCGGCGGCGGCGGTGCTGCTGGTGGCACTGGGGGCGGCCGGCGGCTGGCTGGCGCGCGGCGACGGTCTGGGCCGCGATGAGGCGGCCCAGACCCTGCCCAAGGACGCCGTGCTGGCCCACCGCGTGTTCGTCGCCGAGGTCCGCCATCCCGTCGAGGTCGCCGCCGACCAGGAGGTCCACTTGGTGGCTTGGCTGAGCAAGCGCCTTGGCCGGTCCATCAAGGCACCGCACCTGACGGGCCAGGGGTTCGAGTTGATGGGCGGGCGGCTGCTGGCGGCGGCGGGCGGTCCGGCGGCGCAACTCATGTACCAGAATTCCGAGGGCCGGCGCCTCACGCTTTACGTCCGGGGTACGGGCGGCGGCGACACGGCGTTCAGGATCCAGCGCGCGAACGGCGTGTCCGCCTTCTACTGGATCGACCGAGGCATGGGCTACGCCCTGATCGGCGATCTGGAGCGCGGGCGCCTGCTGGACGCCGCCAACGCCGTCTACCGCGAACTCACCGAATACCGCACCCCCTAACCTGCCTGGGGGTTCGGGCCCCGCCCGGTCCGACCGCCCCGGAAGGACCGGGCGGGGCATCGCCCCGCGCACCTGTCGGCGCCGGCTTTGCAGCCCCTCGGTGCTTCGGCCCCGCCGCGGCCGATTGGATTGGTTCAGGTGGCCCGAATCCGGGCAAACCGGCATCAAGAAATCGTTACCCGGCTCCGGCAGGACTTTGATTGCCCCATCCCTTGCCCGCCATTAAACATGCCGTGATTTTTCCGCTGGTCGAAGCGAATGGCGCGCGCTCCAACGACGCGAGGCGTGCCGAAGGGGGGCAACGTGAAGGACATTTCAACAACGGTCAAACTTTCCGCGACAATCGTCCTGCTGGCGATACTGACGGCCGCAGTCACCGGTTTCATCGCGAACACGAAGGCGACCAACGCCCTGGATACCGAGGTCTCCAGCAGGCTTTCGGCCCTGGCCGAGGCCAGGAAGACCGCCGTATCGACGTATCTCGCATCGATCAGGACGGACCTCGTGAGCCTTGCCGACAACGAAGGGCTCATCGCCGCCATGAAGCGCTTTTCCGCGGCGAAACGCGGCCTCGGCGACGAGGTTCAGAAGACCCTCCAGAAGGCGTACATCACCGACAACCCCCATCCCAAGGGAGAGCGCCACAAGCTTACCCAGATCGATACCCGCATGGCCTATGCCTATGGCCATCAGAAGTTTCACCCCTGGCTGAGCAAGTATGCGCTGGACCGCGGCTACCACGATCTGTTCCTGATCGACCCCGACGGTGACGTCGTCTACAGCGTGTTCAAGAACGATGAATTCGCGACCAACCTTGAAAATGGCGCATTCAAGAGTTCAGGCCTCGCCGGGGCGTTTCGTCGCGCCATGGCTATCCGGCAACCCGGCACGGTCAGCTTCGCGGACTATGCCGGCTACGCGCCCGCCGCCGGCGCGCCGGCCAGCTTCATCGCCGTTCCCATACTGGCCGAAGGCAAGCCGATCGGCGTTCTTGCCTATCGGATGCCCATCGATCAGATCAACGCGATCATGGAATCCGCCACCGGGCTGGGCAAGACCGGCGAGACATACCTTGTTGGCAGCGACCTGATGATGCGATCCGACACTCGGCTGTCGGCGGACTCGACGATCCTCAAGACCAAGGTCGATACCCAGCCGGTGAAAAACGCCCTGGCCGGAAAATCCGGATTGCTGGTGGGCGACGACTACCTTGGACGCCGTGTCTACGCCGCCTATGGCGCGATCAATTTCGAAGGCGTCCCCCTGGCCATCGTCGCGGAAATAGGCGCTGACGAAATCGCGCGGCCGGTAGCCGAGATAAACTGGTTCCTGCTGGTCACGTCGGTCGTGATCGTCATCGCCGTCAGCGCCGTCGGAGTCTGGTTCTCGCGTTCCCTGACGGCGCCGATCGTCCGCATGACCGGCGTGATGGCGAGCCTGGCGGAAGGCGACCTCGACGTCCCTGTGCCGGACCAGGGCCGCAAGGACGAGATCGGAAAGATGGCTGACGCCGTCCAGGTCTTCAAGGTCAACGCGCTTCGCGTCCGCGAGATGGAGGAGGAACAGGCCGTCGCGGAGCGCGATGCGGCTGAACAAAAACGGCAAGCGACACGGGAACTCGCCGACGGCTTTGAATCCTCCGTTGGCCACATCGTCGAGACGGTGTCGACGGCCGCCGGTGAGATGGCGTCCACCAGCAAGACGCTGTTGACTTCGGCCGAGCAGACGTCGGCCCTGTCGTCCGAGGTGACGCAGGCGGCGGAAGAGACCTTCGCCAACGTCGAAGCCGTCTCCGCGGCGGCCGAGCAGCTGTCCGCGTCGATTTCCGAGATTTCGCGCCAGGTCGCCCAATCGTCCGGAATTTCAAGGACAGCGGTGTCCGAGGTCGAGGACACCAATGCCCGCATCCAGGGACTGGCCGATGCCGCCGAGAAGATCGGAGCCATTGTCCACCTGATCTCGGACATCGCGGAGCAGACCAATCTTCTGGCCCTGAACGCGACCATCGAAGCGGCCCGTGCCGGCGATGTCGGCAAGGGATTCGCGGTCGTCGCCAGCGAGGTGAAATCGCTGGCCGACCAGACGGCGCGGGCGACCAGCGACATCTCCTCGCAGGTGATCGCCGTCCAATCGGCGACCAGGGAGGCCGTCACCTCCATATCGACCATCGTCGACGTCATCAATCGGATCAACGAAATCGCCGGTGCCGTCGCCGCCGCGGTGGAAGAACAGGGCGCGGCGACCAGCGAGATCGCCCGCAACGCCGAACAGGCCGCCTCGGGCGTCGCCACGGTCACGACGAACCTGGGTTCCGTAAGCAGAATGGCGGCGGACACCGGCGACCATGCCCGGCAGATGGGCGATGCGACGGCGCAACTGTTCCGGGAGGCGGAAACGCTGAGCGGTGAGGTCGGAAGGTTCCTTCAGGAGGTTCGCGCCTCCTAGTGTCGTGATTCCGAAGTTCGCATCATATCTGGAGCAGGCGATTGGCGACCTTCGGAATCAGGCCGACACTAGCCAACATAATGATTCTAGTGTGGCAT
>PFFW01000179.1 GCA_002781745.1 Rhodospirillales bacterium CG15_BIG_FIL_POST_REV_8_21_14_020_66_15
TCGGCCACGCGCCAGTCGCCGTCCGCGCCGGCCGCGGCGAAGCGCGCGGCGCGCGGCCCGCGCCGGCGCAGCGCCCCGGGAAAGGCCGTCGCGTCGGTCAGCCCGCCGTAGCCGGATCCGGAATAGAGGCCCTGCTCCTGCAGGCGGTTGACGTTCTCGGGCGGCAGTTCGTCGGCGAAGCGCGACGGCAGGGCCGTCTGCCACTGGCCGTAGACCCGCCGGTTGGCGGCGAAGGAAACGGCGGCCCGCTTGCGCGCCCGGGTCAGGCCCACGTAGGCGAGGCGGCGTTCCTCCTCGAGCGCCGCCAGGCCGCCCTCGTCCAAGGCCCTTTGATGCGGGAACAGGCCTTCCTCCCAGCCGGGCAGGAACACGGTGTCGAACTCCAGGCCCTTGGCGCTGTGCAGCGTCATCAGCGAGACCTTGTCGTCGCTCACGTTCTCCTCGTTCTCCATGACCAGGCTGACATGCTCCAGGAACCCGCCCAGGTTGTCGAAGTCCGCCAGCGCGGCGACCATCTCCTTCAGGTTCTCGAGCCGCCCCTGCGCCTCCGGGGCCTTGCTGTCGCGCCACATGTCCGTGTAGCCGCTTTCGTCCAGCACGGTTTTGACCACGTCCACGTGGTCGGTCACGGACACCAGCGAGCGCCAGCGGTCGAAATCGCCAAGCAGGGCGGTCAGGGTCTGGCGCGCCTTGGGCTTCAGCTCGTCCGTGCCGCACAGCTCCCGCGCCGCCGCGGTGAGCGCCAGGCCGCGCGCGCGGGCGTGCAGGTGGAGGGCCTGCAACGTCGCATCGCCAAGCCCGCGCTTGGGCACGTTGACGATGCGTTCGAACGCCAGGTCGTCGGCGGGCTGGGCGACGACGCGCAGGTAGGCGATGGCGTCGCGGATTTCCTGACGTTCGTAGAACCGGGGCCCGCCGACCACGCGATAGGGGATGCCCAGGGTGATCAGGCGTTCCTCGAACTCTCGGGTCTGGAAGCCGGCGCGCACCAGCACGGCGATCTCGTTCAGCTTGTGGCCGGCGCCCTGCAGGCGCTCGATCTCGTCGCCGACCACGCGGGCTTCCTCGTCGCCGTCCCACACCCCGCGCACGACCACCGGGTCGCCCTCGTTCTCCTCGGTCCACAGGGTCTTGCCGAGCCTGCCGTCGTTGTGCGCGATCAAGCCCGAGGCGGCGGCCAGGATGTGCGAGGTGGAGCGGTAGTTGCGCTCCAGCCGCACCACCGTGGCGCCGGGGAAATCCTTCTCGAAACGCAGGATGTTGCCGACCTCGGCGCCGCGCCAGGAATAGATCGACTGGTCGTCGTCGCCGACGCAACAGATGTTCCGGTGCGCCTGGGCCAGGAGCCGCAGCCACAGGTACTGGGCCACGTTGGTGTCCTGGTACTCGTCGACCATGATGTAGCGGAACTGGGCCTGGTACTTGGCCAGCACCTCCGCGTGGTTCCGGAACAGTTCCAGGCACAGCAGCAGAAGGTCGCCGAAATCGCAGGCATTCAGCGCCTCGAGCCGGTCCTGATAGGCGCGATAGATTTCCAGCCCGCGCCCGTCGCACAGCGACTGGGCCTCTTCCTCCGGCAGCTTGTCCGGCGTCAGGCCGCGATCCTTCCAGCGCTGGAGGGCGCCCGAAACGATGCGCGGCGGCCAGCGCTTCTCGTCGATCTCCATGGCCTCCAGGTGTTGCTTGACCAGACGCACCTGATCGTCGGCGTCGAGGATCGTGAAGTTGGGCTTGCGCCCGACAAGTTCGGCGTTGGCGCGCAGGATGCGGGCTCCGATGGCGTGAAACGTGCCGACCCACCAGCCCTCCACGGGTGCGCCGACCAGGCGGCCGACCCGCTCCCGCATTTCGCGCGCCGCCTTGTTGGTGAAGGTCACGGCCAGGACCTCCCAGGGCCGCGCCTTGCGCTGCATCAGGATATGGGCGAGGCGCGTGGTCAGCACACGCGTCTTGCCCGTGCCGGCCCCGGCCAGCACCAGCACCGGGCCGTCCACGGCCTCGGCCGCCTGCCGCTGGGTCTCGTTGAGGCCGGCGAGGTAGGGAGCGGGCGCCGGGGACGGCGCGGGAGACATTGGGGAAGGATCGGACATACCGGTCTTATAGCCCGGGCGGACGGGCGATGCTATCATGCCCGGCAGGCGGTGTTGACCGACCTCGCCAAGGGGACGCGCCATGACGGTAAGAGCCCGGGTTCGCGCCATCTTCCTTGTTCTGACGGCCCTGGCGGCCGCCATGGGGCCCGTTTCGGCCGCCGCTCCGGCGGGCCGTTCCGCCGCCGCGCCCGAGGCCGAGGCCACGGCAGGCCGCATCCTCGGCTCCATCGTCGGCATTCGCGCCTTCGTTCCCGACCACGCGCGCACGGCCCCGACCCTGGGGACGGAGCGCATGGGCACCGGCGTGGTCATCGACGGCCAGGGCCTGGTCCTGACCATCGGCTATCTGATCCTGGAGGCGGAGAGGGCCGAACTGGTCCTGCAGGACGGCGACGTTCGCCCGGCGTCCCTGGTCGCCTACGACCACGACACCGGGTTCGGTCTGGTCCGCGCCCGGGCGCCGCTGGCCGTGCCGGCGGCGGAAATGGGGTCTTCGGCGGACCTTGCCGAAGGGGCGGGCGTCGTCTCCATCGCCATGGGCGGGCCGCAGCCGATCACCCCGGCGCAGGTGGTCTCGCGCCGCGACTTCGCGGGCTACTGGGAATACCTTCTGGAGGACGCCATCTTCACGTCACCGCCCAACCCCTTCTTCGGCGGGGCCGCCCTGTTCGACCTCACCGGCAGACTGGTCGGCGTCGGCTCCCTGGTCGTCAACGACGCGGCCGGGCCCGAGGAGGAGTTGCCCGGCAACATGTTCATCCCGATCGACGCCCTGAAACCGGTCCTCGACGTCATGATCAGGACCGGGCGCGGCCCCGGGCCGCGCAACCCCTGGCTCGGGATCTACCCGGCCGAGGCCCGCGGGCGGCTTGTCGTCATGCGGGTGGCTGAGGACGGGCCCGCCGCCCAGGCCGGGATCAGGCCGGGCGACATCATCATGGGTGCCGGCGGCAAACATGTCACCGGCATGGCCGAGTTCTACCGCCGCATCTGGTCCCAGGGCGGGCCGGGATCGGACATCGTCATCGATGTCCTGCCCAAGGACGCCCAGGACCTGGAAATCCGCCAAGTGACGATCAAGGCGCTCGACCGCTACGACTGGCTCAGGATGACGCACTGACGCAAATCCCGAGCGGCCCGAGTCAAGGCCCGCGACGTTGATTTGTGCAAAACGACCTTCGCTGCCGCTCGGGTTTTGCGGCTATTCGTGCCCCAGCTCCTCGCGGCGGCGTTCCATCAGAACGCGGTTGAACTCGGTCATCACGTCGTCATGGGTCACCGCGCCGACCAGGACCCGGTCGCCCTCCCGCTCGAGTACGGGGATCACCATCTCGCCGACCCGGTCCATCAGCGCCACGGCCGTTTCGATGTCGTCGTGGCGCGTCAGCACGGGCGGATTGGGCCGCGCCACGTCGCCCGCGTTGACCAGGCTGTCCAGGTCGTGGTCGAACGCGAACTCGCTCAGATCCTGGAGCGTCACGGTGCCGTGCAGCGCGCCGTCGTCGCGCACCACGAACAGTTCGCCCACGGTCGAATCCTGCAGCAGGCGGCGCAGGGTATCCAGATCCGTGCTCATGCCGACGGTCGAAACCTGTCGCCGCATCACCGCATCGACGGTGATGGTCTGCATGACTTCCGACTCGATGCCCTCCCTCAGGTCGACGCCCCGCTCGCGGAGCTGACGCACGAAGAACGAGCGGTCATAGAAATGGTGCGAGATTTCCGACGACACCACGACGGTGACCATGACGGCCAGCGTCAGGGTGTAGTCGGAGGTCATCTCGAAGATGATCAGGGTGGTGGAAATCGGCGCGCCCAGGACCGAGGCGGCGACGGCGCCCATGCCGACCACCGTATAGGCGGGCACGCCCGACGACAGATCCGGGAAGATGGCGGTGGCGACGATGCCGTAGGCCCCGCCGGCGACGGCGCCGACGACCAGGGCCGGCGAGAACACGCCCCCGGAGAAGCCCCATCCCAGGCTGATCGCCGTGGCCAGTATCTTGCACGCCAGGATGACCAGCAGGGTGCCGAAACCGTAGACGTGCAGCATGGCGTCCTCGGTCACGCCGTAGCCGACGCCCAGCACCTGCGGCACCACCAGCGCCATGGCGCCGACGGACAGGCCGGCGACCGCGGGTTTCAGCCAGGGCACCATGGGCGTGCGCTTGGCCAGGGCCGAGGCGACGACGATGGAATGCATCATCAGGATGGCGCAGAGCGCGCTGGCCACGCCGAGCCCGATGAAGGCCGGAAACTCCCAGAACGAGGCGAGCGGATTGTCGACCAGCGCGAAGGCGGGAAAATTGCCGAACCAATGGCGCGAGATGGCGGTCCCGGCGACGGACGCCACCACCACGGGTGCGAAGGCCTTGAGCGCGTAATGGCCGATCACCACCTCGTTGGCGAACAGGGCGCCGGCCAGCGGCGCGTTGAACGAGGCGGCGACGGCGGCGGCGACGCCGCAGCCCAGAAGCGTGCGGTTCAGCGAGCGGGTGAGGTGGAGGCGTCGGGCCAGCCACGCGCCGAGTGATCCGCCCAGGTGCACGGCGGGGCCCTCGCGTCCGACGGAGGCTCCCGCGCCGATCGAAATCGCGCTGGCGATGGCCGACAGCAGGCCGACCCGGGACGACATCCAGCCGCCGTGAAGCTGCTCCGCCTCGATCACGTCGGCGACGCCCTGGGGCCGCCGGTTCGGCAGCAGCAGGTGGACGAAAATCCCGACGATCAGGCCGCCCACGGCGGGGGCCAGCAGCACGTGCCACCATTGCAGCCCGGCCGCGTGCGGCGTCAGGCGCGCGTGGCCCGTGCCGTAGAACAGGAACTGGACCAGATCGATGGTCTCGCGGAAGGCGACGACGGCGGCGCCCGCCGCGCAGCCGACGACAAGCGCCAGGACCATCAGGATCAGATGGTCGTTACGGATGACCCGTCGGGCCGCGAGCAGAAGCCGGGCGTATTTGAAGCGTGAGATAACCATGATCTTCCCGCTCGAATGATAGGGCGAGAAGGTTAAACAGGTCTCTACGGCAATACGCGTCTTTCAGCGGCCTGGGTTCAATCGGGCGAGGAATCGAGCGCGTAACCGGCCGAGCGCACGGTGCGGATCAGGTCCGGGCGGCCCTCGGAGTTGAGCGCCTTGCGCAATCGGCGGATATGCACGTCGACGGTGCGCGATTCGACATAGATGTCCCGGCCCCACACGCGGTCGAGAAGCTGTTCGCGGGAATAGACGCGCCCCGGCTTTTCCAGGAACACGCGCAGCAGGCGGAATTCAGTGGGGCCGAGGCGCACCTGTTCGTCGCCGCGATAGACCCGGTGTTCCTCCAGGTCCATGGTCAGGTCGGCGTAGGACAGCACCTCGCCCGATTCCTCTGGATGGGCGCGGCGCAGGACGGCGCGCACCCGTGCGATCAACTCGTTGGGCGAGAACGGCTTCACCACATAGTCGTCGGCGCCGGAATCGAGGCCGCGGATGCGGTCCGCCTCCTCGCCGCGGGCCGTCAGCATGATGATGGGCAGATTGCGGTTTTCGGGTTTGCGGCGCAGCTGGCGACACACCTCGATGCCTGACAGGTTCGGCAGCATCCAGTCGAGGATGACGAGCGAGGGGTCCTCCTCCTCGACCGCGACGACGGCGGTTTCGCCGTCGCCCACGACGACCGCGTTGAAGCCTTCCTTGGCCAGGTTGTAGCGCACCAGTTCGGCCAGGGAAGGATCGTCCTCGACGATGAGAATGCTCGTGCTCATGATGCCCGCGCCCTTGAGCCTAGTCGCCGTCGAGGTCGACGACGGTGAAGCTTGATGCATCGCTTTTTTCGCGCTCGTCCATGGGCGGCACGCCTTTCACAAGATAGTACACCAGTTCGGCGATGTTGGTGGCATGGTCGCCGATGCGTTCCAGGTTCTTGGCGACGAACAGAAGGTGCGTGCACGAGGTAATGGTGCGCGGATCTTCCATCATGTAGGTCAGGATCTCGCGGAACAGGCTGGTGTGCAGCAGGTCCGCGTCGGCGTCGCGCGCGCGTACCGCCTCGGCCTTGTCCACGTCGCGCGCCACGTAGGCGTCCAGCACGTCCTTGATCATACCCTGCACCAGCGTCGCCATGCGGGCGATGCTCTTGGCAGGGCCGAGGGGCGGCGACTGCGACAGCACCACCGAACGCTTGGCGATGTTCTTGGCATAGTCGCCGATGCGCTCGATCAGGCTGGCCGCGCGCAGCGCCGTGATGGTGGCGCGCAGGTCGTCGGCCATGGGCTGGCGCAGCGCCAGGGTCGTGGTCGCCTGGTTGTCGATCTCGGATTCAAGGGCGTCGATCTTCTTGTCGCCGGCGATGACGCTGTCGGCCAGTTCCGTGTCGCGCTTGATCAGCGCCTCGACGGCGTCGGCCAACTGGACCTCGGCCAGGCCGCCCATTTCGGCGATGATGTTGTCCAGCTTCTTCAGGTCCTCGTCGAAGGACTTGACGATGTGTTCCTTGCTCATGTCGTGCGGTCTCCCTCGCCCCGTCGGATCAGCCGAAACGGCCCGTGATGTAGCCCTGGGTGCGTTCGTCCGACGGGTTCGTGAACATCTTCTCCGTATCGTCGACTTCGACCAGGTAGCCCAGGTGGAAGAAGGCCGTGCGCTGCGACACGCGCGCCGCCTGCTGCATGGAGTGGGTGACGATGACGATGGTGAAATTGTCGCGCAGTTCGTCGATCAATTCCTCGATCTTCGCCGTGGCGATGGGGTCGAGGGCCGAACACGGCTCGTCCATCAGGATCACCTCGGGCGACACGGCGACGGCGCGGGCGATGCACAGGCGCTGCTGCTGGCCGCCGGAAAGCCCGGTGCCGGGCTGGTCCAGGCGGTCCTTCACCTCGTTCCACAGGCCGGCCTTCTGCAAGGCCGTATGGACGATCTCGTCCAATTCCGTCTTGGAATTGGTCAGGCCGTGGATACGCGGGCCGTAGGCCACGTTGTCGTAGATCGACTTGGGGAAGGGGTTGGGCTTCTGGAACACCATGCCGACCCGCGCGCGCAGGTGCACCACGTCTATGCGGTTGTCGTAGATGTCCTCGCCGTCAAGCGTGATCCCGCCTTCGACGCGGCAGATGTCGATGATGTCGTTCATGCGGTTGAGCGAGCGCAGGAAGGTCGACTTGCCGCAGCCCGACGGGCCGATCAGCGACGTCACCTCGTTCGCGTTGATGTCCAGGTCGACGTCGAACAGGGCCTGCTTCTCGCCGTAGAAGACGTTGACACCTCGGGCCGCGATCTTGATGCCGGCGGCGTCGGATTGCGTCACGGGGGCGTCTCCGGACGTTTCCTGGGGGATGCTCTGGTTCATGGAGTGATCCTTACCACTTTCTCTCGAACCGCTTGCGCAGCAGCACCGCGCTTACGTTCATCAAAATCAGGAAGCCCAGCAGCACGCAGATGGCCGCCGAGGTGCGCTCGACGAAGGCGCGTTCGGGCGAGTCCGCCCACAGGTAGATCTGCACGGGCAGCACGGTTGCCGGGTCGAGCGCGCCGTGCGGGACATCGACGATGAAGGCGACCATGCCGATCATCAGAAGCGGCGCCGTCTCGCCCAGCGCCTGGGCCATGCCGATGATGGTTCCCGTCAGGATGCCCGGCATGGCGAGCGGCAGCACGTGGTGGGCGATGACCTGCAGCGGCGAGGCGCCCAGGCCGTAGGCCGCCTCGCGGATCGACGGCGGCACCGACTTCAGGGCCGAGCGGGCGGCGATGATGATGGTCGGCAGGGTCATCAGCGCCAGCACCAGGCCGCCCACCACGGGGGCCGAGCGCGGCATCCCGAGGAAGTTGATGAACACGGCGAGGCCCAGCAGGCCGAACACGATGGACGGCACGGCGGCCAGGTTGTTGATGTTGACCTCGATGGTCTGGGTCCACTTGTTGACCGGGGCGAATTCCTCCAGGTAGATCGCGGCGGCCACGGCCAGCGGGAACGACACCAGGAGCGTTACCAGCATGGTGAAGAACGAACCCATGGCCGCCCCGCGGATGCCCGCCAGTTCGGGCTCGCGGCTGTCGCCGGCGGTGAAGAAGGTCGAATTGAACACGGTCTCGATCGCGCCGCGGTTCTCCAGCCGTTCGAACCACGCGATCTGCTTGTCCTTGACGCGGCGTTCGGCCTCGGGGACGTCCTTGCGGATGGCGCCCTTGTTCAACTGGTCGATGTCGTCGGACATGGGGACCCGCACGGTCACGCGCTCGCCGATCAGCATGGGGTTGGCCAGCACCAGGTCGCGCACGGCGAACACCGCGCCCGGGCTGATCATGTCGAACAGCGCGCGCTTGTCGCGGCGGCTGGTGACGTCGGGGAACAGGTCGAATACGGCCCGGCGGACGATACTCCGGTAGTTGGCGGTCGCCAGGGTCTCGCGGTCGCGCGTGCCCTGGGGGTCGATGTCCTGGGCGTGCAGCGTGACTTCGAGGTTGATCATGGTCTGGGTGAAGGCCGGGACCGCCTTGGACACGATGGTCGTGAACAGCAGGCCCAGCATGCACACGGCGAAGGCCACCGCCAGGATGCCGTACATCCGAAACCGGCGTTCCGCGGCGTAGCGGCGTTTCAGGCTCCTGCGCACGGCCTCGGCCGCGTTGCGGGCCGCAAGCCCGCCGCCCACCGCGCCGTTCGGGTTCGGTGCCGCGTCAGTCATATTGCTCTCGATACTTGTTGACGATGGTCAGGGCGATGATGTTCAGCACCAGGGTGACGCAGAACAGGATCAGGCCCAGCGCGAAGGCGGCCAGGGTCTTGGCGCTGTCGAACTCCTGGTCGCCGACCAGCAGGGTGACGATCTGCACGGTGACCGTGGTCACCGCCTCGAAGGGATTGGCCGTCAGGTTGGCGGCCAGGCCGGCGGCCATGACCACGATCATGGTCTCGCCGATGGCGCGTGAGGCGGCCAGCAGCAGCGAGCCGACCACCCCCGGCAGGGCGGCCGGCAGGATCACCTGCTTGATGGTCTCGGACTTGGTGGCGCCCAGGCCGTAGGAGCCTTCGCGCAGCGACTGCGGCACCGCCGACATCACGTCGTCGGACAGCGACGACACGAAGGGGATGATCATGATGCCCATGACCACGCCTGCGGCGAGCGCGCTTTCCGACGAGATCGTCAGGCCGAACTCCAGACCCCAGTCGCGGAAGAACGGGGCCACGGTCAGGGCGGCGAAGAAGCCGTAGACCACGGTCGGGATGCCGGCCAGGATTTCCAAGAGCGGCTTGACCGTGCCGCGCACCCTGGCGGGCGCGTATTCGGACATGTAGATCGCCGCCATCAGGCCCACGGGGGCCGCGACGCACATGGCGATGAACGAGATCAGCAGCGTGCCGGCCAGCAGCGGGATCGCGCCGAACAGGCCGGTCGCCCCCACCTGGTCCTTGCGCAACGCGGTCTGCGGGCTCCACTCCAGGCCGAACACGAAGTCGAGCGGGTGGACCTTTTCGAAGAATCTGAGCGATTCGAACAGCAGCGACAGGATGATGCCCAACGTCGTCAGCACGGCGATGGTCGAACAGATGATCATGATCGCCATGGCGGCGCGCTCGACGCTGTTGCGCGCGCGCAATTCTGGCGCGATGCGGCCGCGGGCGATCAGGATGCCGCCGCAGGCGAGCACCACCAGAAGCGCCGCCAGCAACATCTTCGACGACACCTTGAGCTGGCCGTAGAAGGCGGCGGCGTCCTTGAGGTCCGCATCGACGACCTGGCGGCTGGTGACGTCGCCGTGGGCCAGGTTCTTGATGTCGTTGAGCAACAGCGACAGCTCGGCCCCCGGCACGTCGGTCATGCGCTTGGGCAGATGGGCGACCAGCATGCCGTCCAGGACCGTCGTCTCGAGCGCCATCCAGCCGATCAGCAGCAGGAAGCCGGGCACCGCGCACCACAGGCCGATGTAGTAGCCGTAGTAGTTGGGCAGCGAATGCAGGTTGCGGATCTGACCGCCGGCGGTCGCCATGGCGCGCGACCGGCCCAGGAAGAATCCGAAAAGGGTAAGAACCGCGAGGACGCCAAATAAAACGGGGAAGCTCATGTCGCTTCTTGGTCCTTGGATCGAGGTGCCCGAAATCCGGGCCGGGGTCGAAAATCGATAAACGAATGAATTTATTTTAAATCGGCCGCCCGCCGGTCCGGGCGACCCCCGGAAGGACGGCGCCTTCCGGGGGAT
The DNA here is from genome assembly GCA_002781745.1 of Rhodospirillales bacterium CG15_BIG_FIL_POST_REV_8_21_14_020_66_15. Classification (GTDB taxonomy): domain Bacteria; phylum Pseudomonadota; class Alphaproteobacteria; order Rhodospirillales; family Casp-alpha2; genus UBA1479. Next base: position 10,279 of record PFFW01000179.1, read on the forward strand.
AACGCCGGGCGACCTTAGAGGTCGATGTTGTTGCGCAACTGGGCGCCGTCTTCACGGAACTTGTTGCGCTCCTTGTCGCCCATCGGGATCAGGCCCTTGTCGGCCAGGTAGCCGTCGGGACCGAAGGCCTTTTCCGAGGTGAACTCGGCGACGTATTCCTTCATGCCGGGGATCGAGCCGACATGCGCCTTCTTGACATAGAAGAACAGCGGGCGCGACACCGGATAGGAGCCGTCGGCGATGGCTTCGAAGGTCGGCGACTTGCCGTCGATCAGGGAACCCTGGATCTTGTCGGCGTTCTGGTCGAGGAAGGAGTAGCCGAACACGCCGAAGGCCTTCGGGTTGGCTTCCAGCTTGCGCACGATCAGCACGTCGTTCTCGCCGGCTTCCACGTAGGCGCCGTCCTCGCGGATCGAGTGGCAGATCGCCTTGTACTTCTTCTTGTCCTGCTTCTTCATGGCCTTGATCCAGCCGAAGGACTTGCAGCCGCCTTCAAGCGCCAGTTCGGCGAAGGCGTCACGGGTGCCCGACGTCGGGGGCGGGCCGAGAACCTCGATCTTGATGTCGGGCAGCGAGGCGTCGACGTCCTTCCAGGTCTTGTGCGGGTTCGGGATCAGCTTGCCCTCGCCGGCCGGAATGTCCTTGGCAAGCGCCAGGTACAGCTGCTTGCGGGTCAGCTTCATCTGCGCCGAAACCTTGGAGTTGGCCAGCACGATGCCGTCATAGCCGACCTTGACCTCGACGATGTCGGTGACGCCGTTCTTGGCGCAATTCTCGACTTCGGACTTCTTGATCCGGCGCGACGCGTTGGTCATGTCCGGGTGCTGGGCGCCGATGCCGGCGCAGAACAGCTTCAGGCCGCCGCCGGAACCGGTGCTTTCGACGACCGGGGTCTTGAACTTGGTGGTCTTGCCGAACTGTTCGGCGACTGCGGTCGAGAACGGGAACACGGTCGACGAACCGACGATCCGGATCTGATCGCGCGCCTCGGCGGCGTTGGCCAGCGACAGGGCCATGCCGGCAACGGCGGCGACTGCAAGCGACTTGCGAAACATGGGTGACTCCTACGTGTGTCGTGAAGGGATACTGGGTTGTCCGTTACTTCGGAAGGCGCGCCCCCGAATGTCATCGCCGCACAACCTAGGCCCGCGACACGTCGTTCATATGACATGCTTGTTGCAATTTTATGACATCGGCCCATGAAAAACGGCGGAAATTCGCTATTTTTCGTGATATCCGATCCGCCCGCTCGCGCGCCCGGTTACGAGAACGTCCAGGCGAACAGCAGGAACAGGCCCGCCCCCAGCAGGGCCGCGCAAGGCACCGTGACGATCCACGCGGCGAAGATGGTCATGAAATGCTGGCGGCGCACCAGCCTGCGCCGCCGCGTGCGTTCGGCGGCGTCGCTGTCAGCTGTCTGGGCGGGCTCCGGCTCCCTGTTATGGCGGCCGTGGTTGATGTGGGTCTTGCGCCCGGTGATCCACTCGCGGAAGAAGCCGACGCCGAACACGGCGCCGACGGCGATATGGGTCGACGACACGGGCAGTCCGAGCGCCGAGGCGACGATCACGGTGATGGCCGCCGCCAGCGCCACGCAATAGGCCCGCATGGGGTTCATCTTGGTGATCTCGGCACCCACCGTGCGGATCAGCTTGGGACCGAACAGCAACAGGCCCATGGTGATGCCGGCGGCGCCCACGAACAGCACCCAACTGGGAATGCCGGCCTTGCCGTGGGTGCCGCCCGTGGCGGCGGTGTCGACCACGGCCGCCAAGGGTCCCACGGCGTTGGCCACGTCGTTGGCGCCGTGTGCGAAGGACAGAAGTGCTGCGGCGCAGATCAGCGGCAGCGTGAACAGCGAGCGCACGGACTTGTTGCGGTTCTCCATGCCCTCGGCCTTGCGGCGGATCAGCGGGCGGACGACGGCATAGGTCACGACGTAGACTCCGAAGCCGATGGCGGCGACGATCTCCGGCCCCGGTTTCCACAGCTTCTTCAGGCCCTTCATCACCAGATAGGCGGAAAACACCCCGGCCATGAGCGCCACCAGCACCGGCACCCAGCGTTTGGCGCCGGCGATCTTGTCCTCGCGGTAGATCACGTTGAACTTGATGAAGGCGAGGAACGCCGCCGCGATGATCCCGCCCATGACCGGAGAGATGACCCAGCTTGCGGCGATGGCGCCCATCACGCTCCAGTCGACGACACCGAATCCGGCGGCGGCGACGCCCGCCCCCATGACGCCGCCGACTACGGCGTGGGTGGTGGATACGGGCGCGCTCAGCCAGGTCGCCAGGTTGACCCACAGGGCGGCGGCCAGCAGGGCCGACATCATGGCCCAGATGAAGATGTCGGGGTCGCTGATCTGCGCCGGGTCGACGATGCCCTTGGAGATCGTCTTGACCACGTCGCCGCCGGCGACAACGGCGCCCAGTGATTCGAACACGGCGGCGATGATCAGCGCGCCGATCATCGGCAGGGCCCGCGAGCCCACCGCGGGACCCACGTTGTTGGCCACGTCGTTGGCGCCGATGTTCAGCGCCATGTAGCCGCCGATGACCCCGGCAGCGACGATGAACAGCTGGTGGTCCATCCCGACGGTGGCGATCATCGCCACGTTCGACGTGATGGCGAGGAACAGAAGGGCCCAGCCGATGCGCGAGAACCGGCGCGACAGCGCCTGCGTCGCGTGCTCGACGGCTGCCAGCTTGCCCAGGTCCTTGCTTAGGGTCTCTTTATACATGGGGCGGGAATTTTGCTTTCGGCGGGCGTTTGGACGTTTGGGCGCAAAACGGACGCGCGGCGCGGGCTAGGGCATACGCCGGAAACGCGGGCGGCGGCAATCAAATTGTCACAGGTTTATGACACATCGGACGAGGGGATGGCTACCGTCTCGCCGTTTCCCGGCAGGAGGCCCTGGCGGGGCTGTTCGGCCGGCAGGTAGACCGTGAAGGTCGATCCCTTGCCCGGTTCGCTTTCCACGGCCAGAAGGCCGCGGTGGCGGTTGACGATGTGCTTGACGATGGCCAGGCCCAGGCCCGTGCCGCCGACGCTTTTCGAGCGCGCCTTGTCGACCCGGTAGAATCGTTCCGTCAGGCGGGGAATGGCCTCTTCCGGGATGCCTTCGCCGTGATCTGTGACCTTGACGGCGATGCCCGCGCGGCCGGTACCGGGAATGCGCGCGGCCGGCTCGACGCGGACATCTACGGCCTCGCCCTTGGCGCCGTATCGGATGGCGTTCTCGATCAGGTTGCGGAATACCTGGAAAAGCTGGTCGGCCTCGCCGTGCACCGCCGGCAGGTTGCTGCCGTAGTTGACTCGGATCGGCATGTTCGCGGCCTTGGCCTGATGGCTCAGCGCCTCCGTCACGTTCAGCAGCACCCCGGCGATGTCGACCGGGGCGGTGGGGCGCACATGCTCGTTGATCTCGACGCGCGACAGGGTCAGCAGGTCGTCGATCAGCCCCGCCATGCGCTTGGCCTCGCGGAGCATGATGCCGAGAAAGCGCCGGCGGGTTTCCTCGTCGTCCCCGGCGGGACCCTCCAGCGTTTCGATGAAGCCCAGCAGGGCCGCCAGGGGCGAGCGCAACTCGTGCGAGGCGTTGGCCACGAAGTCGGCGCGCATCTGTTCGGCCCGCCGCGCCGTGGTCAGGTCGCGCAGCACCAGGACCGCGCCGATACCATTCGCATCCGCGGCGGGCAAGAACCCTGCGACGTACATTTCGAAATTGCGCCGCGTGACGCCCGGCAGGGTAATGTCGACGGCGCGGGTCTCGGCCCGGCCCAGGACCTGGTCGACGGCCTCCAGCACACGGGGATGGCGCAGCGACATGGCCAGGTCCTGACCCACTCGCGTGATGTCCAGGAGGTCGCGGGCGGCGGCGTTCGCGAAACGGACCGCGCGCCGCGCGTCCAACAGGATCGTCGGGTCGGGAAAGTGGTCAAGGATGCGGTCGGTCAACGGGACCATGGTCCTTGCAATCCGCTTGTCCGCCGGCCGGCGCCGGTTGCCGCCGGCAACATCGTCCGGGCCGGTGGAAATGCCCGGACTTCAGGGCCTGATGGCCTTCCGGGGCCGGTTTGTCAAGAAACGGTTCCGAGATACCCCGCGCATCCTCTCGGTTCCGGTGCGGTCCGGACGGACCGGATTCAGGTATGGGCCGGCTGCGCGCCTGGCGCCTTCTTGGCGCGGGCGGTGGCCAATTCGACCCGGTTGCGGCCGTTGTGCTTGGCCAGGTAGAGCGCCTCGTCGGCCCGTTCGATCAGGCTTTCGACGCTTTCGCCCGGCTGGAACTCGGCGGCGCCCACCGACACGGTGATCGTGCCCAGGCTCTTGCCCGTGGCGCGGTTGATGACCGCCTTCTTGGAGACCTGCAGGCGCACGTGCTCGCCGACCTTGGCGCCGTTCACCAGCGTGGTGTTGGGCAGCACGATGGCGAATTCCTCGCCCCCGTAGCGTGCGGTCAGGTCCTCGCCCCGCACGCAGCTTTTCATAATCCGCGCGACGAACCGCAGCACCTGGTCGCCGACTTGATGCCCGTGGGTGTCGTTGAAGGACTTGAAGTGGTCGATATCGATCATCAACAGCGTCAGCGGCGTGCCCAGGTCCATGGCCTCGGCGGCTCCGACGCGGATTTCCTCGTCGAACAGCTTGCGGTTGGCGACGCCGGTCAGCGCATCCGTCATCGCCTCGTGACGCAGTGATTCCACATCCTCCTTGAGGTCACGGATCTCGTTGGCGGAATCCTTCAGTCGGCTTTCCAGGACGCGGTTGCGCTCCTCCATGGTGCGCGTCGCGGCGATCACCGTTTCAAGGACGGCGCGGATGTCCTTGCGCTCGTCATCGGCCGCCAGTTCGCCCGACACCACGGACAGGGTGTCGCCGTAGGTCTGGGCGTCCGTGCCGGCCTCTTCCAGGTAGTGCATCAGCTTCTTGAGTTCGGTCTCGACGCGAAGCGTTGCGTCGTTGAGGAAATCCTCGTCCAGGGTCACGCCCAGGAAACGGTCGTAGATTTCCGCGTTGCGTTCCTCGGTGAACGGCAGGCCGGCCTCAAGAATGACGTCCAGGGTGCGGGAAAGCTCCGGATACGCGCCCGAGAAATACCGGTACCAAACCGCGAAATTGTTCGGTTTGGGCGGTATCCCCTTCTTCTCCATCATCTGGAGCGCCGATCTGGCGTAAGCGGTGGGGTTGCTCCGGGATTTTTCTTCGTCGGACAACGGGCCTGCCTTCTACAGGTTGCGGGGACGCCGTTCTCACCTTCGTTGACGACCGTCGTTCATCGAATGCCGGCGGACAATTATTATGGCTAGTTTCTAACATAACCCGCCCGCCGGGTTCATATCTTTTTCTTCATTTCGATACGGCGTCCGGCCTGGGGCGGCGGCGGAACGGCCGATTGCGCCGCTTTCATGCCCTCAAGGCGTTCGCGAACCCGCGCCGGAAACGGCGTCGTGCGCCGGTCGGCCAAGTCGACGTGCAGAATCATCAACTCGCTGGTCGCGGCCAGACGGCCGGGTTCCTGCGCGTTTTCGGGGCCGGCGAACATCTCGTGGAACAGGTGCAGGCGCTTGCCGTCGACGTCCAGGACCCGGGTCCGGATGCGTATCTCCTCGCCCGGCATGACTTCGCTGGCATAGGTCAGATGGGCCTCGGCGACGAACACGGACCCGCCCGTGGCCTCGCGGTAGCCGGCGTCCAGGCCCACGACGTCCTGCAGGGCGTCCGTCGCGTGGTCGAACGCCAATAGGTAATAGGCCAGGTTCATGTGGCCGTTGTAGTCGATCCATTCGGGCCGGACCGCTTCCCGGTGCAGGGCCGGTCCGCCGTTCGGCTCCGCGCCGCCGTGACCGCCGGTCATGGGCGCCTCCTCCGGTGACGTTGCGGTTCCGGCGCCTGCCGGCGCCGTCGGGCCACCCTTGGGCGGAAGGCGGCCGGATTGCAAGATATTTGACCTTTGCCTGTGCGGGTGCAATAAGCGGTCGCGCGTGCCGCGGCCCCCTTGGGCGGCGGCGGCGCGACGGTGGAAAAGCGCGAAGTTTCCTCATGACCGGCACCTTGAAAGACACCGCTCTCCCGGCCCTCGCCGTGGTCGTTCCCGTGCACAACGAGACGGAGAACCTGTCCCCCCTGATTGGCGAAATCCGCGCGGCGCTGGGCGGCGGCGTGGCCTATGAAATCGTCTACGTGGACGACGGCAGCACGGACGCAACCCTGGCCAGGCTTGCGGATTTGGCCAAGGACGTGCCGGAACTGCGCGTGCTGCGCCACGTCAACTGCTGCGGCCAGAGCGCCGCGATCTGGACCGGAGTGCAGCACGCCCGCGCCCCCCTGATCGCGACGCTCGACGGCGACGGCCAGAACGACCCGGCCGACATTCCGGCCCTGGTCGAGAAATACAAGGCGGAAGGCGGCGGCGAGCGCTTGATGATCGCGGGCTTGCGCGCCAAGCGGCGCGACACCGCCATCCGCCGCCTGTCGTCGCGCATAGCCAACGGCATCCGCGCGGGGTTGCTCAAGGACGACACGCCTGACACGGGCTGCGGTCTAAAGGTGTTTCCCCGCCAGGCGTTCCTCGACATGCCGCGCTTCGACCACATGCATCGCTTCATGCCGGCCCTGATGATCCGCCTGGGCGGGCGGGTGATGTCGGTACCCGTCAACCACCGTCCGCGCGAGCGGGGCACCTCGAAATACGGCGTGTGGAACCGCCTGTGGGTCGGCATCGTCGACCTGTTCGGCGTCATGTGGCTGCAGCGGCGCGGCTCCAAGCCCCAGGTGGTCGAGGAAACGCCCGTCCGCGGCGCGGTGACGGGTTCGGGCGGATGAGCGTGAGGTTCGCATTACGCGGCGGCACCCTGCTGCTGACGCTGATCGGGGTCGTGATCCTGATCCGGGCCACGGGGCTTGACGCCCATCTCGACGAAACCTGGATCGACACCTACGTGCGGGGGCGCGGCGCGGCGGGCATGCTGGTGTTCGTCGCCGCCGGCGGGTTGTTCACGGCGGTCGGCATGCCGCGCCAGCTTATCGCCTTCCTGGGCGGATATGCCTTCGGCATCGTCGAGGGCACGGCCCTGACGATCATGGCGACCGTCGCCGGCTGCGTCGTCAGCTTCTATTACGCGCGCTTCCTGGGCCGCGACCTGGTCGCCGGCCGGTTCCCGGGGAAGGTCAAGCGTATCGACGACTTCCTTGCCGAAAACCCGTTCACCATGACGCTGCTGATCCGCTTCCTGCCGGTCGGCAGCAACGTCCTGACCAACCTGGCGGCGGGCGTGACCAGCGTGCCGGGCCTGCCCTACCTCGCCGGTTCGGCCATCGGCTATCTGCCGCAGACGCTGATCTTCGCCCTCATCGGCACGGGCATCAAGGTCAACCCGGCGGCCAACATCGCGCTTGCCGCCGGACTGTTCGTGCTGTCGGGCATCCTCGGCGTCTATCTTTACCGCCGTCACCGCCACGGCAAGGTGCTGGACGAGGAACTGGATGAGGAAATCGGCGGGGCCGATCCGACCACCGCCGATTGAACCCGCACGGGCGGCCCTGGCGGCCGGGGGGGCTGTCATGCATGTATTGATCATTCCCTCGTGGTACTCGTACCAGCGATCGGCGGGCGGTGGATCCTTCTTCCGCGACCAGGCGCAGGCGCTGGCCGCCGCCGGGCACAAGGTCGGGGTGATCTATCCCAAGCTCTGGGGCCTGCGCGACCGCCGCACCGGACGGCTGCCCGAAATGAACCGTATCCGCGCCGAGAACGATGGACCCGTGCGCGTATGGCGGGTCGATGTGCTGCACCGCCTGCCGCGGATGCCGTTCCGCGATGCGCTGACCTTCGCGGCGGCGGGACGCCGCCTGTTCGACGCCTACGCGGCCGCCGAGGGCCGCCCCGACATCCTGCACGCCCATGCGGCGCTCAACGGCGGCGTGCTGGCGCGACGCCTCTCCGCCCGCACGGGCATCCCCTTCGTGCTGACCGAACATTCCACGGACTTCGCCCAGGGCAGGCTCCGCTGGTGGCAGAAACGCCTGATCGCGGACGTGCTCGGCGCCGCCGATGCGCGGCTCGCCGTCAGCCCGCAGCTTCGCGACATCATCGTCGATCAGTACGGCGCGCGGGCGCGGCCGGTGACGGTGGTACCCAACATCCTGACCCCCGCATTCGAGCAGGCGTCGCCGGAAGACCGGCCCCGGGGCGGGCCGTTCGTGTTCCTGTGCGTCGCCCGCATTTCCGCGGAAAAGAACCAGGAGGGCCTGATCCGTGCCTTCGCCCGGGCCTTTCCGCGCGGTGACGCGGCGGCGGACCAGACGGAGCTTCATTTCATCGGCTCCGGCGACGGCGCGCCGCTGGAACGCCTGGCGGACGGCCTTGGCCTGCGGGGCAGGGTCAGGGTCCTGGGCGTGATGCCGCCGGACGAGGTGCGCCGCCATATGGCCGGCGCCGACGCGGTCGTGCTGCCCAGTTTCGTCGAAACCTTCGGCGTCGTGGTCATCGAGGCGCTGTCCCAGGGCACGCCCGTCGTCGCCACCGCGTGCGGCGGACCCGAGGGCATCCTGATCCCGCAAACCGGCATCGTCGCGCCGCCCCGGGACGAAGCGGCGCTGGCCAAGGCGCTCGTTGACATGCGGGAACGCGCGGGAACCTTCGACCGGGCGGCGCTTCGCGGAACCTGCCTTGCCACCTACGGCCGGAAAGCCGTGGTCGCCCGGCTGGAAAGCATCTACGCTCGCGTTCTTGATAGGGAAAACGCGAGCGGCGCCGACCGCGCGCAGGGGGCGACGGAACGCAGCATATCATGAGCAAGACCTATTCCGCGTTCCTGGCCGGTTTGGTCAAGGGCCTGGCGGCCCCCATGTCGCGCTGGCCACGCTATGCGACCCTGGCGCGTCTGGCCGATGCGGTGACGCCGCGGGTCCCCGTGGCGACGCCGCTCGGTCCCATTACGCTTTATACGCCCGGCAAGGACGCCCTCTATTTCGCCCGCCACGCCTTCGTGCGCGAGCCGGAAACGGTCGAATGGATCGACAGCTTCCAGCCAGGCGATCACTACTGGGACATCGGGGCCAGCGTTGGCCCCTATGCGGTCTATGCGGGCAAGCGCGGGATTTCGACCGTGGCGTTCGAGCCCAATCCCTTTTCGTTCCATTGTCTGGCCCGCAACGTGGTCGAAAACGGCGTCGGCGAGGCCGTTGCGGCCCATTGCCTGGGGCTCAGCGACCGCGACGGGCGCGGGCGGTTCTACATGCCCTCCTTCGAGGCAGGCACCTCGGGGTCGTCGCTCTACGACAGCGGCCTGTCCCGCCTGGGCTTCGCCCGGGCCGAGATCGCCGTCGACGCCTTCGCGCTCACCGCCGACAGCCTGGTCGAGACCTACGGCTTCCCACCGCCGCGGCATATCAAGATCGACGTCGACAGCATCGAGCCGCAAATCATCCGGGGCGCCATGGGCATCTTGAAAAGCGGGACGGTCAAGTCGGTGCTGATCGAGATCGCCCCCGACGACGCGGAAATTCCGGCCCTGCTGGCCGAGGCCGGGTTCGCGGAGGCCCGGCGCGGCCAACAGCGGGAAAACACCGACGTCAACGTGATCTTCGTTCGCGCAGGATGACTGCGGACCGCGTCGGCTACGGAAAATCAGGCCGATTCCGCTCGCAAATCCTCCCAACACCCTTGACAGCCGCGCGCCGCCGGACTACATCGCTGGCACTCACTGGGGTCGAGTGCTAACAAACGCGAAAAACCCTTTTGTTTCCATATTTTGACGGAGATCAGACAATGAAGTTCAGGCCTCTGCATGACCGGGTCTTGGTCAAGCGCATCGAGCAGGACGAAAAGACCAAGGGCGGCATCATCATTCCCGACACGGCTAAGGAAAAGCCCATGGAGGGCAAGATCGTCGCCGTCGGGTCCGGCACCCGCAACGAGGACGGCTCGATCACGCCGCTCGACGTGAAGAAGGGCGACAAGGTCCTGTTCGGCAAGTGGTCGGGCACGGAAGTGACGATCGACGGCGACGAGCTGATCATCATGAAGGAATCGGACCTGCTGGGCATCATCGGCTAAGGCCGCTGGATTGTCCGCCGGGATTCCGCAAGAGATTAAATCAAGAGGATAGAGAAGATGGCTGCCAAGGAAGTTAAGTTTTCGACCGACGCCCGCGATCGCATGCTGAAGGGTGTCGACACCCTCGCCAACGCCGTCAAGGTGACGCTCGGTCCCAAGGGCCGCAACGTGGTCCTGGACAAGGCGTTCGGCGCGCCGCGCATCACCAAGGACGGCGTCACCGTCGCCAAGGAGATCGAACTTTCCGACAAGTTCGAGAACATGGGCGCGCAGATGGTCAAGGAGGTCGCCTCCAAGACCAACGACGAAGCCGGTGACGGCACCACCACCGCGACCGTGCTGGCCCAGGCCATCGTGCGCGAGGGTGTCAAGGCCGTGGCCGCCGGCATGAACCCGATGGACCTCAAGCGCGGCGTCGACATGGCCGTCGAGGCCGTCGTGACCGACGTCAAGGCGGTTTCCAAGAAGGTCAAGACCTCGGACGAGATCGCCCAGGTCGGCACCATCTCCGCCAACGGCGATGCTTCGATCGGCGCCATGATCGCCCAGGCCATGCAGAAGGTCGGCAACGAGGGCGTCATCGAGGTCGAGGAAGCCAAGGGCCTGGACACGGACGTGACCGTCGTCGAGGGCATGCAGTTCGACCGCGGCTATACCTCGCCCTACTTCATCACCAACGCCGACAAGATGACCTGCGACATGGACAACCCCTTCATTCTCATCCACGAGAAGAAG
>PFFW01000100.1 GCA_002781745.1 Rhodospirillales bacterium CG15_BIG_FIL_POST_REV_8_21_14_020_66_15
CCATGCCGTAGAGGCCGATCTTGGCGCCCAGCGCTTCCAGCCCCGCCACGTCGCCCGCCACCTTGCGCGGCGCCCCGTAGCCGCCCGCCAGGAACAGGCCCAGCGAATGCAGCGCCTGACCCAGGCCGTAAAGCCAGAACAGCGCGAACACGGCGCGGCCGAGGCGCGGCGCGCGGTCCAGCGACGGCAGCAGGGTGCAGAACACCATTCCCATGAGGGCCAGGTTCACGCCGCCGATGACGCCGTGGTAATGGGCCGGCGTGCGCGTGTCGGCGCCGTCGACGAACAGGCCGAGGGCCCCGCCGAGGAAGAACACGGCCATGGAGAGGCAGAGGGCGTGGCGGGCGAGGCGTCCCCGGTCGTCCACGGGCGCGGCGCCCCCACGGGCGAACAGTATCGCCGCCGCCACGATCACCGGGGCCGGCGCCAACAGGTACTGCAGGTCCGTGAAGGCCCGGGTCTGTTCGGCGCTGAACGGCGGGTAGAGGGCGTAGAGTGCCGGGCCGATCAGGGCGAAGGCGGCCAGCGCCGCCAGCGCGGCGAAGAACAGGCCGCCCGGAAAAGGGCGACCCGAGGCGCCTCCCAGCGCCCACCAGGCGCACAGCATGAGGCCGGTGTTGACGAACTGCAGGACATGGCCGCCGCCCCAGAACAGGCGCTCGTTCAGCTCCGCCGATGCCGGCTCGCTGGACGCAAGGTGGAAGGTCACGGACAGGCAGGCGAAGGCGGCGACGTAGGCCAGGGCGGTGAGCAGCACGCCCAGGCCGCCCGGCCCCGGCGCCGCGACGCGGCGCAGGAACGCCGCGGCCAGGCGCAGGATCACGAACAGCACGCCCATGAACAGGAACGCCAGGCCCAGGTAGTAAAGCGGGTCGATCACGGCCGGCACGTAGTTGTTGAGGGACGGCTGGGTGTCGTGCTCCAGGGCCGGGATCATCAGCAGGATTTCCGCCGCCGCCACCATCCACACGGCCGAGCGGCCGGTGGACCGCCCACGCGTCCGCCCGCCGTCCAGGTGATAGGTGGTGGCAGCCGCCAGGGCGCCCAGAAGGCAGAGAAACCACACCACGAAGGAATAGACGACATGGATCACCAGTCCCTTCTCGAAGAAGCGGAGCGGCCAGGGGATGAGTCTCTCCGCCCCCGGCACGCGGGACACGGCCAGCATCAGGGCGAACACGCCGGCGATGGCTAGGGCGGCGAGCCCGAGCATCAGCCAGGCGCGGACCTCCCAGCGGGCATCCGCGCCGTCCATGGCCGTGCCGAGGGTACCGTCCGGTGTTTCCATGGCCGCCGTCATCCTCCGCCGTAGGGGAACAGGTGCACCGCCATCACATAGACGACGACGCCCGAGACGCCGACGTACATCCACAGCGGCCAGACCCAGCGCGCGAGGGCGCGGTGGCGTTCGAACTGCCCGGTCAGCGCGCGCCAAAAAGTCATCGGCACAAGCGGCGTGATGGCGATGGCGCCCATCACGTGGACGATCAGGATGGTGAAATAGACAGGGCGCACGAGGCCGTCACCGCCGAACTTCGCGAATCCGGAGTTGAGCTTGTAGATCACGTAGACCACGAGGAACGCCGCCGAGGCGGCGGCGGCGGACAGCATCATGGCGCGATGCCTGCCCTTCGCACCCTGTTTGATGAAGACGTAGCCCAAGGTTATGAAGGCGACGGACAGCGCGTTGAGCCCGGCGATCAGGTGAGGAAGGTCTTGAACGGTCATGGCGTTCCGTGCGGCTCAGCGGGTCGTCATGTTGAGCCAGAACAGGACGTACATCGTCACTGCCGCGACGGCCAGGATGGCGCCCAACTGCCAGTTCTTCATCATCTTCAATTCCTTGCGTCTCGGGTCGCTGGTGGGCGACGGAGGTCTGCCGCCGGGTCCTTGGGGGATGGTCGGGTAGTTGGACCTCAGGCCCGGAAAATCAAGGCTATTAGGCCGTTTGTCCAGGGTAAAAAAGCCTTTGCAACGTCGTCGGGGGATGCTAGCTAAGACCTCTCGTTTTCCCGGCGGCGCGGCGCGGTTCCGCGCGGCTGTGTGGAGGCATAACGATTTAAGAAACAAGGGCCTAGCGGATTAACGTTTTTTGTGTGTAAATCCCGATGCCCGGTAATTCGGATGAGGACCATGACCTTGAGATTGCACGCCCTGCTTACAGGTGCCGCACTTTTCCTTCTTTCCTTCGGCACCAGCGCGCTTGTTTTCGCTGGCAGCGCCCAGGCGGACGGCATGGCCAGGCCCTGGCAGATGACCTTCCAGGACGCGGTGTCTCCGGTGGCGGAGCGCATTCACAGCTTCCACGACCTTCTGTTCTGGATCATCACCGCGATCACCCTGTTCGTGCTGGCGCTCCTGATCTACGTGATCGTGAAGTTCAATGAAAAGGCCAACCCGGTCCCGTCCAAGACCACCCACAACACCTTCATCGAGGTCGTGTGGACGGTAGTCCCGATCGTCATCCTGGTGGTGATCGCGGTGCCGTCGTTCAAGCTGCTGTTCTTCATGGACAAGCACGAGAATCCGGACATGACGTTGAAAGTCACCGGCCATCAGTGGTACTGGTCCTACGAGTACCCTGACCACGGCGCGTTCAAGTTCGACAGCCAGATGGTGCAGAAAGAAGACCTGAAGCCGGGCCAGCCGCGGCTGTTGACGGTCGACAATTTCGTGGTGCTGCCCGTCGACACCAACATCCGCGTCCTGCAAACCTCGGACGACGTGATCCACAACTGGGCCATGCCGTCCATGGGCCTGAAGCTGGACACGGTCCCCGGCCGCATCAACGAGAACTGGGTCCGCATCACCAAGCCGGGTGACTATTACGGCCAGTGTTCGGAACTGTGCGGCGTCGGCCATGCCTTCATGCCGATCCACATCAAGGCGGTGCCCAAGCAGGAGTTCACCGCCTGGGTCCAGTCAGCGCAGAAGAAATTCGCCGACACGATGCCGGCCCCGGTCGCCGGCGAGGCGCAGGTCAAGGTCGCCCAGGTCAAGGACTGATCCGGCGATCGTGTAGGTAAAGCAAGGATTTTCGGCACGCCCCGGCGGCCGCAAGATAACGGAAAGAAAAGAGGTTACCCCATGGCCAGTGAAGCGACCGCCCACGACGCACACGGTGGGCACGACGATCACAACCACGCCCCCAAGGGCATCGGCCGGTGGCTGTATTCCACCAACCACAAGGACATCGGCACCCTGTACATGGTCGTCGCGGTGTTCGCCTCCATCCTGGGCGGGGTCGCGTCCTGGCTGATCCGCCTGGAACTGGCCGAACCGGGCATCCAGTACATCGCCGACGCGCACTTCTATAATGTGCTGGTCACGGCGCACGGCTTCCTGATGGTGTTCTTCGTGGTCATGCCGGCGCTGATCGGCGGCTTCGGCAACTGGTTCGTGCCGATGATGATCGGCGCGCCGGACATGGCGTTCCCGCGCATGAACAACATCTCGTTCTGGCTCCTCGTGGCTTCGACGGTGCTGCTGGTCTTCTCGGCCGTCATCGGTGGGGGGGCCGGCACCGGCTGGACCGTCTATCCGCCGCTCTCGGGCATCGACTTCCACCCGTCCATGGCCGTCGACTTCGCCATCCTGTCCCTGCATCTGGCGGGGGCATCGTCGATCCTGGGCGCCATCAACTTCATCGTCACGATCCTCAACATGCGCGCCCCGGGCATGACGCTTCACCGCATGCCGCTGTTCGTGTGGGCGATCCTGATCACGGCCTTCCTGCTGCTGCTGGCGCTGCCGGTGCTGGCGGGCTGCCTCACCATGCTGCTGACCGACCGCAACTTCGGCACCACGTTCTTCGTGCCGGCGGGCGGCGGCGATCCGCTTCTGTGGCAGCACCTGTTCTGGTTTTTCGGCCACCCCGAGGTCTACATCATGATCGTGCCGGCTTTCGGCATCATCTCGCAGATCGTCTCGACGTTCTCCAAGAAGCCCGTGTTCGGCTACCTGGGCATGGCCTACGCCATGGTCTCGATCGGCTTCATCGGCTTCATCGTCTGGGCCCACCACATGTATTCGGTCGGCCTGAACGTGGAAACGCGGGCCTATTTCGTGGCCGCGACCATGGTCATCGCCGTGCCCACGGGGGTTAAGATCTTCTCGTGGATCGCGACCATGTGGGGCGGCTCCATCCGCTTCGACACGCCCATGCTGTGGGCCGTGGGATTCATCTTCCTGTTCGTGGTCGGCGGCGTGACGGGCGTGGTCCTGGCCAACGCCGGCGTCGACATGGCGTTCCACGACACCTATTACGTCGTCGCCCACTTCCACTACGTGCTGTCGCTCGGCGCCGTGTTCGCGATCTTCGCCGGCTGGTACTACTGGATCGGCAAGATGTCGGGCCGCCAGTATCCGGAAGGCCTGGGCCGCCTGCACTTCTGGGTCACTTTCGTCGGCGTGAACCTGCTGTTCTTCCCGCAGCACTTCCTGGGCATGGCCGGCATGCCGCGCCGCATCCATGACTATCCGGACGTTTATTCGGGCTGGAACATGGTGTCGTCGGTCGGTGCGCTGGTCACCGTCCTGGGCACCGTCATCTTCTTCATCGTCATGTGGCGCACGCTGACCGCCGGCAAGCCGGTGGAAGCCAACCCGTGGGGCGAAGGGGCGACGACCCTGGAATGGACCGTGCCGAGCCCGGCGCCGTTCCACACCTTCGAGAACGTGCCCGACATGACCGGGAAGGCCGAGGCCCACTAGGCCCCGGGACGCGACTGGCAACGAGGACCGATCCGGTGTCACGGCAACCCCGCAATACCCGCAACCTGCGGACGGCCTTCGCGCTGTTCGGGGTTGCGGCGGGCATGGTCGGCCTGGCTTACGCGGCGGTCCCGTTGTACCAGCTGTTCTGCCAGGTCACGGGCTTCGGCGGCACGACGCAGGTGGGCACCGCGGACATGCCGGCGGTTCCCGCGGCCGTCGCCGGAAAGACCGTGACGGTCAGCTTCGACGCCAACGTCGCGCGGAACCTGAACTGGCGGTTCCGCCCGGAACAGCGTTCGGTCACGGTGCATCCGGGCGAACAGACGCTGGCCTTTTATTCCGCGCGCAACGACGAAGGCAAACCGGTCACCGGCACCGCCAGCTTCAACGTGACGCCCAACAAGGCGGGCATCTACTTCATCAAGGTCGAGTGCTTCTGCTTCACCGAGCAGACGCTGCAGCCGGACCAGCGGGTCGACATGCCGGTGCAGTTCTACATCGATCCCGACCTTTTCACGGATCCCAACACCAGGGACGTACGCGACATCGTGCTGTCCTACACCTTCCACCGGGCGGCCGACCCCGCCCCCGACCATCAGAAGACCAGCGCCGCCACCGGGGGTGACGCGCATCCGGGCGGCTGAGCGGTTCCATAGACAGTATTCCGGGAACCCCGGTTCCCCATCGAACGACCAAAGGGAGTAATGAAGAATGGCGAGTGGCGGTAATCATCCCTTCCACATGGTGGAGCCCAGCAAGTGGCCCCTGGTGGGATCGGCGGCGGCTCTGACGACGGCCTGCGGCGCCGTCTGGTTCATGCACGACGGGCCCTGGTTCCTGATGGCGGCCGGCTTCGTGATCATGTTCTACACCTTCTATGGCTGGTGGAAGGACGTGATCGCCGAAAGCCTGACCCGCAAGTACCACACGGACGTCGTCAGCCACGGCCTTCGTGTCGGGATGCTGCTGTTCATCGCGTCCGAAGTCATGTTCTTCTTCGCCTTCTTCTGGGCCTTCTTCCATTCCAGCGTGCCGTTCCTGTCGAACGTCGCCACCGTGCCGTGGCCGCCCAAGGGCATCGTTCCCTTCGACCCCTGGAACATCCCGTTCCTGAACACGCTGATCCTGCTGACCTCGGGCGCCACGGTCACCGTCGCCCACCACGCGGTGCGTTCCGGCGACAACGCCATGGCCGCGCGGTGGCTGGCCTACACGGTCATCCTGGGGATTACCTTCACCGGCTTCCAGGCCTTCGAATACCATCACGCGGCGTTCGGCCTGAAGGACGGCATCTATCCGTCGACCTTCTTCCTGGCCACCGGTTTCCACGGTTTCCACGTCATCGTCGGCACGAGCTTCCTGATCGTCTGCTTCTTCCGCGCCTCCAAGGGCCACTTCCTGGCGGACAAGCATGTCGGCTTCGAGGCCGCGGCCTGGTACTGGCACTTCGTCGACGTGGTCTGGCTGTTCCTGTTCGTCTCCATCTACTGGTGGGGCAAGGGTAACGCGACCCAGTTGCTCTGAGTCGGCGGACAGCCTTTGGTTCTGGGAAACGCTCCCCCGACGGGGGAGCGTTTTCTTTTTCGCGATGCGGCGGCCTCCCCTTGGCATCCGCCCCGCCGTCGGACTATGTTCATTTCACTTTCGG
This sequence comes from Rhodospirillales bacterium CG15_BIG_FIL_POST_REV_8_21_14_020_66_15, assembly GCA_002781745.1. Classification (GTDB taxonomy): domain Bacteria; phylum Pseudomonadota; class Alphaproteobacteria; order Rhodospirillales; family Casp-alpha2; genus UBA1479. The sequence continues at coordinate 6,365 of PFFW01000100.1, forward strand.
GGGGTGTGAAATAATCAGGAGCATGAAATGACCGAGCGATCGCGCAACCACCCCCCCGACAAGGCCGACGAGGGCATGGCCCCGGTGACGCGCGGCATCCGCGGGCGGTGTCCCCGCTGCGGCGAAGGACGGTTGTTCTCGGGCTATCTGAAGGTCGCCGACTCCTGCGACGTCTGCGGCATGAGCTTTCACGGTCATGATACGGGCGATGGGCCCGTCGTGCCCATCCTGCTGATCATCGGCGGCATCGTCGTCGGTCTGGCGCTGGCGCTCGAGGTTCTGTACGAGCCCCCCGTCTGGGTCCATCTGTTGCTGTGGATTCCCATCGGCACCCTGCTGACCCTCGGCGCCATGGTGCCGCTCAAGGGCATGGCGGTGGGCCTGCAATACAAATACCGCTCGACCGAGGAAGACGCCCGACCGGGCGGTGTGTGATTTCTGACGGTTCCCGCCTTCGCCGCGGTTATTGCCGGTGAACGCCTTCGGTATCGAACTGCAGGACGGGTTCGCCCGTCTTTTGATCCACTATGATCTTGTTCACCTGATAGGCGTCGTTGCGGTTGCCTCCGGGGCGCATGATTGTAACGGCGTAGACTGCACGTCCTTCCTGGGTCTTCGGTTCGATTTTCAGGACCGTGACGGAGGAATCCTTTGCCACCTTGGCGCTAACCTCTGTGGACGTCATGGCGTTCGCCGGTCCCGTGTTTGCGAAGACGACGGCTGCAGCCGTCACCGCGCCGATCAGATGCGGCGCCTGAAATCGGCTAAGCCACGAAACGGTTTTAATGGTCATTGTCGATTGTCCTCTGTTTAGAGCGCCGGGATTATGCGCCCTCCGATATGTGGTCAGTCACGGGGTGGGGGACGAGGAACGGCCTCCGCCGGCAAACTTCGTAGCAACGCCTGGCGGATGTTTCCTGTATGTGCTCTCTCGCAGGAGATCGGATTTTCGATGACGCGTTACTTATACCCGGTCTCGGGCCGCGGCGGGCATTACGAATTGGCCATTAAGGCGACCGCGGGTTGAAGCCGCGGAAACGTGATGGTTACGGTTGTTCCTTTTTTCTCTTCACTTTCGATCTTCATATCTCCGCCGTGCGCGTCGACGAGGGACTTAACGATCGATAACCCAAGACCAATTCCTTTGCGGGTTTTATAGGGATCGGGATCAACCTGCGAAAACGCCTCGGTAATGAACGGTAGTTTGCTTGACGGAATTCCAATGCCTTCGTCTTTGACACTGATCGTGAAATTCTTGTCTCCCGCTCGCGCACTGACAAGAATCGATCCGCCACGGCAAGAATATTTGATGGAGTTGGAAAGTATATTGAGAACGATTTGAGTAAGGGATCGCCTGTCGGCCCATAAAAAGGGCAGGTTATCGACGGAGTCGATCGTTATCACGACGCCGGCATCCGCAGCCGCTTTTTCAACGCTCCTGGCGCAGCCCGTCAGGACTTCATCAACTGCAATGGCTTCTTTGACAATGCGTCGTCGTCCGACACCGATTGCCGAGAAATCCAGTATGTCGTTGACCAGCCCCAACATGAGTTCACCGCTGCGGTGTATGTCTTGGACGTATTGCTTATTCTTCTCGGACCCCAGGGAGCCATTGATTTCGGCCAGTAAAATTTCACTGAAGCCAAGGATCGCGTTTAGCGGTGTTCGGAATTCGTGGCTCATCGTTGCGAGAAATTCCGATTTGGCGTGGTTTGCACGCTTTGCGTCTTCCAATGCCGCCGTGCGCTCGTCTTCCGCCCTTTTTCGTTCGGTGATGTCGGCACCGGTACCGCGGAACCCTTGAAATACATGGTTTTCGTCAAAAATGGGTTTGCCGGAGATCGACAGCCAGACCACCTGGCCGTCTTCGTGCGTCCGGGGATGCTCGAAGTTTTTGAATTCGCGATGCGCTTTCAGATCCGCCAAATGTTTCTCCCAGGCCTCTGGCTGAACATCGGGAATGCCCGTTTCTTCGCGAGTCTTTCCGAGTAACGCCGTTTGGGAAACGCCCGTGACTGCCTCGAAATTCTCCGAGAAATACGAGAACCGCAAATCGGCGTCCATCTCCCAGAAATAGTCGGAGGCGGTTTCGGCGAAATCCCTGGCTCGCGTTTCGCTTTTCTCCAGCGAGGCGAAGGATTGGCATAGCGAACGGTGCATGTCGTTAATCGCGCCGGCGACCTCCGAAATCTCATCTTGCGAGTCGGGATTGGTCACTTTCCTTCGGAGGTTAAGCGGCGGGCTGAATTCTTTCGGGTTCAAGGTCCGAAGGTATGCGGCGATCGCCTCAAGATGCCGTCCGATCAAACAATAGAAAATCAACAGCATGAACCCGGCGACAACGAAAGTTTTTGTGCCGTTGCTGAGAAGAATGAATATCGCTCTGTCCAACAGTCGTCGGAAAACCCTGTCCAGGCCACCGACGACTTCCAAGCGACCGATTTCGATATCCTTGCCGCGGTAATTATAGATCAAGGGGATGTCTTGGATAATTCTGTGCGTTGATTCGATCCGGCCGGATTCCCACACGGTCTTGCCGTGAACTTTAATGCCCAGGTATTCGAAGTCCTGATGTTCTGCTAAGCCGTTGAGTTGTGTCTGAATTTGTAATTGGTCCAACACCCAGACGCTGGTGATCAAGCTTTCCAAATGGATGGTTCTAACCTCGTTCATATCGTTTTCGATACGGTCTATGGAATTCCTGTAAAACCAATATAAGTCCACCCCCGTGGTGATTAAGGTTATCAGCGAACTCAGCGCGATGACGAACATCGCAAATCTCTGAGCGAGCGTGCTTTTGATGAAACGCGGCCAACGGTTAATCATCGGTCACCGCCCTGTTCCGAGAAGACGTACAGGGGAAAGGGTCTGGTCGGCGATCTTCGCATAGGTGCCATCTGTCTTGATCGCTTCGAGAGCGGCAGCGGCTCTTGGAACCAGGGCCTCGTGTTTCTTGTTGAGATAGATGAAGGTCTCAACCTGCCACAGGGGAGGCTCCAGCATCTTGATGTCTGTCAAGCCAAGCTTTCGCAACATCGCCTGTCCCTGCCAACGTTCGTAAATGACGATATCCACCCGCCCTTGCGCAAGCAGTCTAAACAACTGATCCGGACTTCTGACCCAGGTTACGCCTTGCTCTGGCTTGAGATTTTGTTCGACCGTCTTCCATCCTCGGATAACGCCGACGGAGTAGGGAATGAGATCTTTAGGATCGTGCAGGCTGAACCCGTTGTTGCGGGTGAATGCCATAAAATCGAAATTAAGGATATTTCCCGGCACCTGGCGAATATTGGGGTATGCCGCCTGGAGGCCGCGCCTTCGCATGACGCAGCCGTCGTCTATGCCTTCGTTCATATTGATCATCGACCGCTCGGCCGGGAGGAAGGGGATATCAACTCGGTATCCCAGCCTGGCGAATACGTCGGTCACCAGAAGATCAAGAAATCCGGTCCGTTCTGGCGTACTGTAAGGCGCTATATATATCGTGTTTAACGTAAGGCTCTGCTCGGCCAGGGCATGTCTCGGAAAGTGGACGGCCGCAACCAGACAGACAGTGACGAGAACGGCACCGGACGACCTTACTGCATTCCAACTGCCGATCAGCGTAAACCTCCTCGAATCCCAACGAATTCAATTACGGTTCCCCAAGGACGGATTGGTGCCCCAATCCAAGGCATATTTGCACTCAGCTCCGACTAAGCGCCATATTCCTTTTGGCATACGTGTCTTTCATCCCGTTCGTTGCTGCACCGGCGGGCAGGGTACGGAGCCGTAGGAACAGAAAACGCAGCAGTCCCCCGGTTCGGGCTTCAGCAGGCTGCCGCATTCCCGGCATTCGTAATAATAGACGCACTGGTCCGGCGGCATGGCCTCGGTCTCCGCATGCCCGCAGATGGGGCAGGTGAGGGTCGAGATCAGGGTGATTTCCGGTCCGGCGGGCATGGCAATCCGGTCAAAGTTGGGCGTACACCTGCAAATCGGGCGCAGGCATTTATCGGGATTCTGCAGGCTCGGACAAGCGCGGCATGAATCCGGGCACGCGCGACCGATAGGTTTCGTATTCCACACCGAACCGTTCGAGCGCATCACGTTCCTCGGCGTGCGCCAAGCGAACGTACATCCAAACCAGAACAGGAAACATGGCCAGGGTAAGGATCGTTGGCCACTGGAGAAGAAAGCCGAACATCACCGCGATGAAACCCACGTATTGGGGATGCCGGATTTTCGCGTAGGGCCCGGTCACGGCCAGGCGTCCGGTGCTCTGGGCCTGATAAAGCACGTGCCAGGCCGCCGATATGAGGATGAAGCCGGCGAAGATAAAGGCGAAACTCAAGATATGAAACGGGCCGAAGTGAGGGTTGCCCCGCCACCCGAACAGCATTTCCGCCAAATGGCCGGAGTCATGAGCAAGCCAGTCGATGCCGGGATAGTTGCTCTGGAGCCAGCCGGACAGCAGGAAGATCGTCAGGGGAAACCCGTACATCTCGGTGAACAACGCGATCAGAAAGGCGCTGAAGGCGCCGAACGACCGCCAGTCGGTCGCCGTCCGCGGCTTGAAGAAGGTGAAGGCGAACATGATGAACACGGCCGAATTGATAATCACCAGGGACCAGAGTCCGTAGGCGTCAGAACTCTCGTTCACGGGGTTCGGTCTCGCTCGTCATCGCCACGCCTGTCCCCCTTGCCATGCCCCCCGTGACCGCCCCGACCATGGTGCATGAACAAATGCATCAACGGGCACAACAGGATCAGAAGCCAGGGAAGGGCGCCGATGACATGTGCCTGATGCTCCGCCCAAAGAAAATACCCGGCGACGCCAAGGAATCCCAGAAGCACGAGACCGCTGCGCGAGAACAGCGCCCCCGACCAACCATCCGAATTCTTGTCAACCATGATCGGCTCCTCCTTACCGCGAAGGTCACTGCACCATCTGGTGCCCCTTGCCGCCGATGTCGATTATCCCGGTCACCTTCATCGCCTTTGGGTCGACGATCCACATCTTGGGCAGTTCGATGCTTGAGACGTAGATCACGCCGTGGCCCTGGATGACCTTCAGGTGATAGGGTTGCGGGGAAAGCGTCACCTCGCGCCGCTCGCCAGTTTTGAGGTCGATGGAAATCATCTTGTCCGCGCCCTTCGCGCTGACGTACAGGGTGCGGCCGTCCTCGGAGACGTCGATCCCGTGGGGATCCTCGCCGGTCTCGAGAACCCTGGAAACCGACAGGTCTTTCAGGCTCACGACCGACATCGTGCCGTCGCCCACGTTGTTCACGAAAAGCTCGCCAAGATCGGGGCGGATCACGAAGTGCTCCGGGCTCTCGCCGACCTTGATCCGGCGCGTTACACGCCAGTTTTTCGTATCGACGAGACTGATGTTGTTGTCACCCGAATCGCTGACATAAAGCCGTTTGCCGTCATTCGAGAAGGCGGCGTAGTTGGGTGCCGCGCCGGTCTTGACCACGGTCGCGACCCTGAACGCCCGGATGTCGATGATCGACACCGCGTCCTGATTGGGATGGGTCACGGCCGCGAACAGGCCGTCGGGCGATGCCGCAACGTGGTGGACCGGACCCGGTACGTCGATCTGCCTGGTCACGGCGCGGTCCCGGGTTCTGACGAAGGACACCCGGCTGATGACCGCATCCTTGGCGGCGGGGCGGTCGGCGGGTTTGGCGTGATGCGCCGCGTGGTCTTCGGCGGAGATACCGGCGGGACGCTCGGGCGATGCACCGCCGGGTTCGACCTCGGCGAAACTGCCGGCGATCAGCAGCTCGCCGTCGGGGGTCTTGGCCAGCCCGTGCACCGCCGGCACGCCGGGAATTCGCCCCACCACCTTATGAGACGCGGCGTCGACGATGGCGATTTCGCTGTTGTCGCCCATGGGGACGAACACCTGGTCGGATGCCTGCGTCGGTGTGTTTCCGGCCAGCACGGACACCACGACCAGCATCGCAGGAAGGTTCCCTCTCGATCTCCATCGCAACTTCAGACGTTCTGCTTGCATCGGAACCTCCTGTGATCGGGATAGTCCGGGAATTATCCGCCCTCCAGTCGCTGGAAGGTCAAGAGGTTTGCGGGCATGTTGCGGGGAGCAGGCGGGACACTTCGCCTAGAACGATTCGATCTATCTGTGAACCTAAGGCAGATAGCCCAGAAACCGCCACCAGATATAGCTGAGCGGCAGCAGCAGAGCGATGGTCACCACCGCCAGCAGCAGCGTGAACACCCCCGCCCGGCGCAGGCCGACGCCGCCGAGTTGCAGCGCCACCACCAGCGGCGGCACCTGATAGGGCAGGAACACCGTCGAATAGCCCAGCGCGAAGGTCATCAGCACGCTGACCAGGGGAAGTCCCGTCGCTGTCGCCAGGTCCTGGGCGAAGGGCGGCAGCACGGCGGGCACGCTGGGGGCGGTCGCCAGCACGCCCGTCATCGAGCCCAGGCCGACCAGCGTCGCGAAGTTGGTCGCCGGACTTGCGGGGTCGAGCGGCAGCAACGGCAGGATGCGGGCCGCCAGTTCCCGCCCGACGCCGGAATCGACGATGATGGCGGCGACCGACAGCACGGCGGCGATATAGATGACGGAGGCCGTGTTGAAGCGGGTCATGAAGTCTTCCTGCCGCACCAGGTCGACCCCGGGCAGAAGGCAGATGACGCCCGCCGAAAGGGCGATCCAGGCGGGCGAGACGCCGTGCCAGAAATCGAGCGCCCACAGCGCCAGCGTGACCGCCAGGACCCAGGCCAGGACCTTTTCGTCCCGCGTCATGGGCGATGCCTCGGCGATTGCGGACGCGGGTTCGGCCCGGTCGGGAAACAGCCAGAGGACGACGAAGTAGATGGCGACCGCCTTGAGCAGGCCGGTCACCGGAAAATGCAGCAGCAGATAGGCGCCGTAGGTGAAATGCATGCCGTAGAGCGTTTCCGCCGTGCCGGCCAGGACCATGTTGGGCACGTTGGCGGGCAGGATCGCGACGGCGGGCATCCAGGTGGCGCAGGCGACGGCCATGACGAGGCCGTGACGCCCGTTGCGGCCTGCCGTCAGGCCCAGGCGGTCGGCCAGCGCCAATGCGATGGGCACCAGCAGGATCACCCGCCCCAGGGTCGACGGCATGAGGAACGCCAGGGCAACCCCGACCAGGACCATGGCGGCGACCTGCGCCTTGTAGGTCTCGCCGAACAGGCCCGTCAGGCGCGCGGCCAGGCGCGCGCCCAGGCCCGTGCGGTTCACGGCGATGCCGACGATCAGGCCGCCGAAGGTCAGCCACAAGGCGGTCGACGACCAGCCGGCGAAGATCACTTCCGCCGGCGCCACGGCGATCAGCGAGGCCACGGCGAAGAAGGCGAGGCCGGTGACGAATTCCGGCAGCACGCCCGTGGCGAAGAATCCCATGGCGAAGATGACCAGCCCGGCGCCGCGCAGCACCCGGGGCTCCCATCCTTCTGGTGCCGGCAACAGCAGCAGGGTGACCGCCAGCGAGAACACGGCCAGCGCCGTCCACTTGGGCAGGGTCATCGTCGCGGTCGTTGCGGGCATGGGGCCTCCGTCGTCCCTCTTTGAAGCAATCCCCCGTGATGCTTTTAGCGGTCACGGATGCAGGGGAAAAGCACCCAGTCGCCGCCAATCCACAGGGCCAGCCCGTGGCGCGGGGAGATAAAGGACGCTACACTCGGCCCACGCGCCGCCGTCCACAGCCGGGAACCTGGCCGCATGTCGAAGACCGCCGATCGTCCGACCGAGAAAACCGCCGCCAAGGAACCGCCGGCCGCATCGCCGTTCCCCGATACGGAAGAGGCGCAGCGTGCCGCCCAGGCGCTGAACGAACGCTGCCAGCGCATCGTGCAGCGGTTCTGGGAACGCCAGGCGGAACAACACGGCTTCCAGATCCCCGACCCGCTGGTGATCGGCAAGGCGTTCTTCGAACTGGGGGCGGCTATGCTGCAGGATCCGGCCAAGCTGGCCGAGGCCCAGGCCAGGCTGTGGCAGGGCTACGCCGAGTTGTTCGACGCGGCGTCCAAGCGCCTGAAGGGCGAGGCGGCGGCGCCGGTGGCCGAGCCGGCCAAGGACGACAAGCGTTTCAAGGACGAGGCGTGGTCGGAGAACGTCGTGTTCGACACCCTGAAGCAGTCCTATCTGTTGACGTCCAACTGGATCCGCGAGGCCGTGCACGACGTCGAGGGACTGGATCCCAAGACGCGGGAAAAGGTCAACTTCTATACCCGCCAATGGGTCAACGCGCTGGCTCCCACCAACTTCGCCGCGACCAACCCCAAGGTCATCCAGCGCACGCTGGACACCAAGGGCGACAACCTGGTCAAGGGGCTGGACCACCTGTTGGAAGACCTGGAGCGCGGCGAGGGCCAACTGCGCATCTCCATGACCGACGACAAGGCCTTCAAGCTCGGCGAGAACATCGCCGTCAGCCCGGGCAAGGTGGTGTTCCAGAACGACCTGATGCAGCTCATCCAGTACGCGCCGACGACGGAGACAGTGTTCAAGCGGCCGCTTCTGATCGTCCCGCCCTGGATCAACAAGTTCTACATCCTGGACCTGCAGCCCAAGAATTCCTTCATCAAATGGGCCGTCGACCAGGGGCATACGACGTTCGTCGTGTCCTGGGTCAATCCGGACGAGAGGCTGTCCCACAAGACCTTCGCCGACTACATGCTGGAAGGCCCCCTGGCGGCCATGGATGCCATCAAGGACGCCACCGGCGAGGACAGCGTCAATCTTATCGGCTACTGCATCGGCGGCACGCTGACGGCGGCGACGCTCGCCTGGATGGCGGCGCAGCCTTCATCGAGCAATTGGGGCGGCGACCGGGTGGCCTCGGCCACCTTCTTCACGACCATGACCGATTTCAAGGAGCCGGGGGAACTGGGCGTCTTCATCGACGAGGAACAGCTCGACCTCCTGGAACAGCACATGGCGGAAAAAGGCTTCCTGGAAGGCAGCCACATGAGCCAGGTGTTCAACATGATGCGCGACAACGATCTGATCTGGTCCTTCGTCGTCAACAACTACCTGTTGGGCCGCGAGCCCATGGCCTTCGACCTGCTTTACTGGAATTCGGACAGCACCCGCATGCCCGCCATGATGCACGGCATGTACCTGCGCAAGATGTACCTGGAAAACAAGCTGGTGGAACCCGGCGGCATCACGCTTGCGGGCACGCCCATCGACTTGGCCAAGGTCAAGACGCCCGCTTATCTGCTGTCGACCCATGACGACCACATCGCCCCGTGGAAATCGACCTATAAGGCGACGCAGCTTTATTCCGGGCCGATCCGTTTCGTGCTGTCCGCCTCGGGGCACATCGCGGGCGTCATCAATCCGCCTGCCGCCAACAAGTACTGTTACTGGACCAAGACCGGCAAGCCGCCCAGGGATCCGGACAAGTGGTTCGCGGGGGCGGCGCGCAACGATGGGTCCTGGTGGCCCGACTGGCAGACCTGGGTCGCGAAGAAATCCGGGGGGCGGGTCGCCGCGCGCAGGCCCGGCGACGGCGGGCTGAAGGCGCTCGAGGACGCGCCCGGGTCATATGTGGCAGTCCGCCTGGGGTGACGGCCTGTCCTGTCAGGGCACTTTTGCGGTATAGTGATCGTTGGAATATCCCGGCGGAGCGGGAGAGGATGAGCGATTTGACCCTTGATGACGCCGTTGCCGCCCTGCGGCGCGCGGAAGCCGCGTTGAAGGCGCGCGGCGTGCGGCGGGCCGCCGTGTTCGGCTCCCTGTCGCGGGGCGTCACGGGACCGGCAAGCGACGTCGATGTTTTGCTCGACATCGACCCGGCGGCGATCACGTCGCTGTTCGATCTCGGCGGCATCTCCTATGAGATCGAGCGGGCGCTCGGCACGCGGGACTTTGACATCGCGCAAAGGCATCGCTTGCCCGCTGAGATCGCCGCGCAGGCTGACCGGGACGCGATCTATGCCTTCTGATCCGGGCGACGACAAGGTTATCAGGCGTCTCAACGACATCGTCCGAAACGCGGAGTTCGTGATCGCCGAAGCCGAGGGCGCCGGCCGCGACGGGTTCATTCAAAGCATGACCGTCCAGTATGCCGTGCGCTACGCGATGCTTTGCATGAGCGAGGCGGCAAGGCACCTACCTGACGACCTTATTTCTGGGCATGCGGAAATCAGCGATTGGAACAAGCTGAAAGGCATCGGCAACCCGCTGCGCCACGAATACGACAGGCTCGACCCGAAAATTTTGTGGGAGGCCGCGACCGTCCATGTGCCGCGTGCGCTGAAGGCCGCCAAATCAATGCTGGCGGCCGTCGCAGAGGCACCGCCCGATTCGGAAAGCGAGTAAAAACGGAACAGTCTTTATTCCAACAACGATCTGCAAACTTAGCCACAAACGAGAAGCAATCGAGGTTATGAACAGTAGGTTGTGGTCCCCTGATTGAAGCCACGAGACGCGAGATGAAAAAAAGATATCCCAGGTTGGCGATCTGCGTTTTGGCGTCAATTTTGCTTGTTTCTGACATGTCAGAAGTGGCGGCAGACACCCCATATTTTGGGTTTTACCCATCCACAATGGGCAGAGAATTCAAGCTTTTCAAACACAACATTCTTGGCTTCTCGATTGATATTCCCGCTTCCTGGACATTTGGGGTCTTTGGTAAACCGCCCCTAACCGTCGCACTGGTCTATCCCGAAGGTTTAAATACCGGGATTATATCAGAAAATTACGAAATGATTGAAATTGGGCAGCTTCCACTCCTCAACATAAATCTACAGCAAGCTAAAGATATTGTTATATTAGGTATTCATACAAGACGCAAAAATATTGAATACGTTGGAGATCTGATCCCAACATATGTTTACAATACGGACACAATTCGATGGAAATATTCCTGGCGCTCGAAATCGGGCATTTTGCTGATCGAAGACATTTCATTGATTAAGTTTGGAGATCGAATTCGGTCGGTAACGGTACGGGCCACTAAAAATAAGTATGACAAACAACTTGGTTTCTATGAGCCAATTGCCAGTTCTTTTCGGCCTTTTGACCCGACATATTGAGGGTAGATCAAGGAGGGAATGGTCTGTCCTCTGTTCTGGAAATTGCGTTAGCTTCGGGTCAAAATCAACCGCATCTTTCGCAATCATGAATGAACCGTACATGGCGCCACACTGGACGCCGAAAAGATAAAAAGTCGCAATTTCAGCGCGTTCCGGGCATAGTTCCGCCATGCCCAACGCGCCCGCAGTGACAATAAGCGAGCCCGCCGCCGAGGACGCCCGCCGGTTCCACGCCAACCTGGAACTGCTGGCCGAGATGTCGCGCGATTTCGCCGCGTCGCGCGACCTGGACGTGACGCTTCTGAAGGCCGTCGGGCATATCACGGACTCGGTCGATGCCGAAGGCGGGGCCCTGTTCCTGCTGGACGAGGCGCAGGAAAACCTGCGCTGCCACGCCTGCGTGGGGGCGACGGAAATCACCGGCCTGGTGATCGCCGCCGACAAGGGCATCGTCGGGCGCGTGGTGCAGAACAACCTGGGCGAGATCGTCCGCGACGTGTCCAAGGACCCCAGTTTCTTCGGCGGCGTGGACGAGAAGACGGGCTATACGACCAAGTCGATCCTGTGCGCGCCCCTGACCGTGAAGGACGAGCGCATCGGCGCCATCGAGTTGATCAACAAGCGGGGCGGCGACGGCCTGTTCAGTCCCGGCGACCTGCATTTCCTGGAAGCGCTGGCGGCGTCGGCGGCGCTGGCGATCCTCAATGCCCGCCAGGCGGACGCCCTTCTGGAGCAGGAGCGCATCAAGCGCGAGTTGGAACTGGCGCGCGAGATCCAAAGCTCGCTGTTGCCCCGCGCGGGCGACGCCGACGCGCCCATCGCCGGCGTCAACCTGCCGGCGCGAGAGGTTTCGGGCGACTTCTTCGACCATTTCCCGCTCAAGGACGGGCGCATCTGCTTCTGCCTGGGTGACGTCTCGGGCAAGGGCATGAACGCGGCCCTTCTGATGGCCAAGACCGCCAGCCTCTACCGCTGTCTGGGCAAGGCGATTCTGTCGCCGGGGCGGCTTCTGGGGCTGGTCAACCGCGAGATCTGCGAGACCGCGGCGCGCGGCATGTTCGTGACCATGGTGGCCGGCATCTACGATCCGCGCACGGGTGTGGTGACGCTTTCCAACGCCGGGCACGAACCGCCCCTTGTGCTGACGTCCGACGGCGGGTTCGAGGCCTTCGAGGCCGGGGGCCCGCCGCTCGGCATTCTGGCGGACCCGCCGACCAAGGAAGGCTATCCGGAGGCGGCGATCGAGTTGAAGGGCGGCAGCCTTTGGGTCTTCACCGACGGCGTGACGGAAGGCTACGTCGACGATGCGGGGACGGAACTGGGCGCGGAGGGGGTCAGGGGAATCCTACTGGAAACCCGAGGCCGGGCCTTGAAGGACCGCCTGGACGCCGTGGTCGGCGTCCTCAAACCCGGTGAGAGCGGCATGCGCGACGACGTCACCCTGCTGGGGCTCGTCGATACCGCGGCGGGCCGGCCGACGACGACGTCGTCCCCCGCGACCGGGGCGGAATCGATCATGTCCATGCGCCTGCCGGCCAAGGCCGACCGCCTGCGCGTCATCCGCCATGCGGTGCGGGCGGCGCTCGATTACCTGGATTGCGAGCACGAGATGACCGAACAGGTCATCCTGGCCGTGGACGAGGCCTGCCAGAACGTGGTGCGACATGCCTACGGAGGGCGCGCCGACGGCGAGATTGCCGTCGAGCTTCGCCGCGACGGCGGTGACTTCGTGGTCGAGTTGCAGGACTTCGCGGCGCCTGTCGACGTCGGCGCCATCCGGGGCCGCGACCTTGACGACATCCGCCCGGGGGGGCTGGGCGTCCACCTGATCCGCGAGATCATGGACGACGTTCAGTTCGTGACGCCTCCCGCCGGTGTGGGTAATCTGCTACAACTGCGAAAGCGGCTGTATACAAAAGCCGGCGCATCTTGAGGGGACTGGACATGATGCACGAAGTCAAAGACGCCGGCGGCGCCGTCGTCATTGCGCTTGAGGGGGACATCGACCTGCAGACGTCGCCCAAGGCGCGCGAGGCCCTGCTGGCCGCCGTGGGGCGGGGCAAACCGGTGGTCGTCGACCTGGCCAAGGTTTCCTACATCGATTCGTCGGGCGTGGCGTCCCTGGTGGAGGCCCTGCAGACGGCGAAGAAGGGCGGCCAGACGCTGGCCCTGGCGGCGGTCAGCGAAGGCGCCATGCGGGTTCTCAAGCTGGCCAGGCTGGACGCCGTGTTCACCATCCACGCCAACGTGGACGACGCCGTATAACGCCATTCGCCTTGAACTGCCGGAGAACCTGAGCGTGACCCCGACCGACACCCGAAACCCCATCGTCGCCCTGACCGAACGGGTCGGCCGCGCCGTCGTCGCCGGGGTCGAGGAAATCGGCCTGGGCGCCATGATGGTGGTGGAAAGCGTCTACTGGCTGATCCTCGGGCGGCGCGAGAAGCAGGCCGTGCGCCTGGGCGCCATCGCCGAGCAATGCATGGCGGTCGGCATCCAGGCGGTGCCGATCATCGCCCTTCTGGCCGCGACCATCGGCATGATGCTGGCAATCCAGGGCATTCACACGCTGCGCATCTTCGGCGCGGAAAGCCGGGTCACCATCGGCATCTCGTTCTCCGTGGTGCGCGAGTTCGCGCCCCTGATCACCGGCATCGTCATCGCCGGGCGGTCGGGCTCGGCCTTGGCCGCGCGCATCGGCACCATGAAGATCAACCAGGAAGTGGACGCCCTTTACGTCATGGGCATCAATCCGGTGCGCTTCCTGGTCGTCCCGGCGCTGGTCGCCATGCTGATCATGGTGCCGGCGCTGACCCTGTTTTCCGATTTCGTCGGCCTGTTCTTCGCCGGCGTCTATGTCAACCTGGACCTGGGGATATCGCTTGCCGCCTATATGGACGAGACCATCGAGCTTCTGCGCGTCGACGACCTGATGCACGGCCTCGGTAAAAGCGTCATCTTCTCGGTCCTCATCGCCGTGATCGGGGTGGTCAACGGGGCCTCGGTCCAGGGCGGCGCCGAAGGCGTGGGCAAGGCGACGACGCGGGCAGTGGTGCAGTCGATCTCGGCCATCATCGTGACCGACATGCTGTTCGCCTTCGTGGTCACGCGCTGACGGGGAGGGCGCATGGACGATTCCGACACCGCCGGCGCGCAAGCGCCCCGCAACGTCATCGAGGTCCGCGACTTGGTGACCCATTACGGCGACCGCATGATCCTGAAGGGCGTCTCGATGGACGTGCGCGCCGACGAGATCATGGTCATCATGGGCGGCTCCGGCTCGGGCAAGTCGACGCTGCTGCGCCATCTGATGGCGCTGGAGCATCACTCCTCCGGGACCATGCGCATCCTGGACCAGGACATCGAGAAGCTGTCGGGGGTGGAACTGGTCGAACTGCGCCAGAAGCTGGGCGTGGCGTTCCAGGGGGGTGCGCTGTTCTCGTCGATGACCGTGGGCGAGAACGTGATGCTGCCGCTTTACGAGCACACCGGCCTGGACCGCAAGACCATGGAAATCATGGCCCGCATGAAGCTGGAGGTCGTCAGCCTGGGCGGGTTCGAGAACCTGATGCCGTCGGAACTGTCGGGCGGCATGATCAAGCGCGCGGCGTTCGCGCGCGCCGTCGTCATGGATCCCAAGATCCTGTTCTGCGACGAGCCGT
>PFFW01000005.1 GCA_002781745.1 Rhodospirillales bacterium CG15_BIG_FIL_POST_REV_8_21_14_020_66_15
ATAGGTCGAGGTATGGGCGACCGCCCCCGGCATGTTGGCGACGCAGTAGTGGACCACCTCGTCGACCACGAAGGTGGGCTCCGCGTGGGTCGTCGGCCGCGACGTCTCGCAACAGCCGCCCTGGTCGATGGCGACGTCGACGATGGCCGCCCCCGACTTCATGATCCTGACCATGTTGCGGGTCACCAGCTTGGGTGCCTCGGCCCCCGGCACCAGCACGGCGCCGATCACCAGGTCGGCCGCCGTGACCTGTTCCTCCAGGGTATGGCGGTTGGAATAGACGGTCTTCAGGCCCAGGCCCATGCGGTGCTCCAGCCGCCGCAGGGTGCCGACGTCGGTGTCCAGCACCGTCACGTCCGCCCCCATGCCGAGCGCCACCACGGCGGCGTTGGCGCCGACCGTGCCGCCGCCGATGACGACCACCTTGGCGGGCGCCACGCCGGGCACGCCCGAGAGCAGCACGCCGCGCCCGCCGGCTTCCTTCTCCAGGCAGTGCGCGCCCGCCTGCACGGCCATGCGGCCCGCGACCTGGGACATGGGGCGCAGCAGCGGCAGGCCGCCCCCGGCGTCGGTCACCGTCTCGTAGGCGATGGCGGTGACGCCCGTCTCCAGCAGCTCGCGTGTCTGTTCCGGGTCCGGGGCCAGGTGCAGGTAGGTGAACAGCACCTGTCCCTCGCGCAGCATCCGGCGCTCGCCGGCCTGCGGTTCCTTGACCTTGACGATCAGCTCGGCCCCCGCGAACACGGCCGTCGCGTCGGGCGCGATCTCGGCCCCGGCCCGGACATAGGCCTCGTCGCCGGCGCCGATGCCGGCTCCGGCTCCCGTCTCGACCAGCACGGAATGGCCGTGGTGCACGGCCTCGGCGACGCTCGCGGGCGTCATGCCGACGCGGTATTCGTGAACCTTGATCTCCTTGGGTACGCCGATCTGCATGGGGAACTCCTGATCCGTTGACGGCAGGAATCCTAGCACCGGCGCGCGGGCCGCGGATTGATCCGGATCAGGCGGCGGCGCGGCGGGCGCGGTTCAGATGTCGCGTTTGACGATGTCGGCGAGCAGGCGGATGCCCGGCTCGATGCGCTCCGCCGCGATGGACGAGAAGCCGAGGCGGAAGTGGTTGCGGGGCGCCTCCGTCCGGGCGAAGAAGTTGACGCGCCCGGGCTCGATGATCACGCCGTCGTCGAGCGCGCGGTCGGCCAGCTTGCCGGCGTCGAAGCCTTCGGGCCCGCTGACCCAGTAGCTGGTGCCGCCGAAGGCCGGCGCCTTGGACCAGCCGGGCAGGTGGTCGGCCAACGCCCGACCCATGATCCGCCAGCGCTCGCGATAGGCTTTCTGCAGCTTGTGGACCAGGCTGTCATGGTGGCCCAAGGCCAGGAACAGGGCCGCCGTGCGCTGATTGTTGTTGGGCGCGTGGCGCAGCATCAGGCGGCGCAGCGCGCGCGCCTCCTTGATGAGCGGCGCCGGGCCGACCAGGTAGCCCAGGCGCAGCCCCGGAAACAGGGTCTTCGAAAGGGAGCCCACGTAGATCACCCGCCCCGCCGTATCCATCGACTTGAGGGCCGGTGTCGGCTCCGACACATAGTTGGTCTCCCACTCGTAGTCGTCCTCGATGATCACGAAGTCCTCGTCCCGGGCGCGGGCCAGCAGGTCCTGGCGCCGCGCCTTGGGCATGGTCACCGTGGTCGGCGCCTGGTGCGACGGCGTGACGAACACCAGTTCGCAGCGGTCGAGCCGTTCGTCGACGGGCATGCCGTGCCGATCCACGGGGATCGCCTCGATGCGGTCGGTCTTCAGCCCGAAGATGTTGCGCACGTCGGGATAGCCGGGATCCTCGATAGCGACACGGGTGTCGGCGCGGACCAGCAGGGCGGCCAGAATATATAGGGCGTTCTGCGCACCGAGCGTCACCAGGATCTCGTCGTCGCGGGCCAGGATGCCCCGGCGCGGCAGCAGGCGCGTCTGGATTTGTTCGACCAGCATCGGGTCGTCGGCGGCCAGCGCGTCGCCGGTCCATGCGTCCATACCCTTGCGGCCGAGCGCCTGGCGCGAGCATTCGCGCCACTGCGCGATGGGGAACAGCGATTGGTCCACCTGGCCGTAGATGAAGGGATAGGGAAAGGTCAGCCAGTTGCCCGGCTTTTCGATGTTGGCCTGGTGCGACGGGCGCACACGGAAGCGAGCCGCCCAATCGGCCCCCCCCGTGGCGGTGCGGGCGTCGGGGACGGGCGGCGGGACGACCGGATCGTCGGCGCGGCCCTCCAGGATGTCGTCGGTGACGTAGAAGCCGGACCGTTCGCGCGATTCAAGGTAGCCGTCGTCGACCAGCCCCTGATAGGCCAGGACCACCGTGTTGCGCGACACGCCCAGGCTTTTCGCGAGCTTGCGCGACGACGGCAGGGGGTCGCCCGCCGGCAACTGGCGGCCCAGGATGGCGGAAACCAGCATCTCGCGAATCTGGCCCTGGATCGAGATGTTGGGACGCCGGTCCAGATGGAAAATGCCGTCGCGCATGTTTGTCCCGCTGGGGTCTCTCCTTCCATGGTGTGGTCCAGGAAAAAGGCTTTTCTGGCTCTAACGTGGAGCCAGAGGGCCAGATTACGATGGGGCCAACCACCTGACAACCCCGGCGGCCCCGCGTTCACCAAGGGGCCGCGCGGCTTTCCGCCCGTCGGGGTTCGCCCTGCCGCGCCTATTGGAGGATCGACCATGGAATACAACACCAACTCCCTTGAAGAGAACTGGATGCCCTTCACCGGCAACCGGGACTTCAAGAAAAGCCCGCGCATCGTCGTGCGCGGCGAGGGCCTGCACTATTACGACCACAAGGGCGGCAAGATCCTCGACGGCTCGTCCGGCCTGTTCTGCTGCCCGCTCGGCCACGGGCGCAAGGAGATCGCCCAGGCGGTCTACGAACAGCTTCTGGAGAACGACTACACCCCGCCGTTCCAGCTCGGCCATCCCGGGGCCTTCGACCTGGCCCAGCGGGTCGCCCGCATCACGCCGGAACCCCTGAACCACATCTTCTTCGCCAACTCGGGCTCGGAAGCCATCGACACGGCGCTGAAGATCGCCATGGCCTATCACCGCGCCCGCGGCCAGGGCCACCGCACCCGCTTCGTTTCCCGCGAGCGCGCCTACCACGGCGTCAACATCGGCGGCACGTCGCTGTCCGGCATGGTCAAGAACCGTGAGACCTTCTCGGGCGTCATGCCCGGCGTCGTGCACATGCGCCACACCTGGGACGCCAAGCAGACCTTCGTCCAGGGCCAGCCCGACAACGGCGCCGACCTGGCCGACGATCTGCAGCGCATCTGCGAAAACGTCGGCGGCTCGACCATCGCCGCCTGCTTCGTCGAACCGATCGCCGGCTCGACCGGCTGCCTGGTGCCGCCCAAGGGCTATTTGGAACGGCTGCGCGAAATCTGCGACGCCCACGGCATCCTGCTGGTGTTCGACGAGGTCATCACCGGCTTCGGCCGCACGGGCGCGCCCTTCGCGGCCCAGGCCTTCGGCGTGACGCCGGACCTGATGACCATGGCCAAGGCGATCACCAACGGCTGCCAGCCCATGGGCGCCATCGCCGTGAAGGACGAGATCTACGAGACCATCATCGACGCCGCGCCCGAGAACGCCATCGAGCTGTTCCACGGCTATACCTACTCGTCGCACCCGGCGGCCTGCGCCGCCGGCGTCGCCGTGCAGAAGATCTACGACGCCGAGAACACCTTCGAGAAGGCGGCCGGTCTGGTCGATCATTTCCAGAAGGCGCTCTATTCCCTCGAAGGGCTCGACTGTTTGGCCGACATCCGCGGCTTCGGCATGATCGGCGCCGTCGAACTGAAGCCCAAGGGCAATCCGGGCGCGCTCGGAACGCAATTCCAGAAGGACCTGTTCTGGCGCGGGCTGCACGTCAAGTTCACGGGCGACTGCGGCGTCGTGGCCCCGGCCTTCGTCGCCGATAAGTCCGACATCGACGCCATGATCGGGCTGCTGCGGGAAGCGCTGGAAGAACTTTAGGCTTGAGCTATTCCGCCGCCTCATCGCTATAATTGCACCTCACAGGGGGCGAGAGAGGGGCGCGCGCTTGGCAAATGAAGGTGCCCGGATTCCGGTTTTTGGGGTCCTGAAGGAAAGCTTTAGGACGACGGGACAGATTTGGCCGGCAGTTGCACAGGCAGCGGTCATTCCCTTGGTTCTTCTTCTCGCTATTCATTTGGGTATGAACTACATAGGCTTGCTAGAGAGTACGGGCAGCCTATCGCTCGGCGCGCACCTCGGTCTGCAGGCTTTCGCCAAAGTCGGCCGGCTCGCGGTTCTTTCAGCCTTTGCCGTTGCCGTTCACCGGATCGTTCTGCTCGGCGACAAAACGCGGCCTAGTTTCCAATTCCAGAGGGGGGAGGTGGTCTACACGTTCGTCGTGCTGGGACTGGCGGTCGCCATTGTTGTTTTCACGGACATTCTGTCACAGTTGGTCCGGAAATTTGGCGGGGCGCATGCCGGATTTCTTTATTGGCCGGGTAGCGAGATTGGCGGATGGCTCTGCGGACTAATCTTCGTTCCCATTCTTTTCTATCTTCCTGCAGTCGCCGTCCAACTTCCCGGCCGCCGTTTCCGAGATACGCTCGCCCGATTGCGTCCCAATCTGTTGCAGGGCATCGCCATCTTCGCCCTGATCTTTGCAATTTTTCTGGTCCTTTACGCGGCAATGGGCTGGGCGGTTGAGCACATCAGACTCCTCAAGTTTGATGCTTTGAATGTCCAAGCCGTTCAGGTGCTTCCCAACGCTTGGGCGCAGGAAGCCCTCAATAAGATGCTGTCGCTGTCGCCCGAAGGTCTACGTTTCTTTGGGCTGGGCCTTTTGGATTCGGTCTTGCGCACAACTACTTACATGCTGGCCATCGGGTTCAGCGCGATGACCATGTCATTGGTCTACTCCCGGGTGCACCGGGAAGAAGGTTAAGGGCCGTTACGCCGCCAGATAGCGGTCGCGGTAGGCGTTGCGCAGGCCGGCGAACCACACCGGTTCGTCCGGCCACCACCACAGCTTCTGCTGCGAGTCGCCGGGATAGGCGCCCTCGAACGCCTGGCGGGTCTTCTTGGTCAGCAGCGGGGCGACGCCCTGGACCACGGAGTTGTAGCCCGTGGTATTGCTCATCTGCGCGCCGGCGCGGGCCGTGTAGAGCGCGTCGACGAAAGCATGGGCCTGCTCCACGTTCTTGGCCCCGGCCGTCAGCGACAGCCCGTCCATCCAGGCGAAGGCCCCTTCCTTGGGCGGCATGTAGGCGATCGGTTGGCCCGCCTTGGCCAGTTCCAGCGCCGGGCCGTCCCAGGTCTGGCCGATGATCACGCCGTTGCGGGTGAAGTTGGTCTTCTGGCTTTCATGGTCGTGCCAGTAGGCGCGCAGCCAGTGCTTATGCGCCACGGCGAACCTCATGATGTCGTTCCAGATGGCGCGCATGGCGCCTTCGTCCTTGTAGGCGTCCTCGAACGGCGCAAGCTTGCCCTGGGCGGCCAGCATGCGCCCGATGCCCGACATCAGGGAATGCGGCCGGCCCTGAACCAGGCCCTTCATCTCGGGCCGCCACAGGTCGGCGAAGGACAGTTCGCCGTAGACGCCCGTGAAGCGGTCCGTGCGCCAGGAGATGCCCTCGGTCCCCCAGACGTGGGGCAGGTGGTGCTGTCCCGCGTTCCACGACCAGACCGCGGAAAGCGCCATGAACTCCGACTTCACGTTGGCGAGGTTCGGAATCTTTTTCATGTCCCAGGGGCGGGTCATGTTGAGCGCCCGCCACTGGCTCATGCGGTGGACCGAAGGCGAGATCACGTCCCAGGCGCGGCCGTGGGTGGCCGTCACTTGGATCAGCATTTCCTCGTTGGAGCCGACGGTGGTGACGTTGGCGGTGATGCCCGTCTTCTTCTTGAAGTCTTTGGCGAAACGGTCGGGGATGTAGCCGGTCCAGGTCAGGACGTTGACGGTGTCACGGGCCGCTTCGGCCGGACGGATCAGAAGGGGGGCGAAAGCCAGTCCGAGGCCGCCGGCCGTCAGCGCGGCGCCGTTGCCAAGCAGCGTGCGCCGCGTGAACGCGCGGGCCAGACACGCGGTTTCGCGCGAGGCCTCGCGGGCGGGATCGATCGTTTCTTGTTGGGGCTTCCTGCCCATGGACGGCAAACTCGTGTCCGAATGATCAATCTGCCATTATCGCCGCTCATCGGCCCGAAACCAGCGCCAGTTTTCATTTTTTACGGTGCCAACGGCACCCGGGCCGACAGCGGCCTACAGGATCGACTGGCCGGTCTTTTCCCAGTCCTTCAGGAAGGCCTCCAGCCCCTTGTCCGTCAAGGGGTGCTTGAACAGCTGCCAGATCACGCCCGGCGGCACGGTGCAGACGTCGGCGCCGATGCGCGCGGCGTCAACCACGTGCTGCGGGTGGCGCACCGAAGCGACCAGGATCTCGGTATTGAAATCATAGTTGGAATAGATCTCGGCGATCTCGGCGATCAGGGTCATGCCGTCCTGGCCGATGTCGTCCAAGCGCCCGACGAAGGGCGAGATGAAGGCCGCCCCCGCCTTGGCCGCCAGCAGGGCCTGGGCGGCCGAGAAGCAGAGCGTTACGTTGACCGCCGTGCCGGCCTGGGACAGCGTCTTGCAGGCGACCAGCCCGGCCTCGGTCAGCGGTACCTTCACCGCCACGTTGTCGGCGATTTTGGCCAGCTTGCGGCCTTCCTCGATCATGCCGTCGGCGTCCGTCGCCGTCACTTCGGCCGACACGGGGCCGTCGATCATGGCGCAGATCTCCTTGACCACGTCGATGAAATCGCGCCCCGATTTGGCGACCAGGGACGGGTTGGTGGTCACGCCGTCCACCAGCCCGGTGTCGTTCAGGCGCTTGATCTCGGCGACGTCCGCCGTGTCGACGAAGAACTTCATGGGCTCGGGCTCCCGACCGATGGGGTTTGTGTCGCGCCCACTTAACCCTCGGACAGCGCGGAAATCAACCGCCTGCCGCTTGCCGTCACGAAATGGCCCCACCTATAGTTCCGGTCAGTTCCGGCGCGGGAGGGTCGGCGACATGCGGGCATTGCTGCAGCGGGTGACGGAGGCCGGGGTTTTCCTGGTCGGAGAGGGCGGGACGGAGGAAGCGCTGGCCGCCATCGGGCCGGGGCTTGCCGTCCTGGTGTGCGCCGAGCCGGGCGACACGGAGGAAACGGCCCGCTACTTCGCCCGCAAGATCGCCAACATGCGGGTATTCGAGGACGCCGACGGCAAGACCAACCTGTCTGTCCTGGACGTGGGCGGCCAGGCCCTGGTGATCAGCCAGTTCACCCTGGCGGCGGACTGGAAGAAGGGCAACCGGCCGGGCTTTTCGAAAGCGGCCGATCCGCAAACGGCGGAACGGCTCTACCTGGCCTTCGCCGGTTTCCTGCGGGACGAGGACGTGCCTGTGGAAACGGGGCGGTTCCGCTCCCACATGCGCCTGCGGCTCGCCAACGACGGGCCGTTCACGATCTGGATGGATTCCGATTAGGCGCTACGGAAACGCGGCGCCGGATACGGAAAACGCCGCGCCTATTGGGGGGCGCGGCGTTTCCTGGTGTCCGCCGCCGGGGCGGGCGGCGGGCGGTGGGGACTAGCGGTGGTGTTCGCCGTGGCCGCGTTCGTCGCCGTCGCGGTCATGGCGGTTGTGGCGGCGCATCAGGTCGCCGCGCTCGATCTCGCCGTTCTGGTCGCGGTCGAGATGGGCCATCATGCGGTCCATCCGGCGGGCGATTTCGGCTTCGGTGACCTTGGCGTCGCCGTCACGGTCGAGCTTCTGGAACATGCGGACCATGCGGTGGCGCATGATCTCGTTGAACAGGCCCTGGAACTCCTCCAGCGACAGCTGACCGTCCTTGTCGGCGTCGTACTTGGCGACGGACGCCTTGCGCGCGGCTTCGATCTCGGCCGTGGTGATCTTGCCGTCATTGTTGGCGTCGAAGCGCTCGAACATCCAGTCGGCGCGGTCGCCCGACTTGCCGTGGTGGCCGCGATAATCGGCCTGCACGGCGAAGGCTCCGCCGCCGATCACCGCCGCGGCGGCCAGGGCGCCGAGAACGATCTTGGTGCGGGTTTTCATGCGGTGGGTTCGTGCCATGGGGGTAATCCTTTTTTCCGGTGGCTTTCGATGGCCCGAGGAAACACCGAGAACGTCACCCAAATATGGCGGCAAAGCCCCCGTTTGTCGCAATTCGTGGCAACCATGCCCGGTGACACAATCGGTTACAATTTTTTGTCCGCCGGGGCCTGCGGCTCCGGCATAGTTGCGGGCAGGAGCCGGCGAGGCATGACCGACAGCGAACACATCCTGGTCGTCGACGACCATCCCGACATCCGGGACGCCCTGGCGCGGTACCTGAAGGAGCACGGCTTTCGGGTGACCACGGCCGACCGCGCCGCGACCGCGCGCCAGGCGCTCGAGACCAGCGCCGTCGACCTGGTCGTTCTCGATATCATGATGCCCGGCGAGGACGGGCTGTCGCTGTGCCGTCATCTGCGCGCGACCACCTCCCTGCCGGTGATTCTGCTGACCGCCATGGCCGAGGACACCGACCGCATCGTCGGCCTGGAGATGGGCGCCGACGACTACGTGACCAAGCCGTTCAACCCCCGCGAACTCCTGGCCCGCATCAAGGCCGTGCTGCGCCGCACGGGCGCGCTGCCGCCGACCGCCGGGGATATGCCGGGAACCCGCTACCGCTTCGGGCCCTGGACCTTCGATCCCAACACGCAGACACTGACCGGTGCGGGCGGGGACGCGGTCGTGCTGTCGACGGGCGAAAGCCTCTTGCTGGGCGTGTTCGTGCGCCATCCGGGCCGCGTCTTGAACCGCGATCAGCTTCTCGACCTGACCCGCGGCCGCACGGCGCAGCTGTTCGACCGCGCCATCGACAACCAGGTCAGCCGCCTGCGCAAGAAGCTCGAGCGCGACGCGCGGAATCCGGAATTCATCAAGACCCACTGGGGCGGCGGCTACAGCTTCGCCGCAAGGGTCGAGGTCGTCCGGCCATGAGCCCCAGGTCCCTGAAATTCCCCTGGCCGCGGTCGCTCGCGGGACAATTGATCGCGTCGCTGCTGCTGGCGATCGCCGCCGCCCAGGTCGTCAGTTTCGTCATTTTCGCGTCCGAGCGGCGCGAGGCGATCATCGGCGCCAGGCACGAACAGGTGATGCAGCGCGCGGCGTCCGTGATCCAGATGCTCGATCATCTGGGCGGACGGCGCGACCGGGACCTGACCGAAACGATCCTGTCGGCGGCGACCTCGGCCCGCGTGCGGTTCTGGATCGCACCCGAGAGCGCCGTGCCGGCGGATCAGGCCGACGATCGCGACAACGAGCTGGCCCGTTCGCTGGCCGGTCGCCTGGGCGGCGCCGGCAACCGGGCGATCCTGGTCAGGGTCACCGACGCGGACGAATTGCACCTGCTGCGCCCGCCCGAGTTCATCCGCCGCCTGCATCGCGACCGGCACGAGGGTGCCGGCCGCGACGAGCGCGCGCACAGGGGCATGCGCGGAGATCACGAGGAGCGCGAGGTGCATCACGGCCCACGCCGCTATCCCGTCAGGCTTGTCCTGTCCGTGGCGCTGGACGGCGGCGAATGGTTGAACGGCGAATTGGCGGCTCCGTCGCCGCGCGGCTGGGGAACGCGGACGCTCACCGTCATGCTGCTGATGGCGGTGGCCGTGTCGCTGGTCAGCGTCCTCATCGTGCGGCGGCTGACCCGCCCGCTGAACGACCTGGCGGCCGCCGCCGACGCGCTCGGCCGCGGCGAGGTGCCGCCGCCCCTGACCCCGACGGGACCCGGCGAGGTGCGGCGCACGACCGTCGCCTTCAACACCATGCAGGAACGTCTGCACCGCTTCGTCGCCGACCGCACACGCATGCTGGCGGCGATCAGTCACGACCTGCGCACTCCGCTGACGTCGCTGCGCCTGCGCGCCGAGTTCATCAAGGACGACCCCGAGAACCGGCAGAAGATCCTGAATATCCTGGAAGAGATGGAGCGCATCACCGAGGCGACGCTGGTCTTCGCCCGCGACGCGCAGGCGGGCGGGCGGGCGGTGCCGACCGACGTGGCGGCGCTGTGCGCCGAGGTCGCCGAAGAGCTGCGCGACCTGGGCCTCGACGTGACCTGCCGGGCGGCGGGGCCGGTGATCATGCCCTGCCAGCCGACGGCGCTGAAGCGCGCCGTGCGCAACCTGGCGGAAAACGGCGTCCGCTACGGCGGACGGGCCGGGCTGGCGGTCTGCGCCGGCGATGGCGAAACCCTGATCGTCGTCGAGGACGACGGCCCCGGCATTCCCGAGGCGGACCAGGACAGCGTGTTCGAGCCGTTCACCAGGCTGGAGACCTCGCGCAGCCACGAGACCGGCGGCGTCGGGCTGGGTCTCGCCATCGCCCGCAGCATCGTGCGCGCCCACGGCGGCGACATCCGCCTCGAAAACCTGGCCCCTCGGGGACTTCGTGTCACCGTCTCCCTGCCCATGCCCGGAGAGGGTTCGGGCCGGTCCGGCGAATAGGTCGGGTCTCTATAACTAAAGCCTTTTTGGCAAAGGGTTTTATTTTAAGGTTATACTCCCCCTGGCGCCGCCGGAATGGGGGCCGGCGGCAAAAGGGGTGCCTCGCGCGGCACCCGCAGAGGAGGTGGACCGTGGAAATTCTCGATGCGGGCGCAAACGGCGAACCCGGCGGCGAGATCGGCACCATCCACGACCTGATGGAAACGTTGAACCATTGGTCGGCGGCCGATTCAGACGTCAATCACCTGCTTCTGGTGTCGTTCACGACGCTCGGCATGCCCGATCAGCAGGAAGGGGTGCAGCAGGCGCTCGAAGGCGCCTTCCTCAGCTTCGTCCATTCCCGCGGCGGACATGTGTTCAAGCTGTCCGACCTGGACACGGCGATCCTCATCAAGCTTGCCGACTTCAACCGCGTGGAAGCCATGATGGACCTGAAGGTCGATATCATGCGGGTGATCCAGCATCACCTGCCCGAGCATTTCTCCAAGATCGACCAGACGCGACTGATCCGCCCCATCGACCTTGCGGTCCGCCTGGACACGGCGAAGCGGTTCCTCGAGGCTTACGGCGACCGGCGCCGGGAAACGGCCGTCGACGAGAAGGGCGAACGGCCGCTCAACATGCAGGACATCCAGAAGCTGCGCGACGCGCTGCGCAAGCTGGGCCCGCGCGAGTTCGGCAAGCGCTACATCCGTTCGCAGACGGCGGCGCGGATCGTTCCGGGCAAGGCCGCGCAGCCGGTGATGACCGAATACTACGTGGGCGTGGATTTGCTGAAGCAGTCGATCCTGCGCGGCGTCGACATCCGCGGCACCGGCAACGTGTTCAACCAGCTTACCTTGACCTTCGATCAGGCCTTGCTTTACTGCATCGGCGCGGTGACCGGCGACCGCACCAAGAAATCCCTGAACATGAACGTGGAGACAGTGTTCACCAACGCCTTCGACCATTTCCTGCGCGACGCCGGCGACAAGGGCCTGGCCGACGTCATCATCGAATTCCGCCAGGACAACATGTTCCAGCACTTCAGCCAGTTCCAGACGGCCTGCGAACTGATCCACAAAAAGGGCGGCGCCGTCGCCATCGACAACGTGCAGCCGGAAACGCTCGGCCTTGTCAATCTGCACCGCCTGAACGTCAAGCTGGCCAAGGTCATGTGGCGCGGCGACGCCGAGGACACCCTCCTCCACGCCAAGGACGACATCCATGCCATGCAGGACAGCGGAACGGCCGTGGTGCTGGCCCATGTGGACGACGAACAGGCCATCAAGATCGGCCAGAGCCTTGGCATCGCGCTGTTTCAGGGCTATCACGTTGACAAGCTTTTGACCGGCGCCGCACCCGCAAAGGGCGGTTCCTGACCGCGCCGGCAACCGAGACGGAAACGCGACATGGCATTCGGGTCCTCACCGATGGCGGGCGACGCCGCCGATCTTCTGAAGAAATTACGCGCCATGGGCGGCAGGAAGGGTGACGTGAACACCCTGCTGCTGGTCGACCTCTCGGACCTGCGCCTGCCCGCGGACGACGACCACCTGATGGACGAAATCGCCGAGGTCCACGCCCGTGTCGCCCGCGTGCGCGGCGGAGCGGCCTATCAGTTGTCGCCCTCGAACATCGCCGTGGTCGCCAACCTGACGGAAATGAACAGGATGGAGGTTCCCCAGGAACTGAAGATGCACCTGTTCAAGATACTGCAGGACGAGGCGCCCGAGAACTTCGCCGCCGTCGACCAGTCGAAGATCGTGCGGACCATCGACATGACGACGCAGATGGCCGGCGCCATCCGCTTCCTCGAGGCCTTCGAGGAGCGGGCCAAGGAGCAGGGCGTCATCGCCGGCGCCGACGGCCTTAGGGCCCTCGGCCCGGGCGATGGCCAGGCCGTGCGCGCCGCGCACGCCAAGGCCGGCGACAAGGGTTTCGCCGGGACCTACGTCCAGAGTCAGTCGATCGCGCTGATCGCCGATGCCGTCCAGCCTTCGGTGATCGCCCACGAATACTACGTACGCATGGACCTTTTGGGCTCGGACGCGCTCAAGAACGTCGACATCCATGAATCGGACCCCCTGTTCCCGCAGTTGACCCTGACCCTCGACCCGCTGATGCTGGGCATGTACCGGCACTACAATCCGGAAGGCGGAAAGTGCGCCCTGAACCTGACGCCGGAATCCGTGGGCGGGGCGGCGTTCCAGAAGTTCGTCGCCGGCTGCGGGCCGGCCCGGCTGTCCAACGTCATCGTCGAGATGCGCCTGTCCGACGTCATGCGCGATCTGCGCAAGTACGAGGCGGCCCGATCGGCCGTGCGCGCCCAGGGCGGCACCGTCGCCGTCGACGTCGTCGATCCGGCGTCTCTTTCGGTCGTCAACCTGACCGGATTCAACGCCAACATCGCCAAGATCGTGTGGCGGGAAAGCGGGGTCGAGACCCTGGCGCGCAACCGTTCCGTCATCAAGCAGGCACAGGACCAGGGATGCGTCGTCGTGTTGTGCCGCGTCGATTCCGAACTGGGCCTGCGCGTCGGGCGCGAGGTGGGAATCACCGCCTTCCAGGGCCTGCACGTCGAGGATATGCTGATATAGTACGGGTCAAGGTGGGGGAGCCGTTAAGACTGTCTTATCAAGTGCCTGATAATGGATTGGACATGCGGGCGTTGTTCTTGCCCGCGATACGGCGTATGAACCAAAATAAAGACCAATAACGGCAACGGGTTGACGATTTGATGGGTGAAACAAGCCTTGGTGGCGGTGAGCATCTCAAGCTGCTGACGCGTCTGCGGAATTGGAAGGGTGGGGCGGAGGAGCCCAACCATTTGATTCTGGTCAGCTTTTCGACCCTTGGCATGACCGAGGAGGAAGACAAACAGCTTCGCCAGAAGACCGACGAGTCTTACGAGCGGTCGCGTGAACGGCGCGGCGCCGAGGTGTATCGCCTGACCAACACCGACACCGCCCTTCTGATGAAGCTCAACGAATACAATCAGATGGAATGGACGTCGGAGCTGAAGGTCGACCTGATCCGCGTGATCCAGCAGAACTTTCCGGAATATTTCAGCCAGATCGACCAGTCGCGCATGCTGCGCATCATCAACCTGCAGGGCCGCATCGGGAACGCCATCAAGTTCCTGGAGACCTTCGACGACCGCGCCAAGGAAGCGGGCGTCGGCACCGGCGAGACCCGGCCGCTGCGCGAAAGCGACATCCAGGTCGTGCGCGACGGCATGCGCAAGATGGGCAAGAAAACCTTCACGGACAACTTCATCCGCTCCCAGGCGACGGTCCTGATCGCGCCGGGCAAGCAGCCCATGCCGGTGATGAGCGAATACTTCATCTCGGTGGAGATGATCCGCCAGCATATCCTGAGCAACGTCGATTTCCGGGGTGCGGGCCTGGTGTTCCAGCACCTGACGCGGTCGCTCGACCAGATGCTCATCGAGTGCTTCGACGAAGTGAACGCGGACCGTGCCAAGGCGTCCCTCAACCTGAACGTGGAAACGGTGTTCACCCACGCGTTCCAGAACCTTCTCGACAAGCGCGGGCCGAAGGCGCTGAGCAACCTGGTGCTGGAGTTCCGCGCCGAGAACATCCTGCAGAACTGGGACCAGTTCCAGACCGCGTCGGAACTGATCACCTCGCGCGGCGGGACCATCGCCATCGACGCGATCATCCCGGAAAGCCTGGGCGTCATCGATCTGCCGCGCCTGGGCGCCAAGCTGGCCAAGGTATTCTGGCGGCCCGGCACGGAAAACATCCTGCCCGGCTTCAAGGAGACCATTCACGGCCTGCAGCAGCGCGGTACGGTGCTGGTGCTTGCCCGCGTCGACGACGAGCTTGCGATCAAGACCGGCCATGCCTGCGGCATCACCATGTTCCAGGGGTTCCTGATCGACGACATGGTGCGCTAGGCGCTTTGCTGTTAGGCTCTGGCCATGCGCCGATGGGTTCCATATCTCCTGGTCCTGTGCGTGCTGCTGTTCGCGGGTGGCGCGCGGGCCCAGGACGCGATCTCCAACACCGACCTCGTCAAGGCCTTCGCCGGGGTCGCCCTCGGCTCCGAACACGAAAAGCGCGTCCCCCGCATCATCAAGTGGGCCGCGCCGGTCAACGTCGCCGTCATCGGCAAGGGTTATCCGCCCCTGTTCGAGGACCTGGTGACGCGCCAGGTCGCTGACCTGGCAAAGGAGACGGGCCATCCCATGCGGCTCGTCTATTCCGAGGTCATGCGCCGCGAGAAGCGCCTGCCGCCCGACGTCTCCAAGATCCCCATCAACGTGCTGATCTTCTACGGGCCCAAGGCCGAGCTGCCAGCGGTCATCGAGAAACGCACCAAGGGGGCCTACAAGGCCGCCGACGCGGAAAAGCTGCTGCGCCTCGGCTTCTGCCACGGCCGCCTGCGCATCAACAAGACGGGGGCCTTGACCTTCGGCTACGCGGCCGTGCCGGCGGAAATCACGACGACCACGCAGTACGGCAACGTGCGCGTCGATCCCAAGATATTCCTGCGCGCCTGCGTGACCGAGGAGATCACCCAGCTCATGGGCCTGATCAACGACGTGAAGGGGCTTACGTTCTCGATCTTTTCCGACGACAGCCGCCATGTCGACCTGACCGAGGCCGACCGCTGGATGCTGCGCGTGCTCTACGATGCGCGCATGAAGCCCGGCATGAAGGCCGACGAGGCCCTGCCCCTGGCGGCGCAGATTCTGGCGATCAAGCGGCCCGGCAGGTAGGCGGGCCCGGTCGGGTCAGACGACCTTGATGGTCAGTTCGTCCACGCCGTCGACGGCGCCCTTCAGCACGTCGCCGCGCTGAACCGCGCCGACGCCGGCCGGCGTGCCGGTGAAGATCAGGTCGCCCGGGGCCAGGGTGAACAGGCCCGACAGGTATTCGATCATCTCCGGGATCTTCCAGATCATCTGGTTCAGGTCGCCGTCCTGGCGCACCTCGCCGTTGCGCTCCAGCCAGATGCGGCCGTGGTCCGGATGGCCGACCTCGGACGCCGGATGGATCGCCGTGCAGGGGGCGGACAGCTCGAACGCCTTGCCGACGTCCCAGGGGCGGCCCATTTTCTTGGCCTCGCCCTGCAGGTCGCGGCGCGTCATGTCCAGGCCCACGGCATAGCCGTAGACGTGGTCGAGCGCCTTGGCCGCCGGAATGTCCGTGCCGCCTTCCTTGAGGCCCAGGACCAGTTCCAGTTCCCAGTGCACGTCGGCGCTGGCCACCGGATAGGGCCAGTCGCCGCCGCCGACCATCAGGTTATCCGGGCACTTCTGAAAGAAGAACGGCGGTTCGCGGTCGGGGTCGTGGCCCATCTCGATGGCGTGTTCGGCATAGTTGCGGCCGACGCAGTAGATGCGGCGCACGGGAAACCGCTCGTCCGTCCCGGCGACGGGCAGGAAGGGCTGGGGCGGCTGGGGAATGACGTAGGCCATGGATGTCCTCGGAATTGTCTCGGTGGCGGGAAGCGGTTGTGGGGCGGGCGACCACCGGCCGGCGGCGCCCACGGGGATGTTTCGGATGTACGCCAAGCATCCCGGCCGCGCAACAGGATTCCCGGCACGGGGCGCGGGGCGCGGCGGTTATCCACAGGGCGGCCGCCTGGGGGAATTTTTCGTTTTGTGTGGCCCGGTGCATGGGCGTATGTATGG
This sequence comes from Rhodospirillales bacterium CG15_BIG_FIL_POST_REV_8_21_14_020_66_15, assembly GCA_002781745.1. Lineage (GTDB taxonomy): Bacteria > Pseudomonadota > Alphaproteobacteria > Rhodospirillales > Casp-alpha2 > UBA1479. The sequence continues at coordinate 16,197 of PFFW01000005.1, forward strand.
GGTCAGGCAGGGACCGCGCGGCGGCTGCGCGCGTCCGGTCGACGACGACCAAAGACCAATCAAAAACGACAAAACGGCAGGCAGCACCCTGGGATAGGCAGGCTTCTTCAATGGGCCGTGCCGGGCGATCGGCATTGTCTTAACCGGAGGGTAGGCGGCCATGTCCGATAGCAAATCGATCCCGACTCACGGCACGGGCGGCACCGGGATGCCCGGTGCGTTTCTGCCCGGCGACTGGTTCTTCGAATTCCGCCAGGATTACGGCGACGGCATCCGCGTCACCAAGCGAGGGCTCGACGCCTCGCTCCTGGTCGTGCGCAAGTATGACATCGGCAGGAACGAGGTGCTGGCCTTCTCCACCTACGACGGCAAGCGCCGGGCCATGACCGTGTTCCACTTCCACCCCGACTTCGACCTCCGCCGCCGCCGCCACTACATGGAGGTCCACCGCGAAGGCTACGACGTCGCGCGCGAGGTCTGCGCCCATCTCGACGCCGAACGGGCCCGCCGTCAGGAAGCCCTGCGCCGCCGGCTGGCCAAAGCGCGGCGCGCCGTGACGGTTGCCGCCCACGCGGCTGCCGTGTTCATCCTGGCCCACTACTCGCCGGGACGCTGACCCCTTCCGGATCGCGCGGTCCATGATAGGCTTGGCGCCTGGATGAACCCGCCGGGAGACCCTTCATGGCACTCGCGACCCCTTACCTGATGTTCATCGGCGACGCGCCGGACCAGCTTGCCGCCAAGGTCGCCATCGGCGTCGTCCATTGGCGTCCCCAGTGGTGCAAGGGCCAGCTTCGCCTGGCCGGGTGCAAGGCCGACCTGGGCATCCCCGACATGACCATCGAGGACGCGGTCGAGGCCGGCTGCAGGACCTTGGTCGTCGGCGTCGCCAACCGGGGCGGCGTGATCCCCGACCATTGGACGGGCGCGATCGTCCAGGCCATCGAAGCCGGCATGGACGTGGCGGCGGGCCTGCACCGGCGCCTGTCGGACGTGCCCGCCATCGCCCAGGCGGCCAAGGCGCACGGGCGGACGTTGACCGACGCCCGCCATCCGTCGCGCGACTTCGACGTCGCCGGGGGCCAGCCCAGGCCCGGCCGTCGGCTCCTCACCGTGGGCACCGACGTTTCCGTGGGCAAGATGTTCACCTCGCTGGCCATCGAGCGGGAGATGCAGGCCCGCGGCATGAACGCCGATTTCCGCGCCACGGGCCAGACCGGCATCTTCATCGCCGGGGACGGCGCCTCCGTCGACGCCGTGGTCGCCGACTTCATCGCCGGGGCCGCCGAATGGCTGACCCCGGCGAACGCCCCGGACCACTGGGACGTGGTCGAGGGCCAGGGCTCCCTGTTCCATGCCTCCTATTCGGGGGTCACGCTGGGCCTGATCCACGGCGCACGGCCCCACGCCCTGGTGCTGTGCCACGATGCGGCGCGTACGGAAATGCGCGGCACGCCCGGCGTGCCCGTGCCGTCGCTGGAGGACTGCATCGCGGTCAACGAGCGCATGGCCCGCATGTTCGAGCCCGACGCCAGGGTCGTCGGCGTGTCCGTCAACACCAGTTCCATGGACGACGCGCGCGCGGCCGCCTATCTGTCCGAAGTGTCGCAGCGCCTGAACGTACCCGCGGTGGACGCCGTGCGCACGGGCGTCGGCCCCATCGTCGACGCCATCGGGAAACCGTGACCATGGCCGGTGGCCGCCGTCTTTCCGCCGTCGATCAGGGTTGGCCGCTGGCCCGGCCCTTCGCCATCTCGCGCGGGATCAAGACCGAGGCCCGCGTGGTGGTCTGCGAGGTCGAGGACGCGGACGGCCGCTCGGGCCGCGGCGAATGCGTGCCCTATGCGCGCTTCGGTGAAACGGTCGACGGCGTCATCCACCAGATCGCCGACGTGGCCGACGCGGTGGCCGGGGGCGTGACCCGCCGCGACCTCATCGACATCCTGCCGCCGGGCGCGGCGCGCAATGCCGTCGACTGCGCCCTTTGGGACCTGGAATGCAAGCAGGCGGGGAAACGCGCCTGGGACCTGGCCGGCCTGCCCGAGCCGGTCCCCGCGGTGACGGCCGAGACCATCGGCATCGCCGGCCCCCGGGAGATGGCGATCCAGGCACGGCGTTTGGCCAAGGCGCCGCTCTTGAAGATCAAGCTGGACGGCCAGGACGTGCGGGCCCGCCTGGGCGCCGTGCGCGAGGCGGCGCCGGACGCCCGGCTGGTGGTCGATCCCAATGAGGGCTGGGACCTCCACCGGCTGGAGAACCTGGCCCCGTTCCTCCGGGACATGAAGGTGGAGATGATCGAGCAGCCGGTGCCCGTCCACGGCGACGAGATCCTGCGCGGGCTCGCCTATCCGGTGCCGCTCTGCGCCGACGAGAGCTGCCATACGGCCCAGGACCTGGACCGCCTGGAAGGTCTCTACGACATGGTGAACATCAAGCTCGACAAGACCGGCGGCCTGACGGCGGCCCTCGACCTCGCCGCCGCGGCCGAGGCGCGGGGCTTCGGCCTGATGGTCGGCTGCATGGTGGCGACGTCGCTGGCCATGGCGCCGGCGACGATTCTGATGAATCGGGCCAGGGTCGTCGATTTGGACGGGCCCCTCCTGTTGCGCGAGGACCGCAACCCGGGCCTCGCGTTCACGGACGGTCGGATTCATCCGCCGGGGCCGGACCTTTGGGGCTGACCTCATTTTTCCACCTTCAATTGATCGGCGTCAAAGACCCGTTTCGCGTGGCCCCCTATGCTTGCCGAAATGGCGGTTACGCCATCGGCAACGAAAGGGTGAGACCATGAAGACGAAACGCATGACGACGGCGCTGGCATTGATCGGCGCCCTCGGCCTCGGCTCCGCCGGGGTTGCCCTGGCGCACGGGCCCGGCATGTCCGGCGAGCGCGGCGACATGCCCATGATGGGCTCCGGCATGATGATGGGACCCGGAATGACGGGACAAGGCTATCAGGGGCAGATGCCCATGACGGGCTACGGCATGATGGGTATGGGCCCCGGCATGATGGGTAACGGCATGATGGGCATGGGTCCGGGCATGATGATGGGCCCCGGCATGATGGGTAACGGCATGATGGGCATGGGCCCCGGCATGATGGGCGGCTACGGGTGCGGCGGCATGCAGCCGCTCGCCCGCGACCTCTCGGCCGACGAGGTCACGCACATGATGGAGCATCGCGTGGCCTGGGCACGCAATCCCAACCTGAAGGTCGGCAAGGTGACGGAAAAGGACGGCGACACCATCGAGGCCGAGATCGTGACCAAGGACGGCTCGCTGGTCCGCAAGTTCACGGTCGATCGTCATACCGGGCGCATGCAGCCGGTGGAATAGGGTGGCAACGCCGTTCAGCCGCCCTCGATCTCCTCGCGCTTGAGTTCGAGGGCGAGCCATTCCTCCTCCAGCGCCGCGAGCGCGTCCTCGGCGGTCTTGAGGGCCGCCGCCGTGTCCGTGAAGCGACGGGCGTCGCGGGTGTAGAGGCCGGGGTCGGCGAGAACCTTCTTATGCGCCGCGATCTCTTCCTCCAGCCTGGCGATGCGGCCCGGCAGGGTCTTCAGCGCATGAGCCTCGTTGAAGCTCAGCTTGCGCTTGTCCTTGCGCGGCGGCGGGACGGCGGCAGGCGTGCCGGCCTTCGCCGGGGTCTTTTCCTTCTTGCCCGCCTCGCGCGCCGGGGCCTCGCCCCGCTGCGCCAGCATGTCCGAATAGCCGCCAGGATATTCCCGCCACTGGCCCTCGCCCTCCCAGGCGATCACCGAAGTCACGACCCGGTCGATGAAGTCGCGGTCGTGGCTGACCAGCAGCACCGCGCCTTCGTAGTCGGCCAGCATCTCCTGCAGCAGGTCGAGGGTTTCCAGGTCCAGGTCGTTGGTCGGCTCGTCCAGGACCAGAAGGTTCGACGGGCGGGCCAGGGCGCGGGCCAGCATCAGCCGTCCCCGCTCGCCGCCCGACAACTCGCCGATCGGCGTCGGCGCCTGCTCGGGCACGAACAGGAAGTCCTTCATGTAGCCGATGACGTGGCGCGGCTGGCCGCCGACGGAGACGGTGTCGCCGCTGCCGCCGGTCAGCGCGTCGGACAGGGTCGTCCGGGGGTTCAGGCTTTCGCGCTTCTGGTCCAGCGTCACCATCTCGACGGAGGTGCCGATCTTCACGCGGCCCCGGTCGGGCGCCGCGGCGCCGGTCAGGATGTTCAGAAGCGTCGTCTTGCCCGCCCCGTTGGGCCCGATGATGCCGACCCGGTCGCCGCGCAGGATGCGCGTCGAGAAGCCGTCGATGACGGTTCGCTCGCCGAAGGATTTGCGGATGTCCTCGGCGTCGATCACCAGCTTGCCCGAGGTCTCGCCCTGGACGGCGGCCAGTTTCACCTCGCCCGCCGCCTGGCGCAACTCGCGCTTCTGCCTGCGCATGTCCATCAGGTTGGCGAGCCGCCGCTGGTTGCGCTTGCGGCGCGCCGTGACGCCGTGGATCAGCCAATGGGTTTCGGCCGCGATCTTGCGGCCCAGCTTGTGTCGCGCCTGGCTTTCCTGGTCCAGAACCTCGTCGCGCCATGCTTCGAACGCGGCGAAGCCCTTGTCCAGGCGCCTGACCTCGCCGCGGTCGAGCCATAGGGTCGCGCGCGACAGGGTTTCCAGGAACCGGCGGTCGTGGCTGATCATGACGACGGCCGACGGCAGGCCCCGCAATTCCTCCTCCAGCCAGCCGATGGCGGGCAGGTCCAGGTGGTTGGTCGGCTCGTCCAGCAACAGGATGTCGGGCTTGGGCGCCAGGGCGCGGGCCAGGGCCGCGCGCCGTGCCTCGCCGCCTGACAGGTGGCCCGGGTCTTCCTGGCCGGT
>PFFW01000186.1 GCA_002781745.1 Rhodospirillales bacterium CG15_BIG_FIL_POST_REV_8_21_14_020_66_15
CGGTCGATCCGGTGACCGGCGACGTGACGCTGACGCCGGCGGACCTTGACGGTCTGACGATCTCTCTGCCGGAAGACTTCGACACGGACTTCTCGCTGTCGGTGACGGCGACGGCGCAGGAAACCGATCCTGAGACGGGCGCGGTGACCGAGGCCACGAGTGCGCCTGTCGCGCTCGACGTCGCGGTGGGTGCTGTTGCCGACGCGCCGACAGTGGGCGTGACCGCCGCCGTGGGCGATGAGGACACGGCGATCGCGCTGAACATCGATCCGCAGGCTGCCGCCGAAGACATCAACGGCGAGGTGGTTTCCGTCACCATCGCCGGCGTGCCGGAAGGGGCGACCCTGTCCGCCGGCACCTTCAACGCCGAGACCGGTGAATGGACGGTCGCCGCGGCCGACGTGGTCGGCCTGACCGTCACGCCCGCGACGAACGACAGCACGGATTTCACGCTGACCGTCACCGCGACGGCGCAGGAGACGGATCCGGAAACGGGTGATATCTCCACCGCGACATCCGATCCGGTCACCCTGGACGTGACCGTGGCCGGCATCGCCGACGGCGCGGCTGTTGCCGACACGGCGGCCGCTGGCGACGAGGACACGGGTATCGACCTGCCGATCTCTATCGACAAGGCGGACGCCGACGAGACGGCGCAGATCACCCTGTCCGGCATTCCGCAGGGCGCCGTGCTGTCCAACGCCAACGGTGAGATCACGGTGACGGACGGCGTTGCGGTTCTGAGCGAAGCGGACCTTGCGGGGCTGCAGATCACCCCGCCCGCCGACAGTGACGCCGATTTCAACATCGGCGTATCCGTCGTCACCTCCGACGGCACGACCACGTCCGACCCGGCGACTGGCACGATCACCGTCGGTGTCGACGGCGTGGCCGACGTGCCGAGCCTGACCGTGGGCAACGTTTCCGGTGCCGAGGACACGGCAATTCCGCTCAACATCACGGCGGGCCTGACCGACCTTGACGGCTCGGAATCCCTGTCCGTGACGATCTCCGGCGTGCCCGCGGGCGCCAGCCTGTCGGCCGGCACCTTCGATGCGGAAACGGGTGATTGGGTGCTGACCGCCGACGACCTGGCCGGCCTGACCATTACCCCGGCGCTGAACGACAGCACCGACTTCACGCTCACGGTGACCGCGACCGCGACGGAAGCGGACGGCGGCGACACGGCCGTCGTCACCGGCACCATGGACGTAATCGTCGGCGCCGTCGCCGACGCGCCGGTTCTGGTGGTGAACGACGTCACCGGCAATGAAGACACGGCCATTCCGCTCGATATCACGGCGAGCCTGCAGGACGGGGCGGAGACGCTGAGCCTCAGTATCTCGGGCATCCCGGACGGTGCCGTGCTGACGGTGACCAACGCCAGCGGCGAGCCAGTTGGCGTGCCGGTCATCGGCGGCGTTGCCAACATCCCGCCGGGATTGCTCGGCGGCGATCTTGCGATCACCCCGCCGGCCGACAGCGCCGACGACTTCCAGTTGACCGTCACCGCGATCTCCAATGACAACGGTTCCATCGCCACCACGACGGATACCCTCGACGTCACGGTTCAGGGCGTCGCCGACGGTGCGCAGGTGACCGACACTACGGCCACGGGAGCCGAGGACACGGCCGTCCCGTTCACGGTCGACGTGTCCGAGATCGATACCGACGGTTCCGAGACGCTGAGCGTCACGCTGTCCGACATTCCGGAAGGTGCGGTCATCACCCGCAACGGCGAGCCCGTTGCCGTGAACGTGGACGGCACGGTGACCCTGGGCGAGGGCGAACTGGACGGCTTGGCGGTCCTGCCGCCGGCCGACTTCTCGGGCAACATCGCGCTGACGGTTTCGGCCACCACGACGGACGAGGGCGACGTTTCCGAAACGGCGCTGGGTACCGTGTCCATCGACGTGACCGGTGTTGCCGACGGCGCGGCCGTTGCCGACGCGGCGGCCACGGGAGCCGAGGACACGGCCATCGACCTGCCGATCTCGATCGACAAGGCGGATGCCAGCGAAACCGCCGAGATCACACTTTCGGGTATTCCCGAGGGCGCGGTTCTGACCAACGCCGGTGGTCCGGTCACGGTGACGGACGGCATCGCCGTGCTGAGCGAGGCCGACCTCGCCGGCCTGCAGATCACCCCGCCGGCCGACAGCGGCACCGACTTCCAGCTCGGCGTCTCCGTGGTGACCACGGACGGCGAGAGCACGTCCGAGCCCGCAGCCGGCACGATCACCGTTGGCGTCGACGCCGTGGCCGACGTGCCGAGCCTGAGCGTCGGCAGCGCGGCCGGAACCGAGGACACGGCGATCCCGCTGAACATCACGGCGGGGCTCAACGACACGGATGGCTCGGAAGTCCTGAGCGTCACCATCTCCGACGTGCCCCCGGGCGCCGTGCTGACGCTGGGCGACGGCTCGTTCTTCACGGCGACACCGGAAAACACCACCTTCCTGTTCGCCGGCGATCAGCTTGATGGCCTGACCATCACGCCGCCGGAAAACTCGGACGTGGACTTCACCCTGAACGTCATCGCCACGTCGCTTGATACGGATCCGGATACGGGCGCCGTGACGACCAGTTCGGTCGAAGGCTCCATGGCCGTCAGCGTCGACCCCAATGCCGACGCGCCGACCCTGACGCTCGACGACGCGGCCGGTACGGAAGACCACGCCATCGCGCTGAATATCGACGCGGGCCTGTCGGACGACAGCGAGGTCCTGTCGGTGACGATCTCGGGCGTGCCCGGGGGGGCGACCCTTTCGGCCGGCACCTATGACGCCGATACCGGCGAGTGGACGGTCGATCCGGCGGACCTCGGCGGCCTGACCATCACGCCGCCTGCGGATTCCAACGAGGACTTCGCCCTGACCGTGACGGCGACCTCGACGGAATCCGACGGCTCGACCGCCTCCACGACCTCGACCCTGAACGTCGCCGTGACGGGCGTCGCCGACGCCCCGACCCTGACGGTCGACCTGGGCGAAGGCGTGCCCGCGGGCGGTGGCGGCACGGAAGAGGTCCCGGGCAGCGTCACCGTCACCAACGTGGGCAATGCCTCTGCCGGTTATCACAACACCTACGGCTACTACGTCATCGGACCGGACGGCGCGCCGCAGTCGGGTGAGATCATCTGGGGCGATGTCAAGGACAGCGTGGGCGATACGTTCACCCTCGACGGCGTCGACCCGGATGACATCGGCTTCTTCGTCATTCCCAACGGCGACAGCCTGAACCCGAACATCTCGGACGGCATGGACGTCACGTTCGCCCAGGGCGCCGACGGGCAGTGGTACGTGGTCGGCCCGGACGGCCAGAACCTGTCCGGCCAGGGCGATCCGGTGCTGTTCAGCGATCCCGCGTTGAACGAAAACCAGTTCGATTACACCCAGGACTCGGGCAGCCCCGGCAACCAGAACTGGGAAGACCTGGTCGGCGGCGGCGACAACGACTTCAACGACATCAACATGAACGTCACCACGGTCCCGGCCCAGCCGGGCACGCCGGGCGGTGACGCGGTTGTCGAATACCCGCTGGACATCAACGCCGCGCTGACCGACATCGACGGCTCGGAAACCCTGTCGGCGACCATCTCGGGCGTGCCCGAGGGTGCGACCCTGACGCTTGCCGACGGCACGGTCCTGACTTCGACCGGCGCCGCCGATGCCTTCGACCTGACCACCGAGCAGCTTCAGGGCATCACCCTGACGGTGCCGGCGGATGCCACGGACTTCGACCTGTCCGTCACCGCGACGGCGACCGAAAACGACGGCGACACGGCGAGCGTGAGCACCACTGTCGCGGTCGACGTGCCGGAACCGGAAGGTCCGGACCTGAGCGTCGTCGATGCCCAAGGCAACGAGGATACGGCGATCACGCTGAACATCGCGGCCGCCTTCGAAGGCGGCGGTTCGGGCGGTGGCGACACCACCGGCTCGTTCTATCTGCTGGAAGAGGGCTCGGACTCCGTGCTGCGCATCAACCTGGACGGCTCCATCGAAACGGTGGTCACCCAGGACGAGATCACGGCCCTGACCGGCAAGCACGACGCCGACCTGGAAGACATGTCCGTGGTCACGGATGCCGACGGCAATGTGTTCTTCACGGAGAAGGACAGCGATTCCATCCTCATGAAGCCCGCCGATGGCGGCGATCTGCAGGTGGTGGCGTCCAAGAGCGACATCATGGCGGCGACCGGCGACAACAGCGCCGATCCGCGCGGCCTGGTGATCGGCAGCGACGGCAACCTGTACATGACGGACGAGGACAGCGACTCCCTGCTGCGCGTCGACCCGGCGACGGGCGAGGTGACGGTGGTCGCGACGGAACAGCAGCTCGACGACCTGGGCGGCATCCGCGAGGTCGACCTGGAAGGCGGCATGATCGCCACCCCGGACGGAAAGATCCACTTCGTGTCTGCCGGCGAGCCGGACGCGGTGTTCACCTATGACATCGCGACCGGCGAATCCTCAGTCCTGGCCAAGGGCGGCGAGTTCAACGACTTGGACAGCTACTTGGCCCTGGCGCCCAACGGCGACGTTATCGTCATCGACGAGTCCGGAGACAACAGCGGCGCGTTCGACACGATCTACCGGATCGACGCCGAAACGGGCGAGGTCTCCGTATTCCTGTCCAACGACCAGCTGCGCGACGTGGTCGGCCATGCGGTCGACCTGGAAGGCGGCATCTCGTTCGACGCCGACGGCAACTTCTACATTGCCGAGGAACAATCGGACTCCATCTTCAAGTTCTCGGCGACGGACTCTGCCACGGGCGCCGTCGACCCGGCTTCGGGCGAGGTTTTCGTCAGCAAGGCGGACCTGTACGACCACTTCGGTACCGGCACCAACGCCGACCTGGAGGGCGATCTGTTCTTCGCGCAGATGATCGCCGACGGCGACGACAGCCTGTCGATCACCATCTCCGACATTCCGGAAGGCGCGGTCCTGGCCGTCAACGGCGAACCGGTCACCGTGACCGACGGCACGGCGGAATTGAGCGCCGGCCAGCTTGCGGGCTTGACCATCACGCCGCCGGCTGACTCCGACGAGGACTTTGCCCTGACCGTCACCGCCACCGGCACGACGGAAAGCGGCCAGCAGGTGAGTTCGACCGCCAGCCTGAACGTCACGGTGGATGCCGTCGCCGACGCGCCGATCGTCACCGCCCAGGATGCGCAAGGCCTGGAAGACCAGCCCGTCGCCCTCGACATTACGGCGGCGCTGGCCGACATGGACGGCTCGGAAACCATCACCGGCATCACCATTTCGGGCGTGCCGGCGGGGGCGACCCTGAACCACGGCACCTATGATGCCGCGTCCGACGCCTGGACCCTGGAACCGGCCGATCTGGTCGACCTGGAACTGACCCCGGCGGCCAATTCCGACACGGACTTCCAACTGACCATCACCGCCACGTCGCAGGAAGCCGACGGCGGCGACACGGCGGTGGGCTCCGTGACCATGGACGTAGGCGTCGAGGCGGTTGCGGACGTGCCGATCATCACCAGCCTGACGATCGGCGAGCCGATCGTCATCGAGGGCACGGACGGCACCGGAGAAACGGTGACGATCAGCAGCGCCAACTTCGGCGAGGACGGCGCCGGCTTCACCGTCGCCGCCCGTACGATCAACGAGGATGGTTCGTTGTCCGAGGCGTCGACCGACAACGTGTCGACCAACGGTTCGCCGCTGGGCTTCGGCGTCGCCGGCGGTGCGTCGGGTGCGGACAGCGAACTGGGTTACGACAGCGAACACGGCGTGTCCGAGGAACTGATCGTCTCCTTCGACGAAGACGTGTCCTCGGCCGACGTGGCCTTCGCCTGGATGAACTCCGGTGAAAGCGCCGTCTTCAAGCTCTACCGTGACGGTGTCGAGGTCGGTTCGGGCACGGTCAACGGCGGCAGCGACGGGGTCGATGCGCCGATCACATTGTCGGCGACCGACGGCGGCGCCTTCGACCAGATCGTGTTCTCGGCTCCCGGCCACGGCGACGACTACCTGATCAATTCGATCAGTTTCGAAACCCCGGGCAGCACGCCGGACGTGGCCGAATACCCCATCGACGTTTCAGCCAGCCTGGCCGATGCCGATGGCTCGGAAGACCTGTCCGTGACCATCGGCGGCGTGCCCGAAGGGGCTGCGCTGTCCGCCGGGACGGACAACGGCGACGGCACCTGGACCGTATCCGGCGGCGAACTGAGCGGTCTGACCCTGTCCGTGCCTTTCGACGGAGAGGTCGAGGCCTTCGACCTGACCTTCACGGCGACGGCGACGGAACAGTCGAACAGCTCGACCGCCGACTCGGTACCGGTTACCGCGACCGCCCAGGCGGTGGTGGTCGAAGCCCAGCCCGAACCTGAACCCGAACCTGAACCCGAACCCGTCAATGCCGACGTTCTGGTGTCCGCGGCGATCGGCGAAGGCGCCATCAGCGAGGCGGACGAGGCAATCGTGTACGATCTCGACGTTACCGCCACCGTCGACGGCGAGCCGGCCGGCGAGGATGCGAGCATCACCATCTCCGGCATCCCGGCGGGGGCGACGCTGACCGCCGGCACCGACAACGGCGACGGCACCTACACCCTGACGCCGGCGCAGTTGAGCGGCCTGCAGATGTTGGTCAGCGATGCGGTCACGGCGGACTTCTCCCTGTCCGTGACGGCGCAGCAGGGGGGGCAGGTTTCGGCGGTCGACAACGTCCTGGCCGAGGTCGATCCGTCCCTGTTCTTCGAGGTCGGTGAAGAGGACTTCAACAACGACGACGCCGTCGGCGGTGACACTTCCAAGGACAACTGGACCGGCGACTGGCAGAGCGAGACCTTCGCCGGAAGCACCAAGAACGACGACCTGGAATCCGGTGGTGGCGGCGACACGCTGTACGGCGGCGCCGGCAACGACGATCTGACCGGAAGCTGGGGCGAGGACACGTTATACGGTGGCTCCGGCAACGACGAGATCGACGGCGGCACCGGAAACGATCAGATATTCGGCGGTTCCGGCAAGGACGAGATCGAAGCCGGCGACAACGACGATCTGGTATTCGGCGGTTCCGGCAACGACGAGATCGACGGCGGCACCGGCAACGACACGCTGTACGGCGGCTCCGGCGATGACAAGATCGACGGCGACCACGGGGACGACACGGTCTACGGCGGTACCGGCAACGACGACATCGATGCCGGCACGGGCAACGACTTCGTCCATGGCGGCGCCGGTGACGACAAGATCGACGGCGACCACGGCAACGACACGCTCTACGGCGGTTCCGGCAATGACGAGATCGACGGCGGTACGGGCAACGACGCCCTGTTCGGCGGCCTCGGCGACGATGTTCTGACCGGCGGCTACGGCGACGACGTGCTGTTCGGCGGCGCCGGCAACGACGTGCTGAACGGCGGCGACGGCAGCGATACCTTCATCTTCGACGCCGACAGCGGCCACGACATCATCGAGGACATCATGATGCAGGACACGCTCGAGTTCCAAGGCGAGCAGTTCGACATGAACGACATGATCTTCTCGGAGAACGAGGAAGGCGACGCGGTCATCTCCTTCGCGGGCAACGACGACACGTCGGTGACCCTGGAGGGCGTCAAGTACGCCGATCTGGATACCAACGGCGACGGCGATGCGTCGGAAGGCTACACCGTGACGCAGACCGACGACGGGTTCACCGTGAACATCGACGATACCTGACCACACCTCCCTCTTGGATTTTGATTACGTGACATGAAAGGGCCGGGCGCCAAAGGCGTCCGGCCCTTTTCCATTGATGTGGGAAAAGGCGAGGCTCAGAGTTCCGGCTTGTCCGAAGCGGGCGGGTCGCGGAAGTGCGCCCATTTTTCCATGCCGCCCCGGTTCTCCAGGAAATTCATGAGGGCGCTGACGGGGCGGTGGTCGAACTTGGTGCCCGTTTCCTGCATCAGGATGTCGATGGCCTTGCGAAACTCCATGGCCGGACGCCAGGCGCGGGCGCTCGCCATGCCGACGAAGGCGTTGGCCACGGCCAGGATCTGCGCCGTCGGGATGATGCGGTCGCCGGAGATGTGGAAGCGGCCGGTGCCGTCCCAGTGCTCGCCCATGTGCAGCACCGTCTTGACCACCGGACCTTCGAAGGTCACGTCCTTCAACAGGTCGGCGGTGACCAGGTAGGTCGAGGCCAGAAGTTCGCGTTCCTCGTCCGTCAGGTTGCCGGTCTTGGTCAGGACCTCGGGCGGCACGAATATCTTGCCCAGGTTCATCAGGCTGCCGGCAATGTCGACGGTGCGGATTTCCAGATCGGTGAGACCCATTTCCTCGGCGATCTCGCGCGCGACCTCGGCCGTGCGTGTCGAATGGTGGGCAGAGTAGGGGTCGCGGCGGTCGACCACGCTGACCAGCGTGTCGATCAGCTGGCGCATCATGCGCTCTGACCGGCGGCGTTCGCGCGACAGTTCGGATATGTCCTCCAGCACCATCAGCACGCCGGGCGGATAGTCGCGGTCGCCGCGCAGCGGAATGTGGTCCGACTTGATGACGTGGATGGCCTCCAGGTCGTTGGGGTCGGCGTCCGGGTCCGTGAAGGTAGAGATATGCTGCTCGCGTTCGAAGGTACGCAGCACGCCGTTGTTGATCTCGGCCAGGCGCTGCGCCTTCACCGGGCCCATGACGCTGGCCATGGATTTACCCATCATGTCCTCGGCGCTGATGCCGGCGGACCTGGCGGCGGGCGCGTTGGCGAAGGTGTAGGTCGTATTGCCGTCGACGGCGACGATCTCCGTCGGCTGGCTGTCCGTCACCACCTTCATGAACTTCGACATGTTGGAGAAACGCTCGAGCGCCACCTTCATGTCGGCCATGGCCTGCTTGGCGCGGACCGAGGCGCCGTGCGCCCACACGGCGAAGAACGACACGGAGACGCCGCCGATAATCAACAGCATTACGATCAACGTCGTCCGCAGGCGCGTTTCCGTCGAGGCCAGGGCCTCCTCGGTCGATACCTTGCGGACCAGGACCCAGCTGGGCACGCTGCTGATGGAGCGGGAGGTGACGAGGACCTCGGTCCCTGCGTAGTCGCGTTTCTGGGCAAAGCCGCCCGTCTTTTCCAGCGCGAAAGCGGCGGCCAGGTCGGGCGTGTCCATGGCCATCTGGCGTTCGAAGGGCTTGGTCCCGTCGGCCAGGGGCGTCAGGTATTCCACCGCGTTTCCGACCTTGCGGGCGATGAAGCTTTCCGACGTTTTGGACAGTTCCCCAGGCTGCTTCAGGCGTTTGAACAGGTCCTCGTCGACGATCTTGATGCCGATCACGGCGCCGATGGCCTTGGCGCCGCTGCCTTCCTGCAGGCGGAACACGGGCAGCACGAAGCCCATGGTGGGCTCGTTGGTCGGGCCCTTGAAGATATCGATCACCGCCGGATCACCCTGCAACGCTTGGCGCGCGGCGTCGCGGATACGCTTGTTCAGGGGCGGCATGTCGGGGGTCGAGACGACTGCATTCAGGTTGGTGTCGATCAGGCCTATGCCTGCCACCCCCGGGCGCTCGATGTTGGCCGCGATCTCGCCGACCGGCGGCGGCGCCTTGAAGCCCGTGCGTTCGGCCGTGGCGATCAACAGGTTGCGCAGGAAACCGGCCGAAGCCGAACTGCTGGCGCTGCCCAGGGATTCCAGCGGATCGGCGGAAGGCTGCGGGGTGGCCGCGGACTCCGGTGCCGGCTCCTTGGCCTTGCTTTCATCGGAGAGTTCGGGCGACAGGGCGTTTCCGAGCGCGCTGTCCAGCGAATCCAGGGACGGCAAGGCGGTGACGCCGCCCTGCCCGCGGCCCTCGGCCGCACCGTGTTGGGCGCCGGCCGCGGCCTCGGAGAGATAGAGCTGCAGCGACGCATTCTGGGTCAAGTCGCGCATGTGGCCGAACTGTTCCTCGACCCAGGCATTGATGGCGGCGGCGCGGAAATCGGCGACGATGCCGAGCCGGACCTGCCAGTTCAGGCGGTCGCGCTCGCGTTCCTTGTCGATAAACTGCAGGGTGAAATAGATGGATACCGCGATCGCCAAGGCAGCGACCGCCAAGATGGCCAGCGCAACCTTGTTGAATTCGCGCTTCGCCTTCTTCGGCTTGGGCTGGTTCTCGGGCGTCTGCGTTTCGGTGGTCTTGGTCTCGGCAGTTTCCGCCATGGCGTTCCCCAACGGGCGGCTCCCCTTTCTGATTACGCGCATATTAGAGGCTTAACCCCTTGCGGCAAAGCCGTTTTCCGAACATGTGAGGCAGATCACGGCGGCGCCGCGGGGAAAGGACTAGACTTACGTTTGTCCGTATTGGTCGATCGGGGCCCGGCGGATATAGTTCGCCTAGGGTCTGTCGTGGATGTCGGGTGCAGGAATGGCGGTGAAAATTCTTCGCAATATCGGGGCGCTGGCCCTGGCGGCGGCGATCGCGGCCCTGCCGGTGGGGGCCCTGAGCGCGTCGCCCCAGCCCAGCTTCTTCAACACCAAGGAAGTCCAGTCCGACGACATGAAGGCCTTCACCAAATGGCTGACGGCCTTGGAGCGCTTCACGCAGCAGCGCAAGAGCAACCAGCAGCTGAAATGCTTTCCCGGTCCCGGGAAGATGCAGATCTGCGGCAACACGCAATGGATCGAGTTCCTGAAAAGCGTCAAGGGCTTGAACAAGCTGGACCAGCTTCGCCAAGTCAACGAGCGCATGAACAGGGCGACCTATGTTCAGGACAAGGACAACTGGGGCCAGAACGATTTCTGGGCGACGCCGCAGGAATTCATGTCCCGCTTCGGCGATTGTGAGGACTACGCGATCATGAAGTACCTGTCCCTGCGCATGCTGGGATGGGACGACAACGACCTGCGCGTGGTCGCCGTGAAGGACCTGAACCTGAAGGTCGGCCACGCGATTCTGGTCGTCTACATGACCGCCAAGTCGGGCGAGCGAATTCCCCTGGTGCTCGACAATCAGATTGGCACGGTGGTCAAGGCGTCATCGATCCGCCATTACCAGCCCGTGTTCTCGATCAACCAGAAATCCTGGTGGCGTCACCTGGGATAGGTGCCTCAGCTGCGCCGCGAGTCGCCGCGCCGCGCATCCTTGCGGCGCGCCTCCGCGCGACGGTCTTTCTTGCGGCGCTCGTCCTGGCCCGGCGGTAGGCCGCCCTTGGACTGCCGACGGTCGTTTTCGCGCCGATCCGCATTGCGGCGCTCGTCCGCGCGCCTGTCCGATCCCTTGCGACGTTCGTCATCTGCCCCCATCTTGGCCGTTCCCTATTCTGTTGCCCGCGCAGGACGGGCGGATATTCTGGTCACAGATTAGAAAAAGTCGGCTCCGAGCGCCAAGGATTTGTGGTGGATTTCCGCGACTTGGGATAAAACACGGCCCCATGACGACCCAATCGACACTGCCCGCGCCGGTGGCCCGCCGCCGGACCTTCGCCATCATCTCGCACCCCGACGCCGGTAAGACGACGCTGACGGAAAAGCTTCTGCTGTTCGGCGGCGCGATCCAGGAGGCGGGCGCCGTGAAGGCGCGCGGCGAACGCCGCCGTGCGCGCTCCGACTGGATGAAGGTCGAACGCGAACGCGGCATCTCCGTCGCCTCGTCGGTCATGACCTTCGACTACGGGGGCAATACCTTTAACCTTCTGGACACGCCGGGCCACGAGGACTTTTCCGAGGACACCTACCGCACGCTGACCGCCGTCGACAGCGCCGTCATGGTGATCGACGCCGCCAAGGGCATCGAGGCCCAGACGCGAAAGCTGTTCGAGGTCTGCCGCCTGCGTAACGTGCCGATCATCACCTTCGTCAACAAGCTGGACCGCGAAAGCCGCGATCCCTTCGACCTGATGGACGAGATCGAACAGGCCCTGGCGCTGGACGTCACGCCGGCAAGCTGGCCCATCGGCATGGGCAAGGGGTTCCTGGGCTGTTACGACCTGTTCAAGGACAGGCTGGTGCTGTTGTCGCGCTCCAAGGGCGAGAAGCCGGACGAGGGCGAGGCTTGTGAAGGCCTGGACGATCCGCGCCTTGACGGCCTGCTCCCCGAACATGCGGTCAAGCAACTGCGGGAAGAAGTCGACATGGCGCGCGGCCTGATGCCGCCCTTCGATGTCAACGCCTATCGCGAGGGCCATATGACGCCGGTCTATTTCGGCAGCGCGCTCAACAACTTCGGGGTGCGCGAGGTGCTGCAGGGCCTGGGCGAACTGGCTCCGCCGCCGCGCCGCCAGCACACCCGCGACCGCGACATCGACCCGGGCGAGGACAAGGTCACGGGCTTCGTGTTCAAAATCCAGGCCAACATGGATCCCAAGCACCGCGACCGCATCGCCTTCGTGCGGCTGTGTTCCGGCAGGTTCGCGCGCGGCATGAAGATGAAGCACGTACGCACGCAGAAGATCCTGACGATCCACAACCCCGTGCTGTTTCTGGCGCGGGACCGTGAACTGGCCGAGGAGGCCTGGGCCGGCGACATCATCGGCATCCCCAACCACGGCAACCTGCGCATCGGCGACGCGCTGACCGAGGGCGAGGATCTTGTGTTCACCGGCATTCCCAACTTCGCTCCGGAAATGCTGCAGAAGGTGCGTCCCGCCGATCCCATGCGCGCCAAGCACCTGGGGAAAGCCCTGCAGCAGCTTGCGGAGGAAGGCGTCGGCCGCGTGTTCAAGCCGACCGTCGGCGCCGACTGGATCGTCGGCGTGGTCGGCGGCCTGCAGTTCGACGTGCTGGCCGACCGCATCCGCACCGAATACGACGTGCCCGTGCATTTCGAGCCGACGGAGCTGTATACCGCGCGCTGGGTCGACGCCGACACGCCCCAGGCCATGAAGACCTTCCTGGACCAGAACCGGGCGTCCATGGCCGAGGACCACGAGGGCACGCCCGTGTTCATGGCGCGCAACGCCTGGCACCTGAACCACACGCAGGAAAACGCCCCCGGCATCCACTTCCACCGCACCAAGGAAAACGCGGGCGAGTTATGACCGAGGCGACCGACACCTGGGCCCCCAAGGGGCCCAAGGTCCTGCTGACCCCGGATGAGAAGGCGGCGGGCATCGCGCGCGTCCTTGCCGAGCGCCCCAAGGGACAGCCGTTCCGGGTGTTCGCCTTCGGCTCCCTGATGTGGAACCCTGAATGCTGTGTCGCCGCCACCATTCCGGCCACGGTCCATGATTACCAGCGCCGCTTCCAGATCTGGTCGACCCGCGCACGGGGCACGGCCGAGCGTCCGGGCCTGGGGCTCTGCCTGGTGCCCGAGGCCGGGCAGGCGTGCCGCGGGCTGGTTCTGGAACTGGACGAGGAACGGCTTGACGAGGACCTCAGGTGCCTGTGGGACCGTGAACAGAATTCCGGGGTCTACCGGCCGACATGGATAAAGGCCGAGGGCGTCGACGGACCGGTCGACGTCATGGCCTTCGTGGTGATCCGCGACCATCCCCATTACGTGCCGCCCATGCCGCCGGACGCCATGGCCGAGATCATGTGCAAGGCCGCGGGCCGCTACGGCACCAACCGCGACTATCTGGCCAGGCTGCTGGAAACCCTGGCGGCGCTGGGCGCCGAGGATCCGGACCTCGTCGAACTGGACGCCTGCATCAGGGCCAAGGCCGCGGGCTGACTCAATCGACGATGAAAAGCGTGGCACCGGTCGCGGTCGATGATCGGTGCGGCTCCGCGTTGTCGGCGACCTGATAGCTCATCCCAGGCGTCAGTACGAAGCTTCGCCCGTCCTCCAGTTCGGTGTGCAATTCGCCCGCGAGGCAGAACAGAATGTGGCCTTTGACGCACCAGTGATCGGCCAGGTAGCCCGGGGTGTAGTCGACCATGCGCACGCGGATGCCGCCGAAGGTCTGAGTCCGCCAATAGGCAGCGCCCGTTTCTCCCTTGTGCTCCGTGCGTTCGACCGCCGACCAGTCGGTGGTGCCGAAAGGAATGTCGTTCATCTGCATGGTCATGATTCCCGGTGTTTCACCACCTTCTCTCGGTGATAGATGTAAAGGCCCGAACCGGCGATGACCGCGGCGCCCACGAAGGTCCAGACGTCGGGCCATTCGCCGAAGATCAGGAAGCCGTAGGACGCGGCCCAGATCAGATTGGTGTAGGTGAAGGGGGCGACCGCCGCCGCGGGCGCCAGGGTGAACGCCTTGATCAGGGCGAAGTGGCCCAGGGTGCCGAACATCCCGGCGCCCAGCAGAAGCCCCCAGGCGTGGGGCGGCAGGGGCGTCCATTGAAAGGGTACGGCGGCGCTCATGACCAGGGCGCCCAGAAGCGCCGAGTAGCACAGCGTCGTCAGGACGCTTTCGCTGTGGCTGAGGAAGCGGGTGGAGACCTGGTAGAAGCCGTGCGTGACGGCCGCGCATAGCGGCAGCAGGGCGGCCAGCTGCATGGCGTCGCCGCCCGGCCGGATGATGACCATGGCGCCCGCGAAGCCGATGATCACCCCGGCCCAGCGGCGCGGGCCGACCCGTTCCTGCAGCAGCGGCACGCTGAGCGCCGTCACCACCAGCGGGGCCAGCATCATGATGGCGCTGGCTTCCGCCAGCGGCACGAACTTGAGCCCCGTGAAGTAGAGCGCCGTCGTGACCAGCAGCAGGAGCGAGCGGACAAGCTGCAGGCGCAGGTTGACGGTGACCATGAGGCGGCGCAGCCGGGGGGCCAGGATCACCGCGAGCACGGCGACCTGAAAGAAGTAGCGCCCCCACACGACCTGCACCACGGAATGGGTTTTCACCAGTTCCTTGGCGATGCTGTCCATGGTCACGAAACAGGCCATGGCGACGATCATCCACAGCACGCCCGGGCCCGCCTGGGTGTCTGCGACGGCGGCGGGGGCGGGCGGTTGGTCCATGTGGGGGCTCGGTGACATGAGGGCGGGGCCGCAGTCATGGCGGGCGGCGGACCCCGCGTCAATACGCCTTTGGCGGAGATGGCGACTGGACCGATGCTCGGCCGCGGCGGCGCAGCCTGTCAACATTCCGGCGGGCGCAGGTGTGATGCCTTGAATTCAACGGTTCCAGGCCCGATTTGATGCTATTCCGATACGCCCCTCGGGGTAAAAGGGGCGTCCATGTACGAAACTCCGATCCGACCCGGCGAGACTTGGCTGGGCGCTCGCCTGCGCCGCCATCTGGGGGAACTGATCCGCCTGGCCGCGCCGACAATCGTCTCGCGCCTGGGGGTGCTGATGATCGCCCAGGTCGACGCGGTCATGGTCGGCCACGCGGCGACGGCGGAACTGGCCTATCTCAATATCGGCAACGCCGTGGTCATCAACATCGTCGTCGCCTGCATGGGGCTTCTGCTGGGCACCCTGGTGATGACCTCCAACGCCTTCGGGGCCGAGAACTACCGCGCCTGCGGCGCCGCCTGGCGGCGGTCGCTCCCCGCGGCGGTCGGATTGGGCCTTGCCGGGCTGGTCATCGCCTGGCAGGGGCGGGGGCTGATGGAGGTCCTGGGCCAGACCGGCGACCTGGCCGCCGGCAGCGGAGCCGTCGCGCGCATCATGGGGCTCGGCGTGCTGCCGGTGCTGATCTTCCTGACCACCAACTTTTTCCTCGAAGGCCTGCGGCGACCCGTGCCGGGCATGGTGCTGATGCTGCTGGCCAACCTGGCGAACGTGGCGCTCAACTGGGTGTTCATCTACGGCGCCGGTCCGGTCCCGGCCATGGGCGCCGAGGGGGCGGCCTGGGCGACGACGATCGTGCGCTGGGTCCTTGCCGCCGCGATCGTCGCCTACGTGTGGTGGCTCCCGGACCGCGACCGCTTCGCGTTGCGCGACCCCGATCCGGACCCCGACGCGGGCCGCGTGCAGCGGCGCATCGGCTACGCAACGGGCCTGGGCATGACGGCGGAATCGGCGGCCTTCACGGCGATGATCCTGTTCGCCGGTTGGTTGGGCGAACTGCCGGCGGCGGCCTACGGCATCGCCTTCAACCTGCTGTCCCTGTTCTTCATGGTCGCCATCGGCATCGGAGGAGCGACCAGCGTGCGCGTCGGCATCGCCTTCGGGCGGCGTGACCGGGCCGACATGGAACTGGCGGGCTGGACCGGTCTGGGCGTCAATACGGTGCTGGCCGGCCTGATCGGCCTTGTGATCTTCTTCCAGGCCGACCTGTTGGTGTCGTTCTATACGGCCGATCCGGCCCTGACGCCGCTGGCGCGATCCCTGGTCGTGATCGTCGCCGGGGTCCTGGTGCTCGATGGCGGCCAGGCGGTGATGGCGCAGGCACTGCGCGGGCGGCGCGACGTCTGGGTGCCCATGGCGTTCCAGATCGCCTGCTACGGCGGTGTCATGGTGCCGGTCGCCTATTGGGTCGCGATCCCCCTGGCCCACGGGGTCCAGGGCCTGATCTGGACCGTGTTGGGGGCGAGCGCGCTGTCGATCCTGCTGCTGGCCGGGCGGTTCCGCCTGCTCGCGCGCCGGACCTTGGAATAGAGGGCGCCGCGGGCCGCGCTCAGGCGCAATCAACACACGTGGGCGTCGCGGGATCGTGGTCCAGGCGCTTGGCGGGGATGTCCTCGCCGCAGGAAACGCAGAAGCCGTATTGGCCCGCGTCGATGCGTTCCAGCGCCGCTAGGGCGCGCCGCTTCTCGGACCGGCGGCGGTCGGCGGTGGCTTCCTGCATGGCCTGGACCTGCAGCGCGTCCATGCGCGACAGGCGGCCCTGGGTGGTCTGGTCCAGCTCCACGGGCTTGCGCGAGTCGCGGGTCATGGAATCGAGGGCGTCCAACTCCTCGATCAGGGCCTCCAGGCGCAGGCGGTAGTGGGCCAGCTGCTTCTTGGTGAACGGGCTTTTCATTCCCGGATTCTAGCAAAAACTGGGAAGCTTAGCGTAGTTCTTCCACCGGGGTGACGCCCAGCACGTCGAGGCCCGAGGCGATCACAGTCGCCGTCGCCTGCACCAGCGCCATGCGCGCGCGCGTGACCTCGGGCGCATTGGCCTGGAGGAAGCGCAGGCTGGCATCCTCGTTACCCCTGTTCCACAGTGCGTGGAAGGCCGAGGCCAGATCGTTCAGGTAGATGGCGACGCGGTGCGGCTCGTGCGCCTCCGCCGCCTGTTCGACCGTGCGCGGCCAGGCGGCCATGACCTTCATCAGGTCCAGTTCCGCCGGGTCGGCAAGCAGACCCAGGTCGGCGTCGGCGAGCGCCGCGGCCGAGGTGTCCAGGCCCGGCACTTCGTCGGGCGCCGAGCGCAGGACCGAGCGGCAGCGCGCATGCGCGTACTGCACGTAGAACACCGGGTTTTCGCGCGACTGTTCGACGGCCTTGACCAGGTCGAACTCCATCTGGGTGTCGCTTTTGCGGGTCAGCATGAGGAAGCGCACCACGTCCTTGCCGACCTCGTCGATCAGGTCGCGCAGGGTGACGAAGTTGCCCGCCCGCTTGGACATGCGCATGGGTTCGCCGTCCTTCATCAGGTGCACCATCTGGCACAGCTTGATGTCCAACTCGGCCTTGCCCTCGGACACGGCGACGACGGCTGCCTTCATGCGCTTCACGTAGCCGCCGTGGTCGGCCCCGAAGATGTCGATCATCTGGGTGAAGCCGCGCCGGAACTTGTCCAGGTGGTTGGCGATGTCGTTGGCGAAATAGGTCCAGGATCCGTCGGATTTCTTCAGCGGCCGGTCGACGTCGTCGCCGAACCGGGTGGCGCGGAACAGGGACTGGGGCCGGGGTTCCCAGTCCTCGGGCGGCGGCTTGCCCTTGGGCGGCTCCAGCACGCCGGTATAGATGAGGTCGCGGTCGGAAAGGGTTTTGTAGACCGCGTCGACGGCGCCGGCGGCGACCAGTTCCTTTTCCGAGGTGAAGACGTCCTGCCGGATGCCGAGCGCCGCCAGGTCTTCCTTCACCTGGACCATCATGCGCGCCACCGTGAACTCGCGGAAATGGGGCAGCCAGACGTCCTCGTCGACCTCGCGCCACTTGGCGCCGTCGGCCTCGGCGATGGCCCGGCCGACGGGGATCAGGTATTCGCCCGGGTACATGCCCTCGGGGATCTCGCCGATGTCCTCGCCGAGCGCCTGGCAATAGCGCAGGTACGCGGAGGTGGCCAGGATCTCGACCTGCGCGCCGGCGTCGTTGATGTAGTATTCCGTGGTCACGTCGTAGCCGGCCTTCTTCAGAAGGCGGGCCAGCACGTCGCCGACCACCGCCCCCCGGGCATGGGCCACGTGCAGCGGCCCCGTCGGGTTGGCCGAAACGTATTCCACGTTGACCGGCCCCGTGCCCTTGCCGAAGCCGGAGTCGCCGTAGGCCGTGCCTTCGGCCAGCACGTCGGCCAGCCGCGCGTGCCAGAAGTCGTCGGACAGGCGCAGGTTGATAAAGCCGGGCCCGGCAACCTCGGTTTCCGTCACGTCGGGGAGCGCGTCCAGCCTGGCCGCCAGAAGCTCCGCGATGTCGCGCGGCTTCATGCCCGCGGGCTTGGCCAGCACCATGGCGGCGTTGGTGGTGACGTCGCCGTGGCCGGTGTCGCGCGGCGGCTCGACCGTGATGCGCGAGGTGTCCAGCCCGGCGGGCAGGGCGCCCTCGGCGGCCAGCGCCTCGATCTGGCGCGTCACCTCGGCCTGGAAATGCTGGAACAGGTTCATGGGGCTTCCGGTCGGGAATGATCTTCGCTAAGGATTGGCGCGCCCGTCGGCGCGCCGGGTTTGTCCCAGAATTGCCGGATGGGGTCAATAGAAGGTGGTGCCGGCTGCAGGATTCGAACCCGCGACCCCCTGATTACAAATCAGGTGCTCTACCACCTGAGCTAAGCCGGCTAATTATTATTTTTCAATCAGTTATTGTTTAAAAACGAAATTTGCAAACTTTTTGCAAACCACTCATATGTTAACTGGTGTTTCGCCAACTAAGCTAAGCCAAGAAGCGATTGGAACAGGCTTTTATCCTCTCTTACTGCGTAAGGCTACCATTTGGACGTTGATAGCTGATTGCTGAGGCTAGGCTTTTTGAAGGTCTAAGTTTTAGTACTCAAATTGATGTAGCTTTTTGGGGGCTAATTGGTGGAGTGACAATGAGCGATCATAAGCTAAAGGAATGGGAAAAGCGGTTTGACTATGCAACCCATAGCGACTTGTTGGCGGCGAACATCGGGGTGTTCGTTCTAAAAACTGTGATTATTTTGAATGCAGGCGCTCTGGTCACTCTCATTGCTGCATATCCACACCTTCGAAATGAAACGGGTTTTGTTGCTCGTCTGCCGGAAGCCGGTACCCTATTTTTTTGGGGCTTAGCTGCCGCAATCGTCGCAGGGTTTCTAGGCTACATTTATCAAAGCCTAGTTACCCGCAATGAATGGGACCAAATGGCGGTGCGTTTCCCCGCGCCGAACACAAAACCCCCGAAGCAGTGGGCGAAGCCTACTAGCACCATCCTAATCATCATAATTTTGCTACTAGGTGTTTTCGCCATTGGCGTCTTCTTGAAAGGGGCCAGCCATATGCTTGATGCCTTCAAAATTGACAAATCTCAGATCGAGCAAACCACCAAGTCAAAAGCAGCAGAGGCGAACAAACAATAACCCAGCTTCATTTTGAACTGTGGCTAGCGCTTCAAAGAAGCTTTCTGAGTTTGCAAGAACTTTGCAAATTCCGCGAAACAGGTCGAAATCAGGCTGGGGGATAAAGGAAAGGGACGGAATTCTGCGGATAAAGGTTAACGCGCAGCTTGCCTTCATCTGGTGCTCTACCAACTGAGCTCAGCCGGCATTTGTGCGGTCTCCTGTCCGGGGTGCCTGCGCGCGGACCGTTCGGGCCTCGGCAGGGCCGCCACCGTACCGGCGCCACGTATACTCTCACCGCTTCCCATCCGGCAAGCCCGGTCGGCGCCGCGCCGCCTCGTAGAGCGCGACGGCGGCGGCGTTGGACAGGTTCAGGCTCTCCATGGCCGGGTGGATGGGAATCCGCACCAGCAGGTCGCAATGCTCCTTGACCAGGCGACGCAGGCCGGCCCCCTCGGCGCCCAGCACCAGGGCGATGCGGCCCGACAGGTCGGCGTCGCCGATCAGGCCCGGGGCCTCGCCGTCCAGGCCGAGGCACCAGAACCCGGCGTCCTTCAGATGTTCCAGGGCGCGGCTCAGGTTGGTGGCGACCACCAGGGGCACGGTCTCCAGCGCCCCCGACGCGGCCTTGGCGAGCGCCCCCGTGGCTTCCGGCGCGTTGCGGTCCTGGACGATCACCGCCATGGCTCCGAAGGCCGCCGCCGAACGCAGGATGGCGCCGATGTTGTGGGGGTCCGTCGCCTGGTCGAGCACCAGCACCAGGGCGCCGTCCAACGGCCGGGCGCGGGCGCAGACGTCCTCGACCGCCTGCTGGGCCAGCGGCGGGGCCAGCACGGCCATGCCCTGATGCACGGCGCCCTGGGGCAGCAGGGCGTCGATCTCGCGGCGGCCCAGGGTTTCCGCCTGGGGTCGCGCGGAGGGCGCCCCCTTGGCCCGCAGGGCGGCGGCGACCTCCTCGGCCTGGCCGGGGGCGGCGACGATGCGCGAAATCGCGCGCTCGTGGTTGGCGATGGCGGCGAGGACAGCGTGGCGGCCGTAAATCCAGGCCGCGCGGAGGCCGCCGCGGGGGGAGGAACCGTCCTCGGGTTTCGGCCGAAAACGGCCTTTGTGGGGGGGCTTGCGCTTGCTCATGAGGCGATTTAACATGAAATGACAATCGAAGTCTGCCGGATGCCTCTCCTGAATAGCAGAGGGGAGGGGCGTGCGGGCTATTTTACTGTGTTTTGGCGTTGACAACCGGTTGCAATTCCTCGTATTCCCACGGTCCGTCCGGTTTGCCGGCCGGGCAGTTTCACCGTGGTGCTGCGAAAATCCGGAA
>PFFW01000093.1:0-519 GCA_002781745.1 Rhodospirillales bacterium CG15_BIG_FIL_POST_REV_8_21_14_020_66_15
GATCCGGGCCTTGGTTGAAGCCGCGCAATGGATCGAACAGCCGGAAAACCGCCTGGCCGTCGCGGACATCCTGGCGGCCCCCCGCTACCTGGGCATCGCCGCACCGATTCTTGCCCAGGCCATGGCCGGCATCCTTCCGGGGTGCGGGTCGGCCGAGACCGTCACGGACCCGGATTTCATCACCTTCTTTCGCGACGATGCCACCTTTCCCTGGCGCTCCCACGCCGCCTGGTTCGCGGAGCAGATGATCCGCTGGCGCCAGATCGACCAGGACACGGATATCTGTGCCGTCGCGAGCCGCGTATACCGGCCAGACATTTACCGCGACGCCGTGCGTCCCCTCGGTCTTGCGCTGCCTGGGGCGGACTGGAAAACGGAGGGGACGGGCACGGCGAGCGGCCTGTTCTTCGGTGGAGCGGTATACGATCCGGAATGCGGCTGAGCTCCGCTTGTATGCTGCATAGTTTTTAATCGTTTATATAAAGTAGTCTATTTTTTGTTCATTTTATCTCCTCCCCA